>JALWUI010000184.1 GCA_027082775.1 Candidatus Kapaibacterium sp.
GTGGAACAAATTTGCACCCGTCGCCAAACACGAAAATACGAAAAATTCTTAAAATCAGGCGTTTTCGGAATTTTCAAATTTTCGAGAAAGACTGAAAGAGCAGCAGAGCAGGTTTTCAGCAGGATTGTATTATTTTTGCGCTATTAGGAGGAACTTTGGCGGGTATTCTGCTTCACAGTTTTCGGCAGGATTGTGTTATTTTTGTGAGGAACAAAGCAGGGGAGAACCAAAATGCGGGATTACCGGAAGTGGCTTTTCGCGGGGAGCATTGTCTGCTGCTTGTGTCTCGTTACGCCAGAAAGCTCTGCGCAGCCGCGCTATGGTGTTCAGATTGGGGCATATCTGTATGCTGGGATAGAGAAATTGCTGCCCATTGCACAGCAGGTTGCTGAACGGTATCGGTGTGAAGTAGGGATTTGGAATCAGGGAAGCTGGTACAAAGTAATAGCGGGAGATTTTTCCCGGCGTCGGGCGGCATTTCGACTGTTGCAACAGTTACGCCGGGAATACGCTGAGGCATTTGTTGTTGTCCTGCCAGATTCGGCTGATCGAATTGCCAGAGTGCTGCCGGATGGCACGGCAGTTTTTGAAGTTTCGGTTACTGCTCCAGCGCCTGCAAAGCGGGCAGGGGTTTCCCCGCCAGCAGCGCCAGAGAAGCGCCACCACCAGTGGAGACGTGGGAAACGGCGTGATCCAGACCAAAGTGGTGGATCGCTGCTGCAGAATCTCCACCGCCAACGATCGTGATAGCGCCATTTTCTGTTGCTTTGGCTAAAGCTTCCGCAATTGCTCGAGTTCCGGTGGCAAACGGTGGAATTTCAAAAACGCCCATTGGTCCGTTCCAGATAACCGTTTTTGCGGAGAGAATTGCAGAAGTGAAAAGGTCGATAGTTTGCGGACCAATATCGACTCCCATCATATCAGCCGGGATGTGATCCCGGGAAACGATGCGGGTCTCCGCAGATGCCGAAAGCTCCGCTGCAACTACAACATCAACTGGAAGAATCAGTTGAGCAGGCGTTTGCTCTGCCTGCTCCAGCAGGGAGCGAGCGAGGGCGATTTTTTCTTCTTCCAGAATGGACTTTCCGATTTCCTTACCCAGTGCTTTGAAGAATGTGAAAGCCATACCCCCACCGATGAGGAGCTGATCGCATCGGTGGAGGAACCGCTCGATGAGTTCGATTTTCCCGCTGATTTTCGCTCCGCCGAAAATAGCGACAAAAGGATGAGCGGGATTGTCCACCGCTTCTTTCAGATAGCGGATTTCTTTAAGCAACAGATAGCCAGCACCTTTGACATTCATCAACCGGGGAACGCCAACGGTGCTGGCGTGAGCACGATGTGCGGTGCCGAAAGCATCGTTGATATAGACGGTTCCCAGAGACGCTAAAGCCTGCGCAAATTCCGGATCGTTCGCTTCTTCTCCGGGATAGAACCGGAGGTTTTCTAACAGGACGACTTCGCCATAGTCGATGTGATCGATGGCTGCTTTGACCGTTTCCCCAATGCAATCAGGGATAAAATTAACGGAGGTTCGGAGCAGTTTGGAAAGGTAGCTGGCGACCGGTTCCAGTGAAAATTCGGGCTTGCGTTGTCCTTTCGGACGCCCCAGATGGGACATAAGGACCGCTTTCCCCCCTTCGCTGAGGACTTTTTTGATGGTCGGCAAAGCAGCTCGGATGCGGAGGTCATCGGTGATCTCGCGATTTTCATTCATTGGCACATTGAAGTCGACTCGAATCAGCACGGTTTCCTGCTTCAGGGGTAATTCATCGATCGAGCGGATCATCTGGTAAGGCTCCTATTGTGCTGGGGTGAGGGAAGCAAGTTTCAAAACTAAATCCACGATACGGTTGGCATAGCCCCATTCATTATCGTACCAACCAAGGACTTTGACCAGATTCCCCTGAACCTTCGTTGAGAGGGCGTCGAAAATGCAGGAATGGGGATTCCCCACGATGTCTGAAGAAACCAGAGGATCTTCGGAGTATTCCAGAATGTTCGCTAAGGAAGTTTCAGCAGCTTCTTTGAAAGCAGCGTTAATTTCTTCAATCGAAGCGGGTTTCTGCAACACTGCTGTCAGGTCGGTAATAGATCCATCAGCGACCGGAACGCGCAGCGCAAAGCCATCCAGTTTGCCCTGTAGTTCCGGCATTACCAATCCCACCGCTTTTGCGGCGCCAGTGGTTGTAGGAATGATATTTACTGCTGCAGCCCGTGCCCGACGTAAATCTTTGTGCGGCAGATCCAGAATGCGTTGATCGTTGGTGTAGGCGTGGACGGTGAGCATAAAGCCGGTTTCGATGCCGAAGTTGTCGTGGAGCACCTTGACCATTGGTGCCAGACAATTGGTTGTGCAGGAGGCGTTGGAAATGATTTTTTCTTTTCCAGTAAGAATGTGATCATTGACACCGAGCACCACCGTTGCATCCACAGGATCTTTGGCTGGAGCGGTAAGTACCACTTTTTTCGCCCCCATTTTGAGATGCTCTTCACAAGCAGCGCGAGTTCGATGGACCCCTGTGGCTTCAATGACAATGTCAATGCTGTCCCAATCCCACTGAATATCGCTGATGTTTTTAGAAGCAGAAATCGGAATGCGCTGGTCGTTGACCACAAGGAAGTTCTGATCGGAAGCAACGGTGCCAGCGAATTTACCGTGGACGGAATCAAATTTCAGCAGGTGAGCCAGGGTTGCAGCATCGGTCAAATCGTTGATGCCAACGATGTGCAGGGACGGCTCCGTGATAGCTCGTCGAAAGACCAGACGCCCAATTCTCCCAAAGCCGTTAATTGCAATCCGAATTGCCATTTCACTTGCCCTTCCGGGTTGTTTCTGATTAGTTTGAAAACTACAAAATTACAAAACTCTCGTGAACAAGGGTGTCAATGGGGTAAGAGAAGCGGGAGTAATGGAT
>JALWUI010000185.1:0-2832 GCA_027082775.1 Candidatus Kapaibacterium sp.
ATTACCAGCACTTCGACCTGCTCCCCCACTTCAAAGGGCTGCTGCTTCCGCTGCAACTCTGGCAGCATCTTGCTGCGGGGCAGAAAAGCATCCACATCCTCCGTCAGGTTCACCACCGCCCCTTTCACCAGGATATGGGTTACAGTCCCTTCCAGACGAGTACCGATCGGGAACCGCTCTTCGATCGTTTCCCACGGATTCGGCTGCGTCCGCCGATGACTCAGCAGAATCCGCTTTCGCTCTTCGTCAATGCCGATCACCTCTACTTCCAGTTGATCGCCCGGCTTAACCATTTCCGACGGATGCTGAATACGTCGTGCCCAGCTCAATTCTCCAACGCGGAGCCATCCTTCAACGCCGGGCTTCAACTCCACCCACACGCCCGTTTCCCGAACTCGCCGTACTGTACCCATAACTCGCGTTCCGGGTTGGAATTCTTCCACGATCTGGGGCCACCGCTTCTCCAGCAACTCCCGCTCTTTTTGCCGCATAAATTCCTTCATACTCAGCGCAATGCGCCCCGTTTCTCGATCGATGGAGAGGATGCGAACTTTGACCTTCTCATTCAGTGTTACCAGATCCTGCGGTCGCCGCGGCGGACGTGGCGCTAAATTGCTAATGTGTACCATTCCCTCAACACCACCCAGATCCACGAAGACCCCGTAAGCAGTAAATCCTGTGACTCGCCCTTCCACAATTTCCCCTTCCTGCAATTGTGCCAG
This sequence comes from Candidatus Kapaibacterium sp., assembly GCA_027082775.1. Classification (GTDB taxonomy): domain Bacteria; phylum Bacteroidota; class Ignavibacteria; order Kapaibacteriales; family WFXC01; genus WFXC01. Next base: position 723 of record JALWUI010000185.1, read on the forward strand.
CCGCTCCTGGCGAATAATCTCCTTGCGCGTTACAACAATCCGCCGCCGATCATCGGGGAAAATCCGGTGGACGTGCACCAGAAATTTCTTCTTGATGAAGGACAGAATTTCATTTTCTGGAGGATTCGGTTTCTCCGAAATAAACTGAACAGGCAAAAACAGTTGCTTATCCTTGTATTGCACCAAAATCCCATTGCGGATGCGGCGCAGCCCCACCACTTCAATAGGTGTCCCCTGCGCTTTTGCCTGAAGAAGTTCTGCAAATACCTCATCCTGCTCCGGCGTAGTCGATTCTGCATCCTGCTCCGGCGCAGCCGATTCCGCCGATGTTGTTGCTTCCTGCACCTGCTCCTCTGCATCCGCTGCTTGCGCCGCTTCGCTTTCTCCTTCCGCCACCGCTGGTGGCGCTTCCGATTCCTCCTCCGCCACGGCGGATTCCTCAGCCTGTGGTGGCGTTCCCGCCTCCGATGGCGCTTCGGTAGCTTCCGAAGAAGATTCCGGTGCTTCCGATACTTCTGGTGAAGATGTCGCTGTATCAGTGTCAGCGGCTGTTTCGACTTCAGTATCCTCTGCTGGATGAGCACGAGTCGATGACGACGGCTGCTCCGGAAGAGCGGCTGCTTCCTCCGCTGGCAGTTGATGTTCCGGTGTGGCTGTCTCCGGCGCTTCCAGTTGCCGCTCCGGTGCGGCGGTCGGCGATTCCGCTAACTGATGTGATGGCTCCGCCGTCTCCGGCGCTTCCAGTTGATGTTCGGGAGATGCCGTTTCTGGTTCCGTTAACTGGTGCTCCGGTGAGGCTGTCTCCGACGCAGGCAACGCTGCCGTTGCTTCGGAAGATTGCTCAGAGGGCTCATTGCTGCTCGCATCGGCAGGCGTAGATTCAGAAGCGTCGGTCGATGCTGCTGTGATCTTATCGGCTGCTGAAGGCGATTGCGACTTGTGCTCATCCATTGTGCTGTGCTCGCTTTGTTGCGATTACCGTTTCACCAAAAGCGTTCATTGTTCGTTAAGTTGCTTAGCGCTTTGTATCCCGTGCGTTTAGACCAATGACGGTTCGGTACCGTCAAAAAACAAACATTTGACGAATATACAACAGTTTCCGTTTTTCTCACAATTGAATCATAAAAACAGCGATGGAACGAACGCAGCGCCAGCGGAAAAAGACAACCCCGTTGATGCGACAATATTACCAGATCAAACGGCGCTATCCCGATACCATTGTATTGTTCCGGCTGGGCGACTTCTATGAAACTTTCGATGAGGATGCGATCACAACGGCGAAAGTCTGCAACATCACGCTCACCAAACGGAACAACGGCAGTGCCGGGGATATCCCGATGGCAGGATTTCCTCACCACCAACTGGACAATTACCTTCCGAAATTGGTGCGCGCTGGCTACCGCGTGGCAGTCTGCGAACAACTGGAAGATCCAAAGAAAGCGCGAGGCATTGTCCGCCGCGACGTTGTCGAAGTTGTAACGCCCGGCGTTACCTTCAACGACAAACTGCTGGACGCCAAAATCAACAATTACGTTGCCGCGCTGTGGCTCTATCAACAGGCAAAGACACCGATGGCAGCTATTGCGTATGCCGATATTTCCACCGGCGAGTTCTACACGTGTGAAATCACCCAGCAACAGTTACTCACAACGCTGGAAATGATCCAGCCAGCAGAAATTCTCATCAGCAAGCAACAGCGCACCGCGATCGAAACACTGCTGCAACCGCTTTCTTACGACCCTGCTATTACGCGTCTGGAAGAATGGCTGTTTGAAGAAAGCTTCGCCCGCGAAACACTGCTCCGCCATTTCAGCACGCGCTCCCTCAAAGGCTTTGGCATTGAAAATCGGAACGGAGCGATCGTGACGGCTGGAGTGGTGCTCCACTATTTCTATGAGACACAGCGGGGGACGGTCGAACACATCCGCTCCATCCGCCTGTACGATCCATCGGAATATATGTCGCTGGACTTTGCCACCCGCCGGAATCTGGAGATCTTCTACACGTTCGACGGCTCGCGTCAGGGCACGCTCTTCCAGATTTTAGATAAAACCCTGACGCCGATGGGTGGACGCCTGTTTAAAAAGTGGCTGGCAGCCCCATTACGTCG
>JALWUI010000185.1:2842-3362 GCA_027082775.1 Candidatus Kapaibacterium sp.
CCCATTCAGCAACGGCTGGAAGCGGTCGATGCGCTGTTTCAATCCCCCGATGTCCGCCGACAGTTGCAGGAAATTCTCCAGTCCATTGGGGATCTGGAACGCATTCTCTCCCGCATTGCAGCGAACCGGGCAATTCCCCGCGACTACGTTCTGCTCTCCCACACACTGACGGTGATCCCCACCATCCAATCCCTGCTAACATCCCTTCCTTCGGACACCCTGCGCACCATTGGAAATTCGCTCCACTCGTTGACGGAATTAGCAACAGAACTGCAACGGGCATTCGTGGAAGAACCGGCATCAACGGTAGGCAGCGGTGAAATTTTCCGTCCGGGTTTCTCACCGCAACTGGATGAACTCCTCGAAGCACTCCGATACGGACAGCAATGGATCAGGGAATATCAGGAACGAGAGCGGCAACGCACCGGTATTCCGTCACTCAAGGTCGGATTCAACAACGTCTTCGGCTACTACATCGAAGTCACCCATGCGCACCGGAAGAAAGTACCGGCGGATTATG
>JALWUI010000185.1:3372-11317 GCA_027082775.1 Candidatus Kapaibacterium sp.
GATTATGAACGGAAGCAAACGCTGACGGCGGCAGAGCGCTACACAACGCCGGAGCTTAAAGAAATTGAAGCGAAAATTCTGAATGCAGAAGAGCAGATTGCAGAACTGGAGCGGCAACTGCTGAACGAAATGCGGACGAACGTCCTGCAGTACGCCGATGCATTGCAACACAACGCCTCCTTACTGGCAATGCTGGACTGCTTCCAGAGCTTCGCTGAAGCCGCCGAACAGTACGGCTATTGCAAACCGGAAGTGGAAGACTCCGAACGGCTGGAAATTTTCAATGGACGCCATCCGGTCATCGAGCAATTACTTCCCGTCGGCGAGCGGTACGTTCCCAACTCAACCCGGATGGATACCGAAACTGAACAAATTCACATTCTCACCGGTCCCAATATGTCGGGCAAATCCAGCTATTTGCGGCAGGTTGGTCTGATCGTCCTGCTGGCACAGGTCGGGTCATATGTCCCCGCCGACCGTGCTCGCATCGGCATTGTTGATATGATCTTCACCCGCGTCGGTGCACAGGACAACATTGCGGCTGGCGAAAGCACGTTCCTGGTCGAAATGCTGGAAACTGCTTATATCCTGCACAATGCCACTCGCCGTAGCCTGATCTTGCTGGATGAAGTGGGACGGGGCACCGCCACCTTCGACGGCATTTCCATTGCCTGGGCAATTGCTGAATACCTGCACAACCACATCGGCGCCAAAACGATTTTCGCCACGCACTATCACGAACTCACCGCTTTAGCAGAACACCTACCGCGCATCCACAACTACCACGTCGATGTGGAGGAAGTGGACGGAACACTGCTTTTCACGCACAAGGTCAAACCCGGCTACACCGATCATTCCTTCGGCATACACGTTGCAAAGATGGCAGGCATTCCGGAGCCAGTACTTCGGCGAGCGGAAGAAGTATTACGCACCTTAGAGTCACAATCAGAAAGTACGCAACCAGGCAGCAAACAGCCAGCGACCCGCAAAGCCCGAACGGAAGCAATTTCACCACCATCGCAATTCCAGCTTACGCTGTTTGAATTCAAAGATGAAGAGCTTCGCAAACGGATTCGATCCATCGACATTTCCAACACCACACCGCTGCAAGCCCTGCAAATTCTGGAGGAATTGCAGCGATTGGTGCAGTAACGCTTCCGGTACGAATACCGCCATCTTTTGAACAAGCATCTCTTTCCTGCAAACACTGCTCCGAAGTCAATCCAGGGTTTGCGCGATGCGATTATTCCCTCCCTCAAGGGAAACAATGCGCCGGAGCCGAAGCCATCTCATCAAACTCGGCGCGGCTCTCTCCCCTGAAAACACTATCGGCTGAATGACCCCACCAGATCCGGAATCTTCGGCAGCAAACCACCTGCGGTTTTACTCTTCTTTCCCGGACGGCTCCTGCAAAGCCTTCAACTGTGTTTTTGCTGTTATGTTCTGCGGATCCAGCGTCAACACATCGGTAAAAATACGCTTCGCCTCCTTCCACTCTCCCTGTGCCTGCTTGATCAATCCATATTCGGTCAGGAACGCAACATCGGTCGGATACAGACTTAACATTTTCAGCGCCACGTTTTCAGCACTTTGCAAATCCCCCAGCAAACGCAGCACGTACACCAGCCGGAGGTTGCCGTAATAGTTGTAGAAGTCCACTTTCAGAATCTGATAACACATCTGCTCGACTTCCCGATATTTCTGCTGTTTCAGCAGTGGCAACGTATACCCCAGTTTCGCCTCGATGGAGGCAGGCAGCACTTTCATCGCCCGCTCGTAATGGTGCAGCGCATTGGCGTAGTGTCCCTGGAGGTAATACAACCAGCCCAGGCGCAAGTTCACCGTATAGCCGTTGGGATATGCTTCATACACTGGCATCAGCGCCTTGATCGCATCCTCGTAGTTCTGCATCTTTTCGTAGTTGTACGAATCCCAGTACGCCTTCTGAATCTCCTCCGGCGATAGGTCCACGGCTGCCAGTGCTGATAACGACGCAACCAGTACAAAGATTCCCAAAAGACAGCACCGCATTGTTCTTCCCTTTCTACCAGGTAACACCAACGGAAACCATTATCGTCGTCAAAAACGCATCATTGGTAAAATTCTTATCCGCAAAATTTTCTCGAAAAGCGGTCACTGCTATGGCAAGCCGGGGTGAGAAAATTTTCCGAATCGTCGCACCATAGCCGTAGCGCCGCTTCTCGGCAACATTGTATACCAGAAAGCCGCCATTCTTAACCGGGAACATCGTTTCCCCTCCGTATCCCAGAATGGTGAAACTCCAGCCGGGTATCCAGGCGGCGATGGCGGCATCAACGGAAAAGTACAGATCGTTGCCACCCTGCGGACGGGAAAGCTTCACGACCGATGGGCTGAGTGTCAGCACCAGTCCGCTAACTGAACCAGGGCGACTGAGCTGATACACAGCCGTTGCTTTTCCCTGATATACAAGCAACGGACGACGTCCCTGTCGATACCGGGGATAGTAACTCACTGCTCCCTCAAAGCCAATTTCCCAGTGGTACAACTGATAAACCGAAGCACCAAACAGCGCGATAATGCCCGCATTGGTGTTCTCATCCGGCACCAGTCTCTCCTCATTGTTGCCGAGAATGTGCGCACCAATCCGCCATTTGAAATTCGGGACAGAAAAATTGGTATAGGCAACGGTCAGATCCACCTGTCGATATGCAAACCCATCAACCAGCCGGATAGCCGTATAATCCAGCGCTGCTTCCCAGAGGTGCGACCAGCCATACCCATACGCCAGGTATGCGCCCGCAAACACTCCCTGCTCTTTTGCAACGGAATTCTCATACAGCAATGGCGTCGCATATCCCAGCAGACTCAACTGTGAAGGTTCTGCTCTCACCGACTGAGCAACACTTATCTGCACATTGAGCCCGACAGCAATCAGGATCCATCCAGTGGAACGAACACCCCACCGGGAATGCAGCCAATCCGGCAGCCATTGCCCCTGCAAATTTTCCCTCATCAATCTTCACCAAAAGTTGTTTCAACTAACACCATTTTCCGATCACCGACGCGTATTTCCCTGATCCCAAAGATGTCGTCTAGCACCACCCTGGTTGCAATAGGTGTTGCTGATCCAACAGGATACACCGTTCCTTCCAGTACGCCTCTGGAGCGGATCGTACCCACAAAACGCGAAGCGCCAACAGCGTGGTGAAAGGAGGCAAAGAATAACAAGACGGACCGGCGGAACGTCCCCACACTTATCTTGAGCGGGAGAAAATCAGTAAACCGGATATCCTTTTCTGCGATCAACGGAATTCGGGGTGCCGCAGAGAACATCATCTGCAAATGCGGATCCCGACCGTCCAGACGATAGTAGTAGAACGTTCCGGCATCTCTACCAAAATACAGCTTGCCTTTGTCAGTGTCAAAGTAAAAAGTGCCATCGACCGCCATCTTAACCGTCATCGAAATGCTGCCAGCCTCCCGACCTTGATCGAACACCTGATACGTAAAGGTGTTATCCAGATAGAACGACAGCCGATTGGCAATAGCGGAATCTGCAAAGACGGGGCGCACCTTACTCTTTTCCGGTGGAAGGTCATTGGCGTGGAATTCCTGATCCGCAACATAGCTCACAAAGCTAAAGGGCAATGTTGGACTACCAACTTCTGCGGTTCTTTGCACCTGTACGTGGATATGAGGCTGCGGCGAATAACCGGAATTGCCGCAGAGTCCCAGAAAGCACCCCACTTCGACCCAATCCCCTTCGCGCACCTTCAGCGAATCCTGTGCAAAGTGTGAAATCTCGACGTAAAACCCGCGAAGGTCGTAGATCACCACGTAATTGCCCCAGTTGTTTTCCCGATCCACCTGCCCGATGGGATTATCCGGCAGATGGGAAACAACGGCAACCACCCTGCCCCGCACCGGTGACAGCACCGGCTTTCGATATGCATAGTAATGCTGCAGTTCCGAGCCGTCTTCGGTGTGCGTTTTCCCCTGGTCATCGGTTATCACAAAGTCGTAAGCATATTTCAGTTGTCCCTTGTGCGTCCATCGCCCATCAAAGCCCTGCCATACCGTCCACTCACCAGCAAATGGCAGGTGGAGGGTTCGCAGCGTTCCGGGGAATCGCTTCTGAAAGGTCAAAAAATGATCCAGCGTTTCCTCCGGCGTTTTGCGGATGACCTGCGCCACAAACGGAAATCCCACCAATCCCAGCACATACAGCAACATAATGGTGATCGAATTAAAGGGAAGGGTAAAAGCGGGGACACCATACGCCGCCCAGAAAACCTCCGTTGCGGAAAGGACCAGTGTTGACAGCAGCACGGCAACAAGCGCAATCCAGTAGCTCTGTCGCGCCGGTATAAGGAAAACGCCGCCTACTGCCATTGCAACCAGAATAAAGTTGAAGTTGCTGAGATCTGCAAAGGCGGCATACCACGACCCTTTCAGGATAAACAGAAAAGCGCTCCCCGTGTAGTATCCCACCAGGGAAAGGAAAAAGAGGATGCGGGAAGTGCCAAAGAGCAGGAGGGCAAAAATGCAGCCAGCGAGAACATTGGGCAGAAAGAAGATTGCACCCAGAGATTTGAAATATCCGGCAAGGAAATACGGAACGTTTTTCTCAAGCACCTGGAGCGTGAACTTTGGATAGAGCGAGGTCACAAACAAATTCGTATAGCGGGAAACCGATAGGTACAGCACCGAGCTGATAATGGCAAAGGGAATGCTTAAAATCGGGAGTCGAAAATACGTTCCAAAGACATTTGCCAGCAGGACAGAAACGACAAAGGTCAAAACACCAGCAACCAGCACAAAAAAAATCGTGATGACCGAAATTTTAAACAAAAAGCCGATGGACAATCCGACCAGCAGGGCATTATACGTGTAAAATCCCGTTTCCAGAAACGTTTTATCCATCTTCAAAAACTTCGCAAAGGCGTATGCTGCCAGCACCGAAAGAATGCCCGCAACGCCCAGAGTCGGGTTGAGAAAGGTGGTCAGGAAAAGGATTGCACCGACAACCGGACTTTGAAGAAAGAAAATTTCCGCATAGCTATGCAAAACTGCCCGGACAATGGCTGTCAGCGCTTTCATTCCGCAGCAATGCTTTTAAGCTGCAACTTTTCCGGCAGCCGCTCTCGCCGTTCAATATCTGACAAATCTTCCTGCTCGCGAATCACTTCCACCGTCCCATCCTCCATCACCATCACAACGCTGGGACGATACTCAATGAACTGCATCCACTGCGTCTGGTTATATGCACCAACGGGCGAAAAAATCAGGCGAGTTCCGCGCTCCAGCGGCGGCAGAGACGTTCCCTCATCGAGGACGTCAATGTTCATACACAGTGGTCCGTAGATCACACAGGATTCGTTCACACCCGGCAAATCCCGATCCATCTCGATGGTAAACTTGTACCAGAACGCTGTGAACAGCAGGTTCACGCCCGCATCTGCGATATACGCCTTTCGCCCATCTGGCAGGCGCTTGGAAGCAACAACAGTGGTAATCAAATAACCTGCTTCATCCACAATCGCCCGTCCGTTTTCCAGAATCAGCGTGGGAAAATCACCCGGTTTCAAATGATCATACAGTGCCTGCGTGATTTTTTCCGCATATTCCTCTACCGATGGGAGCAGAATTTCCGGTGGTAAATACGTCCCTTTGAGCCGATTCCTTGACGGCAATCCACCGCCGATGTCCAGAAACTCGATCTGGTATCCAAAATGTTCCTCGATCGCATATTTCAATTGCACCAGCTTCGCCGTTTCCTGAGCATACGCATCTGGCTCCATAATAAACGTCCCAATGTGGCAATGCAGTCCTGTTAACACCAGGTGTCCTCCTGCCTGGATGCGCTTCACTGCATCCATCACCTGTCCGGTTTCCAGATTAAAGCCAAAGCGGCTCCACTGGGGATAAATGCCCGTGTCCATATTCACCCGGATGCCAACCCTGATCTGCTTCCCCAATTTCTTTGCTACAGCCTCCAGATCCGCAATTTCGTCGAAGTGATCAATGTTGATCAACGCCCCCTCCGCCGCCGCCTGCTCCAGAATCGCTACCGGCTTGTATGGTCCGTTGAAAATGATTTTCTCACCCGGCATTCCCAGCCGGCGCGCCTTTGCGTACTCCATCGATGAGACAACCTCTGCAAATGCTCCCTCCTGATGCAACACAGCACAGACTGCCTGCAAGTAATTGGTCTTGTACGACCACCCAAACTGGACATTTGGATAACGAGCAGCAAATGCCCGATACAGCTTGCGGTAATTTTCGCGCAATTGCCGCTCCGATAGAACAAAGAGCGGCGAACCGAACTGCTGAACCAGCGCATCAATCGAAACCCCATCAATTGCCGTCCGCACCTTCCGGGCATAGTACGGTGCATTGCCAAATTTGTTCATCAACCCGGTTTCAACTTTCGTGATCACTGGCTTTTCATACGGCTTTTTCATCTCCGCTCACCTCGCAGCATCATTTTCTGGAACACGTCCATATCAACGACAAAATCATCGGTAAACCGGATATACAATTTTCCGGGCTCATAGTCTGCAACCGTGACGGGGAGTCCCAGCGCCGAGCGGACAATGTTCGCAGCAATGTTAACGCCAACGCCAGTGGCAAAGTACGACCACGCCGGGAATCGAGGATTGATTTCGATGAGGTACACCGTATCGCTTTCCAGATCCACAATGCACTCTAACTCGAACGCTCCTTTCCACCGGTAGCGTTCGATGAATGCCTGCGCTGCTGCCAGCAGCCGATCATTTTTGATTGTCACGCCTGTCCAGATTTTCCCCAGCTCCGTTATCCACGTTTTCTTGATCCCCACCATTCCCAGCGCATTGCCGTTGCCATCCCCTGCGGCTACCACGTTCATCTCTTCGCCAGTTACCACCTGCTGCACAATGATGGGATACCCCCACTCTGCGGCGATCTTGCTGTAATAACTGGCAGCTTCGGGCAAGGAAAACGCTTTGTAGGCTTTGTAAAAAACTCCTTTGACCATCAGCGGGAAACCAATATCCTCCGCTGCTCTGGCTAATTCCTCATAGCTGGTGACCACCGCCGAGCGCGGCGCTGTAATTCCGATGGTTTGCGCTACTTCTTCCAGTCGATCCTTACCCCGAAGTTTGTACTGTTCCAGCGAGGGCAAAAAAGTCCGAATTCCCTCCGCTTCCAGCGCTTTCTGGTATTTGATGTAAAGCGGCAACTCAGCATCCAGCACCGGGAAAAGAAAATTCAATCCCGTTTGCGCCCGAATGTATCGCAGTCGCTCCAGATAGGCGCGGTAATCGCCCGAAGGATACGGCAGCAGGAAGGCGGAATCCACAATCCAGTCCATATAAATGCCGGGCTCCATCGCATCGTACGCTAACCCGACGATCTGCACCGATAACTCCGGGTCTTCCTTCAAACTTTTCGCAATGCCAATCCCCGGTCCCGGATTATCAATGGCGTTAATGCCCGTAATGCCAACGACAACATCCATCCCAATCTACCTCCTACAGTAACCGATAGCTCCGCAACTTCTCGATAAAATCAACGACATCGCGCTGCGCTGTCTCCAGATCCACGTCAAACTCAGCCGCCATCTGCCGGGCAATGGTATCCTCATCCTTCCCTTCCTTCAGCAATTTGAGAATGTACAACCCAGTGCTATTCACCGTCCAGCTTTCGCCAGTAGCAGGATTGAACACAAATCCTTCTTCATTGATCGCCAGTTGCCGCAGGGAATCCATTGAGTTGCTCCGATTTTCTTTGTAGTTCCACCTCTTTTTGCTTTATTAACAAAAATACGGCAAGCCTGTGACATACACTGTAGCAGTCTGGTCAGCATTCCCATCTTCTGCGCACAGTCTCTGCGCTTTGCCTGATCTGTACTCTGCTTTTCAGCAGACAGCTTTTGCACAGTTGCTATTTCTTCCTCAGAGCAGGGAACCCACCACCAGCG
>JALWUI010000186.1 GCA_027082775.1 Candidatus Kapaibacterium sp.
CAACTGATACGCTCTGGCTTCGGGCGCCAACGGGGACTGGCAAAACAGAAGCACTGCTTCTCTGGGCAGGCAATGCCACTCGCATTCTCTACCTTCTCCCAACGCAGGCAACTGCCAATGCAATGTACCGCCGCCTGCAAGCGATCTACGGGGATGAAGCGGTAAGTTTAGTCCACGGACGCTCGAACTTCCTGATTCGCCTGCAATCGGAGGAAGAACCGCCACTGGAAAAACAACTTTTCGGCTCCGTCTTTGCCAAACCCATCACTGTTGCAACCCTGGATCAGTACTTACTGGGTCATCTTCACGGTCGGCACTGGGAGGAACGCCGGACGCTGGCACGCTCAGCGACCGTGATTCTGGATGAAATCCACGCTTACGAACCGTACACGCTGGGACTTTTAGCCGCTGCTTTTGAACAGGAGCCGCCGAAGAAAGTCGCTTTTGCCAGCGCAACTCTGCCCACTTCCTTGATGGAGCTGTTCCCCTCTGGAACGCTCATCGAAGCGGAATCCCCGCTGTGGAAACGGTCTCGCCATCAACTTCGCTTCGAAGATTGCCCTATGGAAGAAGGACTACCGCTGGCAATAGAATATGCCAGACAGAGCAAAACCGTTCTCATTGTTGCCAACACGGTTCAAACAGCACAGAACCTGTACGATCAACTCCGGGAAACGTACGACCGGGATCGGGTGATGCTTCTCCACTCCCGATTTGCTTTCAGGGATCGACGCCGGAAAGAAGATGCAATCAGTCATCCTGCTCCCGGAACGATTGCGGTGACGACGCAAATTGTGGAAGTCAGTCTGGATATTTCCTACGACGTCCTCCTTACAGAGCTGGCACCTTTAGATGCGATGGTACAGCGAATGGGGCGAGTCAACCGGCGTGGGGAACAGTCAGCAGCACCGGTGCACATTTACACCACGGTGGACAAAGGATCGCAGCACATTTACGGCAAAGAAATCTTAACCTACAGCGCCGAGTTGCTCCAGCAACTCCCAGATATCCCCACCGACCGGGACCTCGCCACGGCCACCGAACAACTCTACGAACACATCATCCACCACACGCCCCGGTGGCACGAGCAGTTTGAAAGCGGGAAAGCAGCACTGCAGGAAGTCCAGCAAATCCTGGGTTGCTACACGATCAACCTCTCCGATAATGACCTTCGCAAACTCTTCAGCACCCGGCGAGGAATGATTTCCATCGATGTCTTACCCGAATGCTACCTGGATCAAGCAGTCACGTGGAAGGAGCAAAAGCAGGGCTGGCGTCTTCCCGAACTGCTGGTGCCCGTTCCCGCTTACTGGCTCACCGCACCGGCTGTTTTCTACGATGAACTATCGCTCCGCTGCATTGTCACAACACTGCCCTACTCCACTGACCACGGATTGAGCCTGCCGCAGGCTGCGGAAGCGACCGACCAGTTTTTCGTATAAAACCTGTTGCTTACTGCGGTAGCTTTTCCACCACTGGCAATGGAAACACCCCCCACGGATCGTCGCCATCTGGGAAAGCGAACAGGGAGCGGAAGTTAAACATTCGCAAATCATCAGGAGTAATATCCCGCGGGTCTGTGTGCCCCATCGCTCTGGTGATCTCCATCATATCCTGATGGTACCCCATCAGGTAATTGCGCACGCGCACGGATTTTTCCGGAATGTCCAGCCCTCGCATTCGCCACGGATTATTGGTTGTAATACCGGTTGGACACTGGTTGGTATGGCATTTGAGCGACTGGATACACCCCAGCGCCAGCATTGGACCACGAGCAGAATCGATGTAGTCAGCTCCGAAAGCAAAAGCGACCGCAGCGTGGGCAGGGGTAAAAATCCGCCCCGACAGGCTGAGCACCACTCGATCCCGAATCCGATGGCGCTGCAATTGCCGGTGAAAATAAAACAGGGTTTCGATCGCCCCGCCGAATCCCACGTAGTTCAGGAACAAATTAGCAGCAGCGCCCGTGCCTCCATCTGCTCCATCGATCTGGATAGCATCGGGTCCCTCCCCGGTCTGCGCCATTGCCGTGACCAGCAGATCCACTTCTTCCAGCCGTCCAACGCACAATTTAATCCCCACGGGCAATTCCGTGAGCTTCCGCAGCCGCTTGATCCATTCCAGCAACTTCCGAATCCCTTCCTCCGGTGTTTTTGCCCACAATTCGTAATGCTGCGGTGGACTCTGGATCGATTTCCCCACCGGAATTTTCCGAATCTCCGCAATTTCTTCGGTTACCTTCTCACCCGGCAAATAGCCGCCCATTCCCGGCTTTGCTCCCTGGGAGAGCTTAATCTGGATCATCCGGATATTTTCGTGCTGGCGAAGCTTGATACTGTTTTTGATATTGAAGATACAGCTTTATGAGTTTGGAACATATGCGCGGTTTCATCACCGAGCTTGAAGCCAAAGGTTTGTTGAAAAGAATCTCGTGTGAAGTCAGTAGCGAGCTTGAAATCACAGAGATTTCAGATCGTGTCCTTAAAGCGGGTGGCCCTGCGCTGTTGTTTGAGCGCGTGAAGGGCTATGACATGCCTGTGTTGACCAATTTGTTTGGCACTGCCGAACGCATTGCTTTGGGCATGGGGCGTGAATCGGCGGATGAGTTGCGTGGTATTGGCGAGTTGTTGGCATTCTTAAAAGAGCCAGAGCCGCCCAACGGCATCAAGGATGCGTGGCAAAAATTCCCTATGTTCAAGAAAGTATTGGATATGCATCCGAAAGTGGTGAAAAACGCTGCTTGCCAAGAAGTGGTTTGGACAGGTGATGAAGTCGATTTGTATCAACTTCCTATTCAAACCTGTTGGCCTGATGATGTTGCACCG
>JALWUI010000187.1 GCA_027082775.1 Candidatus Kapaibacterium sp.
GTTGTTGCCGATCCTTTGCAAATACCGAAATTGCAGGCAAAGATCGACGAGCTGATCGATCGCTATAAAGATGCAAAGATCACGCTGCAAGTCGAGGTCGAAACGCAGCGGGCAGAAGAGGAATTGCAGCGCTATGAGGCGATGCTGAAAGCCGCAGTTGAAAAAGGTGTTATCACGCAAAAGGAAGCAGAGCGGCGGCTGGCAGAGTATCGGGCAATCATCAATCTAAAGTCGTCGCAAAAGCGGGTGGAGATCGAAAAGAAGACGACGGAAGAAACAAAGAAGATGCAAAAAGAAGTGGCGGAGGTGGTAAGGGAACGCACAAGGGAGCGCGTTCAGGAGATGCAAGAGATGGCGGATGCGTGGCGGCAGCAGTCAGATAAAGAAGAGGAGGAGCGAAAAAAGAAGGAGGACAAAGAAAAGCAATTTCAGGCGCTGCTAATGGAGTTGCAACAGAAGCGGGTCGATGCACTGAAAGATGCGCTGGAACAGGCGCAATCGCTGTTTCGGGAGCACACGATCGCGTTCAAAGCGCTGGCGCTGGCACAGGCAATTATTTCAACGTACGAAGGGGCAACGAAAGCGATTGCAAAGACAGAAATTTTCCCGTTTAACTTCGTGCTGGCAGGAATGATCATCGCCAAAGGGATGGCGATGGTGGCAAAGATTGCGGGGGTAACGTTCCGCCGCGGAGGCTACACGGGCGACGGTGCACCGGACGAGCCGGCGGGCGTGGTGCACAAAGGCGAATTTGTGCTGCGTCGGGAAGCGGTGGAGCAGAACCGCACGTGGCTGGAGGAATTGAACCAGCGCGGCGGCGTGTCGCTGGAAAAAATGGTCGAAGAACGGTCGCGGTTTGTGATGCGCCGCGAGGTGCAGCGGATTGTGCGGGAAGCGGTGCAGCAGCCGGTGCAGGTAGTGGTGCAGCCGGCAGCGGTGGACCTGGAGCCGCTGCGGCAGGAGCTTTCGGGGCTGCGGCGGGAGATGCGGCGTCAGAAAGAAACGCTGCAACGGGTGCAGTTGCACGTAGATGTCAGCGATCAGGAGTTGATCCGCCGCGTTGAGCAGCGACGGATCGACGGGATCAAATGGGCGTAAAGCCGGAACGTTGCGAATGTGTAGGGGCGACCGGCCGATCGCCCTTACCGGGAGCGCCGGCTTTAGCCGGCAAAGAAAGTGCACGCTAAAGCGTGCGTTCCCAGTAGATGCACACTGAAGTGTGCGCTCCCCGGTAAGGACGCAGGACAAAACAACAAAATGAACAAATGGCAACGTACTGGAAAATCGCACTGTTGGGAACGGACACAGCGGTTGCGGTCGATACGGCAACGAGCGAGGTATTGCTGTCGGATCTGGGCACCAGCGATCCGCTAAGCGATGCGGCGTGGCTGCATCTGGATGTGCTGGGGCTGGAGCCGCAGCAGCAGATAGACGCCGAACCGGTGCGGCGGGTTGGTAATGTGCAGGTCAATGAGTTACAGCAGCGGTGGGAATACCGCGTGAAAATTGCACCGCTACGGTTTCCGTCGGAAATGGCAACATACGAGGCGATTTTTACGCACATCGGTAAGCCGAATTTGTACCTGTACCGCGGGACGTATCCGCACGCCATCCACGCGGCGGGCAAGGCGCTGGCGGTAGCGTGCACGGGCGTGGAAGTAGAGCACGATTACGAAGCAGGTGCGAAAAATGTTGTGTTACAGGTGCAACGGGTGTATCCGGTGCCGTAAGGGGCGCCGTAAACGTGTAGGGGCGACCGGCTGGTCGCCCTTACCGGGAGCGCCGGCACTGGGAGCGCTGACTTTCGTCGGCTATTGGTATTTGCAACGCAAGTAACAGATATTTGCAGGTGCGAGTAAATGGCAACGTACTGGCATTATCGGTGGTCGCAGCAGCGGATTGATTTCGAGCTGCGGATTTATCCCGGCGGCGCTGGCGACTTTAATTTCGCAACGGCGACGCGGGTCGATTTAAGCCGCGGCGCGCTGGTGAATCTGCGCCTGCGCTGGCAGTATGATACACTTCCAATTGGGATGCCGCAGTTGCCACGGCTGGAGCTGGAATTCGACATCCGGCGGACGGATTCGGCGCTGCTGCAACTGCTGCTGCAACCGGAGGTCGACCTGGGCAGCGGCATTTTCGGCGGTGCGGTGGTGCGGCTGGATTCGACGGTGTACGTTGGCAACAGTAATTATGATGAAGCGGTCGGCGAATTTATCGTGATGAAAGGCGCCACGTACACGGGAAAGACGCTGAAAGTCACGGCGGAACACGCCTACAGCGTTGCGCTGCAATACGTTGATTTGCGGGCGCATACGCTCGGCACACCGGATGCGCAGTCGAAAGCATTTCGGCTGTATGCGGTTCGGGATTCCAAAGGCGAGGTGTTTTTCTACGATAAAGAGCCGGACGGCTTTACGAATTTCTGGACGCTGACGTTGCCGCAATGGCATCAGCATTTGCAAACAAAAGCGCTGGGCGCCTATCGGGCACTGGTGCGGCGGTCGACAGCAGCGTTGAGCCTGGGGCAGTTTGAACAGGAATTTCAGTTTTACAAGCAGACCGCAGCGCCAGATGGGGCGCTGGGTGCAGCGCTGACGCTGCAGGACGTGGAATTTATAGCGTTCAGTTATTCAAAGACCGGGGCGCTCGATCAGAATCAGGGGCTTTTGAAGCAGTACGGCAGCGCTTACGATTATTTCGCCGACTGGGCAGAAATGGGGTTGCTCAGGTGGTGGAGCTGGCAGGACGTAGGGCTCAGTTACAGCCGGTTCTGGGATCGATTTCGCTGGGTGGAATTGGAGGCAAAAGACGTACTAAAGGCGGACGTGAAGCTGTACGATCTGGTGATTTCCGGCATCATTGTGTCGATGTACGATCAACTCGGTGGCGGGATTCGGAAGGTAGAGCGAACAGTGCGGTATGGGACGCAGTCGAAACGGCAGTTGCAGGTGCCGGTGTGGTTTCACACGATGCCGCCGGTGGTGGATCAGTACGAAAAAGTCGGGTATTTGTCGGGCGGCGAGCAGTTTGCCCGCGCCCCGGTGCTGCTGAGCAGCGTATTGTATTACCGAGGGCAAAGCGCTGGCAGCGGGCATTACGATATGCTGCGGGTGCACGAATACGCTGATGTGCAGTTAGGCGCTGGCAAGAAGCTATCGGACTACGCAGCATTTACGCCGTTTGATCGCAGCGGGCTGGACTATTGGGAGCCAGGGGCGATGCGGCAGGTGGCAGAGCATTCATTCGTGGTGCGGCTTGCAGAGATGTTGCAGAAAATTTTTGCTAATCGGCTGACGGTGCTGGACATCGAGGTGCCGCTGGATCGACTGGTGTTGCGGAGTGCGCTTTCTGGGCGGCACTTATGGGCAATGCCGGGGCAGGCGGTGAAATTGCCGCTTCAGCAGATCGATAGCTTTTTGCCCGCGATCGAATGGTTCGTAATGGTTTCGTGCGAGGCGGATTTGACGCGATGGCGAGCGAAAGTGCAGTTAATGGAGCAGACGGTGGTGTGATGCCCGTTAGCGAGTTGATACGGCGGCGGAAAGTGGTGGAATACCAGTTGCCACCGCATTTGCAGGTCGGCGGCGGTGCGCTATTGGGCGGCGGCAAATCTGCGTGGCTGCCCACGGGCGCAGCGATGCCGCGTCTGGCGGAAAAGTGTCCTGCTGGAGTGCCGTGAGGAAAGAGGAAAAATGCTACAGGCTTACCCGGAGACGGAGCGGGAACAAAAATCGCTTTGCAGCGTCGACCCTCTGGGCCTTCCTTGTTGTTTCCGTGAAGTGAGAGTGGGAAACCGGTGTGATCTCCAGAGAGTCCGCCAGATGATGGCTTGCTCTTTGTAGCTGATCGAGATGAAGCAGCAGAGGAAAATTGCCGAATTACCAGACGAGCAAGATGCAGTGGTAGGGGAAAGAGGGAGTTTCAATCGGAATTTTCAGTGCGGAAGGCGGGACTCGAACCCGCACGCCCGGAAGGGCACCACCCCCTCAAGATGGCGCGTCTACCAATTCCGCCACTTCCGCATAGAGCGGATAATACAACGGTTTTCCAGCATTTTCATTGGATTTGTTTACCGGGGATTGCGGACAAAGATTTTGCGAACACCTTCCTGCCCTAAGGCTTCGGAGCGATAAAGCAGGAGGTAAATGCCGGTTGGCACCCACTGTCCGTTGCTGTCTTTGCCGTCCCAGATAACTGTTGCTGAATTGTTCGCCGGGATCTCGCGAATGCGGTCGCCAGCCGTGGTGACGATGAGAACCGTAGACTGCGCTGGTAGATTGATGATGTGTAAATAAGGGTCGATACCCGGCGTAAAGGGCTGGGGGAAGCACCGAACGGAGTCCATCGTTTGCAATGACGCAACGGAGGTTGTGCGGAGTGCCAGCAGTGATTTGCGGGTGCCAGCGTAAATCCATCCAGTTTTGGCATCGTAAGCAAGCGCAAGGATAGTCAGGTCGAAATTTGGAAGGATGGATTCATCGAAGACTTCGATGATTTCTAAGGATTGCAAATCCAAAAGCCACAATCCGGAGGGAGTACCAATCCAGAGAAGTCCTGTAGCGTCTTCGACCATCGACAGAATGATCTGTCCTTCGGTTCCTTCGACGGTGTAGAAAAGCGGCGTACCACCAAAAGCTGCTTCCTGAGGATTGAGCAAGACAGAAAGTCCTTTCTGAGTACCAATCCACAGCCAGCCGTTGCTATCAAACAGAAGGGTGTTGATCTGGTTGTCTACCAACCCATCGGTAGCAGTGAACTGTCGGTAGAGATCGTCGGAGTTGTCAACGAGATCATCGCCCAGGGAGAAGAACCACAATCCAGAGCTGGCAAGGTGGGAAGCAGCCCATACGCCGCCGAACGGATCAGCGATAATTCGACTGAAACGGTAGGAACTGGGAAGAGAGGAAAAGGCGATTTGCCATTGCCCGTGTTGTCGGATCGCAAATCCATTGCCCCAGGGATTGGTAACCCATAGGGTGCCGTTGATGTCCTCTGTCACATCCCCAATAACGACAAAGTCATCCTGAAAGGGAGTAAGAGGAGCATTGCGGTGATCCCACCGAATCCACGTGAGTGTGTCTTCCAGCGGATGAACTTCTAACAGTCCACGCCCCCAAGAACTAATCCATACGGTTCCATTACGCTGAATAAAGAGCCGATACCAGTCATCCGTCTCAAGATCCTCGTAAACTGATGCGGAAAAATTTTCCCATTGCCCATTCCGAAATCTGCCAAACCCACGCCCTCGAAGATCAATGTCCGTTGCATACCATAGCGTTCCATCCGCAGCAAGTTTGAGATCGTTGATGCTGCGAGCTGCGATGGCATTCGGGCGAACAATGGTGCGTTTTTGGAGAGAAAGGATCCAGGTGCTAAAACCTTGAGTGAGAAGAATGGGCAGAACCTGATTGGATACGGTGGCTGTTGCCAGCGCCTGGAGGCGAACAGGAAAGATATTGAATGCTGAGTCCGCCGTGTAGTTGCGAATTTCAAATTGGTCAGCGATCCACAACTGATTGTCCGCTACCCGGAGTCCCGTTAGAGGTGGGTAGGGAACCTGGTATAGTTGAGAAAAAGAACCATTGTCGTAGCGAAACACAACGCGGTCGGTTCCTACAATCAGCCCCTGATTCCAGACCACCAGCGATCGAACGGAAGTATTGCCCAGCGGGATCGGAAGGGAGCGCCATAGAGCAGGATTGGCGGGATTGTTCCACCACTGATCAGACAGCGGCGCACTGAACAGCCCCTGGGAGGTCCCAACCCACAGGGAGTCCTTCCAGAGAGCAAAGGCAGTGACGTTGGGAAAGGAAATGCCGGGCAATTGAGTCACCGTTGCCTGAAAAAGGAGAGACGGAAGGTGCAACATTACAAAACCGAAGCCGGTTCCTATGAGCAGGTAGTCATTCACAATGAACAGCCGGTTAATCGTAACATTGCCATATTCGCTGCGCTTGAGGGAAATTTCCGGGAGTACTGTCCATTGTCGTGACGTTAAATGGTAAAGCTGCACAAATCCTTCGTTGCTTCCTACAATGATCCGCTGATGTGTGGAATCGTAGGTAATGGCGGTAAGATCAATGGAGAACATTTGCAGGGGATCCAGACTTTCCACCGAATTACTGACAAGGTTGTACCGATAAACCCCGCCAGTGGTAGCAATCCAGAGCCATTGGGAATCCTGGATCGTGGCATCAACAGGAAAATCAAAAGAGGTGTAAACTCGCTGTTCCAAAATAGCCGGTTGAGCAATTGCAAAGAACAGGCTGACACTGTAAAGAAGCAGAGTTTTGAAGGAAGCAAAGAGCCGTGGGCAAAGATTGTTCCCGATACTGCTAAGGAGAAAAAGGGGAGTGGGGGTACAACGTGGGCTGTGCAAGGATGGTATTTGATCGAGAGTCGGGACGCTGGCTTTATGAGTAAAGATACAACGTGCGTTGTGCAAAGACTGCATATCAGTTTAGCTTTGTTGTGAGTGAAGGTCTTGCAACTGGCGGGCGATGGATGCCATTTCCAGTGCAGCACGGGCAACATCTCGCCCTTTGTTTCCCGCTTTCAAGCCTGCGCGGTCTAACGCTTGATCGATGGTGTCTGTTGTGAGAATTCCAAAAATGCAGGGGATGTCGGACCGGAGATTGATCTGCTGGATGCCACTGGCGACAGCACCGGCGATGTAGTCAAAATGCGGTGTTTCACCACGGATCAGAGCACCAAGCGCAATGATAGCATCATATCGCCCGGATTGAGCACACTGATTTGCTACGAAAGGTAGTTCAAAACTACCGCTGCAATGGATGACCGTAATGTTGTCATCCGGTACGCCGAATCGCTTGAGCTCGTCGACAGCACCCTCCAGCAGCGTTTTGGTTACGATCTCATTCCATTGTGCAACAGCGATAGCAATTCGAAAGTCGCTGGTATTTGCAAGTTCTGGCGCGAGTTCAACCATCTGGAATATCTCCGCTCTGTTGACGCAACTGAAAGGGAAAAGAAAACGTGGATCGGCTGCTTTTCTTGTGGTTGCGTATACTGCTGGTGGTTCTGCTATCCTGCTGTTGCGCGCGATGTTGTCCCTGAGCGTCGCGGGCATTCTGTTCCCGATCCTCTGTGTTGAGAAAGTGCGCCATCTTGCTGGCAGAGCAGGCAGTTTGGAGAACTCCTCTGACATAGCACGTGCGTGTGTGATGTTATCTTGCTGGTAGAGAAAGCGCTATCGTCGGGCAGAGTGTTACGGGTGGAAATCGTTGCGAATGCCGTCCTGCCGGCAGAGAAATCGTTTTTGACTGTTGCTTTGGTCTGGATTTCAATCTGATGTTGCTGTCATCCTGCTGATGCAAATTTTGTTGTCTTCCATTTCCACGCTTGCTCATCCGTGATGGCAGAAATTCCATTGTGTGGCGCGAAGCAAAGGTCGGGATCGTTTGATGTTTGTCTTCCTCTTTGGAAAGGAAAAACGTTCTGCTGGCACTGTCCAGTATTCTGTGCGGTAGCATCATTACCAATGAGGCGCTGGCAAAAATTTCCACTGAAAAATTCTGCGCAATACTGTTATGGAAGGGGCAGCAACCTGCATCACGACCCCTTGGGGAAGCATCACCGTCGGCGGGTGCTATCACTCAGGAGCTGCAAGAGGGCTTTGACGGCTAAATCCCGTTTTTCGGCATCATAGAGATGGTATTTCCAGCAGGTAGGATCGGTGTCGAAGACACTCCAGCCGAGCGGTCCGTAGCGATTTTTCAAGAATCGGCAATAAAGAGCATTGGATGGATAGGTGGAATCGTAGAGCCTGGGATACAGGATGCCCAGAACGTACGAACTTACGTGTTTGATTGTGCCGGACCATTCGATATCGTTAAGCTCAGGAAACTTCAGTTTCTTCGTTGCGCTCTTCACCATTTGCGAAATGATAATGCCGATGCTTTGCGTTTTGTGAGTGATAGCCTTGACCTGGTTAATTGCTTTTAAGGTGGCGATGGTAAGATTATCCGAATCTGCTTCCATCTGGGTGAGGTAGTCCAGAACAAAAATTTTCGATCGGGTGGCTATCAAAATTCCCAGAATATCTCCGGGGGTGCGAAACTGATCCGGTCCAACGATATAAAGGCGCTTTTTCAGCTCTTCGGGTACCTGCATTTTGTTGATTCGGGCAGCAATTTCTTCGGCTGACATTTCCTTTTCCAGAAATACTCCTTTCAGGTTTTTGTGTTTAGAAAGGAAGGAAATCAGGAGGTGCAAGCTCAATCCGGTTTTTTGAGCGCCAGTGTCGCCAAGGATTGAGAGGATACTTCCCGGTCGGTAGCCACCGTTGAGGTAGAGATCGAAATCTTCGATGCCTGTAGATAGTTTTGTTTCCCGAACACTTCCAAAATCAGCAGCGGTTTTGGGCATATAGGCTAAAGCCTGCAGGAACATAATGGCATCTACGTGCTCCTGAATTTTGCCGTATTGGTGTTTCCCTGCTGCTTCGTAGAGCCGTTCGATTTCACGGTGGAGTTGGGTAAAGCGATCTTCGATGTTGTAAGCAATTAGCGCATTGATGGCGCGTTCTTCGCTTTCCAGCACCACTTGCAGACAGCGGAGAAACAGTTGCTCGTTTTCAGCAGGTGTACCAGTTGTTACCCCCGTAAGGTGGAGGAGTTCGAGACCGTGTTCAAGCAGCAGCCGCTTATGCTGTCGGTAAAGGATGTCGCAGATAGAAAAGAAATTTTCGTACTTCTTTGCCAGTTGCGGTACAATGGAGCGGAGATTCGGATAGGCAGTGAGTGCAGCGAAGGCGTAAGTTTCCGTTTCACTGAACATTTGCCATCTCTTTTATTTTCGGTACATACACTGATATCGAAGCAACGTCGGATAAGGATTGTCAAATAAGGATGCGCTATGAATTCTTGGTGTTGTTTCAGCTTTTCCGCCTTGTTTTGTTTCATCTGTTCTGTGAGTTCGACAGTGCTGTTTCAAAACGTGTTGATGAGCTTGTTCCGGACATTGGTTGTAATACCTGTGTGCCCGACCAGTGCTGTTTCAAAGCGTCGGTGCAGAATTTTCAATCGACCAGTTACTGTAAGAGCGATTGATCCTGCTTCGCCAGCCTATGTTCGTTGGTGCTACAGCATTGACGGAGATCACGTTCGAATGAGTATGAGCTTTAATCAGGACTATGTTCGCCAGTGATAAACGATGGCGTGGAGAAATAAGCCACAGATGCAAAGTTTCTTTGCATAGTTCGCTGTTGAATTTAAGGAGCATCGGGTGTAGCGATAAACTCCGACTGCGAAGTTTTTCCATTGGACAGAAATGGACGCAACTGATGGAGAATAGGCGCAATTGGTGAAGGAATTTCGGCAAAACGCAGCAGATTGCGAACCTTCTCGTTGAGCTTGAGCAAGACCGGTTGCTATGACTGGTAAGTGCCATTGGCGAAGTTTATCGGTGATTTATGCTATTGAGACGGATATGCCACAACCCTGCTGATGTTTGCTTCTGCAAGTTCGTAGGTGATCTGCATAGTTAATGCGACGCCCTATTGGAGTGTTCCTTTGTTGGTTTCTCAAGCGATGATCTTTTTAACACACATGCAGGAGTAGCCTATTGGAGTATCCCTGTGTTGGTTTCTACACATTCCCAGAGTTCGCAGGTGATCACAAATAAACTGATGCCGAGCCGCGTGTTACCGGCATTTGCTGCTGCAAGTGCTGTCGGTAGTTTAGGTTGTCGAAGCGAAGTTTTTTTCTTTAAAAGGCTTTGGGAGAGAGTACCAGCCGTCTGCGATAGATACGGGGAAGAACTCGCAGATAGCGGAGATTGCAACTTCGAGAGAGCGTCATCGTTCTGCGGTGAACGCTGCAAAGCACTCTGCGTTTGTTCCCGTAGTCTTCGGAAGCGGCCCCATACTGCACCGAAAGCAAAGGCATTGAGCAGATGGTGAGCGAAAATGCAGCGCGAGCAGAAACTTCCGGAACAATCCTGGATTTGCCAGTACTCCCGAAGCAGTTTCAGCGCAGCGCGCAATCAGCAAGTGGGTTGCTCCAGGAATCGATTGGAAGAGTAAAAGAAAGAATTTCGTTCCAGTGTGGTTCGGGCAAATGCGGGCTTCCTTTTCCTGTACGGCGAGCTGCTGGGATGTTCCGTTTTAGTGCGGTTCGGGGTGATACTGCTGATGACGCTTGCGATTCCGTTTCTGCGCTATGGTCCCGTCGCGTCTGACCGAAGATGAGCACTACAATGGCGACATGGGAATCATCGTGCCCGTAGCTCCGTCGCGAAGGACTTCAAGCACTGGCTGCTGAAAGTGTGGACCCTATCCCTGCACGGAACTTGTTACACTGCAAAGCCGAGTCGTTCCGGGACGCGAACGAGATCGTCGAATGACCGTGTACACAGTTCACTCCACCAAGAAGTTTTTCTTGCCTTCCTGTATTACCGAGACGCTGAATTTCCTATACATAGTTTGCTACACCGCAAAGGTGGATGTATAGGCGTATATTCCAGCCATTCCTTCCTTGTTCGCCGGAGCGTTCCATCGTGCCGAATGGAGGATATAGAGTGAGAGGCCGGATGTCGTTTTCTTTTATTCCGATACGGTGCGATCAAAACACTGCCCGCCACTTTTATTTCTCTGCACGCACGCGCGTTTCAATTCCGATACGGTGCGATCAAAACGCAGATGCCCGAAAGCGGACTGCTGGATGAGCGCTTGTTTCAATTCCGACACGGTGCGATCAAAACCGACAATGATCCGTTTTCAGTTTTCCATTAACTCATGTTTCAATTCCGACACGGTGCGATCAAAACATTGAAAGCCTGAGGGAACTTGGCGCGGACGAGCAGTTTCAATTCCGACACGGTGCGATCAAAACTGTTGTTGATATAAAAGCCGGAACTGTTCTGCACAGGTTTCAATTCCGACACGGTGCGATCAAAACCAGGCAATAACTTATGTGCTGTCAGGTTGAGAAAAGTTTCAATTCCGACACGGTGCGATCAAAACCAGGC
>JALWUI010000188.1 GCA_027082775.1 Candidatus Kapaibacterium sp.
CCCCATAGGATTACGATTGCAGCATCAATTAGCAGATCGTCTCGTCTTTGCGAAAATCCGGGAACGAACAGGTGGCCGCCTGCGATTTTTTATTTCTGGCGGAGCTCCGTTGGTCAAAGAAGTTGGAGAGTTTTTCTTTGCGCTGGGTATTCCGATCTATGAAGGATATGGGCTAACGGAAGCTTCGCCCGTTATCAGCGTAAACTATCCCGGCAATGTGGAGCTGGGAACCGTTGGTCCCCCACTACCGAACGTCGAGGTGGAAATTGCTGAGGATGGGGAAATTCTTGCCCGTGGTCCCAGCATTATGAAAGGTTACTTTAAAGACCCGGCAGCAACACAAGAAGCGATTGATCCAGATGGCTGGCTCCACACCGGAGACATTGGCTATCTCAATGACCACGGTCGATTGGTCATCACAGATCGGAAAAAGAACATCTTTGTATCCAGTGGTGGGAAAAATATTGCGCCGCAGCCCATAGAGAATGCGTTAATTTTGAGTCCGTACATCGATCAGGCGGTGTTAATCGGCGATGGTCGAGAGTACAACGTCGCACTGATTGTCCCGGATTTTGAACAGTTGAAGGAATATGCGGAGCAGGCGAACATTTCCTATGCGAATGAGCAGGAATTGATCGAGCATCCGGAGGTTAAAAAGCTGATCGATCGAGAAATCAAAAAGCAGCAGAAGGCATTTTCAAAATATGAACAGGTGCGCAAATTTGCGCTGTTAGTCGAACCATTTTCGGTGGATAATGGAATGTTGACCCCGACGCTGAAAGTCCGGCGACACATCATCGAGCAAAAGTATGGGGCAATCATTGAGCAGTTGTATCAGTGAAGATGGCGGAAGGAATGCAGGAGATTATCCATTTTATGCAGCACATCAAGGATCTGAAGGCTATTCAGTCCGTTCTTTCGTGGGATCAGGAAACCTATATGCCGCCGGGAGCGGCAGAAGCGCGGGCGGAGCAGGTGGCAACGCTGGCAGCGCAAATTCATCAGTTGGTGACGTCAGAACAAGCCCATCGGTTGGTGAAAGAGGCACGTCGTTTGCTGGATGATGGAGAAGTTGACGAGGGGCGCCGCCGACTGCTGGCGTTGTTTGTTGAGGATATTGAACGAGAAAATAAACTTCCAGAGGAACATATCCGCCGGCTGGCGTTTTTGACCTCCGAAGCGCAGGTGGTCTGGCGACAGGCGCGAGAGGAAAATAACTTTTCCGCCTTTGCTCCGTATCTGAAACAGTTGATCGAATTGCAGCAGCAAACGGCAGAATATCTGGAATACGAGGAACATCCGTACGATGCATTGCTGGATGCCTATGAACCGGGAATGACGGTTCGACAGCTCCGTCCACTCTTTACCGAGTTGAAGTCCTTTTTGAAACAGGTACTTGAAGTGGTGCAACAGACAGATCGGATTATCGATCGGCGGTGGTTGTTTCAGTATTATCCAGCGTCGGATCAGGTGGAGTTTGCCAAAGAGACGGTCAAAGCGGTCGGGTTTGATTTTGCCAGAGGACGGGTGGATTTGTCAACCCATCCGTTTTGTACCTCCTTTGCTCCCGTTGATGTTCGGCTGACCACGCGAGTGCATCCACAGGATTTTCGTACCTGCTTTTTTAGTCTGCTCCACGAAGCGGGACACGGGATGTATGAGCAGGGATTGGGCGGAGAATACCCTCGAAGCTTTGCAATTTCTGGAGCATCGATGGGGATTCACGAGTCGCAATCGCTCTTCTGGGAGGATATCATAGGGCGAAGTGTGCCGTTCTGGCGGTGGAATATGCCGCGGATGGCGCAAGTTTTCCCGCAGCAGGTTGTCGGTATTGATCCACAGGAAGCGTTTCGGGCAGTGAATGTCGTTGAGCCGGGTTTCATTCGGATCGACGCCGATGAGTTGACCTACCATTTCCATATCATTTTGCGCTTCGAGCTGGAGTTGCAGTTATTCGAGGGAACGCTGAGTGTTTCTGTGATTCCCGAAGCGTGGAGTGCGAAAATGGAAGAATATCTGGGACTGCTACCCCCAACGGATGCACTTGGATGCCTTCAGGATATCCACTGGTCCTTTGGTGGATTCGGCTATTTCCCAACCTATACGCTGGGGAAGCTCTATGCTGCAATGTTCTGGGAGCAGTTGCAAAAGGAAATTCCGGACGTCGAAGAGGGAATTGAACGAGGAGAATTCCAGCCGATTCTGCGATGGCTTCGCAAGAATATTCACTATCACGGGCGGCTGAAGAAGCCAGCAGAAATTGTTGCGGATGTCTGTGGTCAGCCGCTCTCCATCGCCGCTTTCCGGCGCTACCTGTCGGACAAGCTGGAGCAGGTTTACGAGATCAAACTTGAAGGGATAAGTCGATGAAATTATCGCATCGAGTGCTGAGTGCTGCTGAGTCGCAAACCCTGGCGATTTCAGCGAAAGCCAAGGCGATGCGGGCACAGGGTATTGCGGTTGTCAATCTATCGGCGGGGGAACCAGATTTTGCAACCCCGCAGATTATCAAAGATGCAGCGATAAGAGCGCTGGAAGAGGATTTTACTCATTATACACCGGTGCCGGGAATTCTTCCGCTGCGGCAGGTGGTTGCGGAAAAACTCTGCTGTGAAAATGGCATTGAGGAAGCAACACCGGAGACCGTTGTCATTACCGCAGGAGCCAAACACGCTATCTTCTGTGCCCTCCTGGCAATCTGCAATGATGGAGATGAGGTGCTCATTCCGGCGCCCTACTGGGTAAGTTATCCCAGCATTGTTCGAATCGCCGGCGCAGAGCCAAAGGTGCTGGAAACGGGGGAGGCACAGCAGTGGAAAATTACGCCCAAGCAGCTCCATAGTGCGATTACACCAAAGACGAAGTGCTTAATCTTAAACTCTCCGTCGAATCCGACCGGGGTAATGTATTCTCCCGACGAGCTCCGGGCGCTGGCGGAAGTGCTTGCACAGCACGACGTTTTTGTCATCAGCGATGTAATGTACGAAAAGAGTGTGTTTAACAAAAGCATTCCTCATTTCAGCATCGGTTCCATTCCGGAAATAGCTTCCAGAGTGATTACTGTCAATGGTCTCTCCAAAGCGTATGCTATGACAGGCTGGCGCATTGGATATGCAACCGCGACGAAAGCTGTGATTGACCAGATGAAAAAGCTCATTGGACAGAGTGTGACACACGCAACATCATTTGTTCAAAAGGCGGCGATAGTGGCGTTGCAGGAGGCAGGAGAGGCAGTTGTGCAGATGCGGCAGGCATTCGAGCGGCGTCGCAATCTCATTGTGCAGCTTTTGCACCAGATTCCGGGAATCTCATTCCCGGTGCCCGATGGCGCCTTTTATGTGTTTGTCAATCTCTCGGAGCGCTTAGCAGCGGTTGGCTGGTCGGCAGAGCAGTTTGCTCATTATTTACTGGAAAAATATGCTGTTGCAACCGTTCCGGGTGAGGCGTTTGGACAACCCGGCTGCATTCGGATTTCGTACGCAACCAGTGACGAACAGATTCGGCAGGGTATTGAGCGGTTGCATCAAGCGCTGGAGGATGTAGCGACTGGCAGCGCAGGGGAAAAGTGATTCATCCTGCGTTCCAGAGGATGGATCCAGTGAGCGCAGCTTTCGTTGCTGTCGTTGAAAAGGAATCTTTGTTATCCTTGTGCACAGTGTAACCGGTTTTGGTCACAAACGTTGCCGTCCCGGAGCAAAAGGCTTCGTTTCTGGCGACAGCACAATGATCATGGAGAGCTGAGCAGTTGCTGTGAAGAAAGAAGATGGTATGCAGAGGATGTGGCGCTCCTTACTTGTCGTGCTCCTCTGTGTAAGTGTGTCCCTGGCAGGAGGAGGGAAAAGTCTGTGGGCACAGAAACCCTTTGGAGTGAATTTGTGTGGGGCTGAATTTGATTCAGTCTTCCCCGGGCGCTATGGGACCGATTACATTTATCCTACTGCATCGCTGGATTATTACGCGCACAAGGGATTTCGCCTGGTTCGCCTGCCATTTCGGTGGGAGCGTATTCAGCCGGTATTGTTTGCTCCGCTGGATAGTGCCGAGTTAGCCCGGATGCGCCACTTTGTGGATCAAGCGGCACAGCGGGGAATGCAGGTTGTGCTGGATATGCATAACTACGGTCGGCGGTACGTTGGTTCTACGCCTGTGATTATCGGTTCGCCAGCAGTTCCCGCTGTGGCATTTGCGGATTGCTGGCAACGGCTGGCAACCGTGTTCCGCTCCCATCCCGGCATCTGGGGATATGGACTGATGAATGAGCCTCACGATCAATTGCCGGAAGCTCCGTGGCATCTGCTGGCACAGCAGGCGATCAATGCTATACGGCAGGTCGATACCACGACGCCGATCCTGATTGCTGGCGATCAATGGAGTAATGCAACGTGGTGGTGGCAGTACAGTGATCATTTGCGATTGCTGGTGGATCCTGCTCATCGGTTGATTTTTGAAGCTCACGTGTATTTCGATGATGACTTCTCTGGACGGTACGACGAAAGCTACGATCAAGAAGGCGCCTATCCAGAAATAGGAGTTGATCGTGTTACCCCTTTTGTTGAATGGCTCCAGTTCTATGGACTTCAGGGGTTTGTTGGAGAGTACGGGGTGCCTGATGATGATCCCCGGTGGCTTGAAGTGCTTGCCCGGATGCTGACGTATTTGCAAGAGCATTGTGTCAATGGAGCCTATTGGGCAGGGGGACCGTGGTGGGGAGAGTATCCCCTGTCCGTAGAGCCAGATGAGAATGGAGACAAACCGCAAATGGGAATTCTGGAAAAGTTTCTTTTTACGAGCGATTCCTGCGTCGTTGCTGTTTCGCAGAAAACTGACACACAGGATCCCTATCCAAATCCGTGTCGAAATGTTCTGACGGTTCCAGCAACGCCGGGAAGCATCCTCACAATCTGGAGTGTACGAGGAGAACTGATCAAACGGATAGTGGTGCCAGCTACCCAGATGATCTGGGTGGAGGCTTTGCCCACTGGAATGTATGTGCTGCGAACTGCTCAGGGGCAGGCTTTTCTGATTGTCAAGCTGTGAAGCCTGAGAATTGGGCAAAGATTGCACTTCAAGTCTTTGAACAGTGAGGGTACACGGTATGTTCTTGTACCGCCTATAGCATTTGCCACGTCGGATGACAACAACGGTTCACGAGCATTGCTCAGTCTGCACCTTTGGGTGCTGTATCCCTTCACCAGGTCAGCAGTCCAACAGCACAGTTTTTACGGAAGGCTCAGGAGCTGGTAGAAGCGCTCTCCATCCGATGCTGTTGCTTCCAGGATGTAGATTCCCGCAGGAAGGTGCAATTTCAGCGTTGATTGTCGTTGTGGAGGAAAAAGCGTTTGCGTGGTGACACGTTGCCCAATGGATGACCAGAGCGTTAGCTGCAATACAGGACGGGGTGCTGAGATGTGCACAAGGGTCGAACTGGCAAAATGGGCATATCGGATGTTCAGTGGCTCGTTCCTCGCGTGAATAGCAATGCCAGTGATTTGCTGGTTAAGCGTTGCAATGCTCAATACTTTGCCGTCGGGATCGAACACGATGGAGTCAGCAATAAAGGGAAATGTTTGTGTGAAATGTTGCGTTCGCTGTGTGTCAAGGAGCGTAAAGGAATGCCACGTGCCGTCCTGCGAGCGGATGCGGAATTCCAGCGGCATCCAGAAAACCGGCTGCGTTGTCTGTTGCTGGGTGATCTCTAAGAATACCGTTGATTGTTGCACCGCCGGATCCACCTTGATGACGGCACTGATAGCGTAGATAGGATGTCCTTTCCGGTAAACCCACTGGTGGAAGAAGGTATCGATGGGAATGGGGGCGGGAAGATGGCGGGCAAAGAATGCTTGCAATTGTGCTGTGGACACATTCCGATAAGCAAAGGAATCGCAGAGGGCATACCACGTGGCGAAAAAGGCAGAGTCTGTACTGAGAGAGCGGAGCATGTGGTAAATCCAGCCACCTTTGGCGTACGTAATGGCATAGTTGTAAATGTCGTTCAGGTCAATAGGCTCGCGAATTTCCCGATAACACGGTGGCTGGCGTGTGCCATCGGTGTTGTTGCGCAGGTATGCCGCACGTTTTTCGCGCAGCACCTGTTGATAACCGGAAGCACCGCTTTGTGCCTCAGCCCACAAAGCTTCACCGTAAGTGGCAGCGCCTTCGTTGATCCAGATGTCGTTCCAAGATGCAGGTGTTACCTTGTTCCCCATCCACTGGTGAAACAGTTCGTGGGCAATGGTGAAGGAAAGCCGCGGATCTTTGAGAAGCACCCGACGATCGAAAGTGATCATCGTCTGATTTTCCATCGCAAAGTACAAGAAGGGCTGGGCGATCGCCATTCCACACTTTTCAAAAGGGTAGGGACCCAGCAAATTTTCAAAGTGATGCAGCATCTGTGGCACAGCAGCGAACGCTTTTTTCCCATTGTATTTCCAGCCGGGGGTATCCCAGTCTTTTGCCCAGACAAAAAATTGGATTGGTATGGTGTCGCCCGTTGTGCTGACAAAACTTGTGTCATATCGGACGTATTGGGAAGCGTGAATCACCATCAGATACGGGGCGATAGGATAGCGATGGTGCCAGTGGTCAATGTGTGAAGAATCTTCGGGGATGACGGTGATGGAGTCCAGAATGCCGTTGCAGGCAGTCACAAATCCCTTGGGGACAGCAATGTGGTAGCTGACCAGTGCCTTGTCCGACGGAACATCGTGGCACGGCAGCCAGTACCGGGTATCAGCCGGAGCGCCCAGCGTATACGCCAGCCGCGATGGGAGCTGATCATTCCCCACTCGATATCCCTGAGCATACAGGTAGAAGCCCCGGTTATTGGGATCAAAATGGCCGCCATACAGTTGCGAGACGTGGCGGTAGTAAATAGTCAGACGAATGGTGTCTCCAGCCTGCGCCGGTGCCGGCAGTGGAATTCGTAGCCGTTCTTTGTGTGGTTGCGGCGGCGGGGCAATCTCTGTGCCTTCAACCCGGAGAGAATCGATAATCATCGAGGTGCTGTGTAGCTCAATGGTGTCAAGCTGCGCGGCGCGTACGACCAGCGTTATACGATTGATGCCTGCAAATGTGCGGGTTTCAAAAGAAACAGTGGAAGCCGTCAGCGGCGGGCGCCAATCGAGCGTAATATCGTAGCGAAGAACGTCAATGGCAGCAGGCTGTGCTGACAGTATTCCGCAACTGATCCACCCAATGAGCAATAGCCAGAAGCGTGATCTCATCGTCTGCTTGCATCCTTGTTGTCTCAAAGCACCAATTTACGAAATTCCAGGCATCGGCAAGGTACTATGCGCCAAAAGGTCCCGTGCGGGGCAGCGGGGCGCGATCCCGTACAAAGCGCTCCATCCATTGCCGCATTTGAGCATTGCTTTCCTGCCGTTGACCACTCAGGATATGATCCGCATTGTCGTAGATGATGAGGCGATAGGGGAAGTGGATTTCTTGTAGAGCGATTCCAAGTTTCAGAGCGTCGATCGGATTGACTCGCCGATCGCCAGCGCCGTGGAGCACTAAAAGGGGTGTTGTGCGGCAGAGTTGATCAACCCAGAGAACAACGGATCGCTTACGCAATTCTGCTGCTTCATCGGCATTGGGGGGTAAAAACGGTCGAAGCATTTGCCGGATGTAGCTATCAGCAGGAGTGTCGTGGAGTGACGTCGGGGCGCCGTAGGTAATGGCAGCCCGGAAAGCGTCGGAGTGTTTGAGCATCAGGAACGTAACAACGCCGCCCCGACTGCCACCGATAACGCCGATCCGGTCCATATCGACATACGACAGTTGCTGGAGAACCTGCAACAGTGCCAGCGAATCGCGGGCGTCACCATCGCCCCATTCTTCCCGTCCTTCGCTACCCCCAACGCCGCGGTACTGGCTGGCAACAGCTACAAAGCCCCAACTGGCGCATAATCCGATGGTTGCGGCTGCCGATAGAGGCGTCAATGCTGCTTTGGGACCACTGCCGCCCCGGTTGTAAATGATCGCTGGCATTGTCGCTGTTTCCTGTGGTGGTATCGCTAACCACCCTTTGATCCGGAGTCCCTCGTTGAGATACGTGATTTCGTAGAGCCGGGTGGCGGCGAAACGCTGGTAGTCTTCTGGTGGCATTGATCGCTGCGCCATTGAAAATGCCATTGGAGGAAACGTTCTCAGTTGAGCATCAATGAGCATTGGAGATCGCCTGGTTGTGAAACCGACTGTCAGCACAAATGCCGGTGAACGCAGAGGTGCTTTTTTCAGTGCCTCCGGACAGACGGGGAACACGCTTTTTCCACCTTTTTTCGTAATTTTGAGGGAAGCGTTGGAATTTTGTCGAACAACTCAAGGGAAGCGCGATGGCAGTGTTAGAAGAAGCCAAAAAGATTCAGATGCCCATCAACTTTCAGCAGTGGATTGAGGAGCATCGGCATCTGTTAAAACCACCGGTTGGCAATGCCTGTATTTATCAAGAAGGAACGCAGGACTTTATCGTGATGGTAGTCGGTGGGCCAAACACCCGCAAAGATTTTCACTGGGAAGAAGGGGAAGAATTTTTCTACCAGATCGAAGGCGATATTACGCTGCGCATCCATGATGGAGAAAAAATTGTCGACATCCCGATTCGCGAAGGGGAAGTTTTTCTCCTGCCACCGCGAGTGCCACACTCCCCACAGCGACCGGCAAATACTGTAGGGCTGGTCATTGAGCGGAAACGGCGTCCCGGAGAGCTGGATGGCTTTATGTGGTTCTGTGAGAACTGCGGTGAGAAGCTCTATGAAGAATATTTCCAGCTCACCGATATCGTTTCCCAATTGCCTCCTATTATGGAACGGTTCTATAGCAACGAAGCGCTCCGTACCTGTAAGAAGTGCGGAACGGTGATGGAACCGCCATCAGCACCGAAGTCTTAGAGACAAAGTGTTCAGTGTTGAGGCAGCAGTGTTTTTCTGGGACGGTAGTGTTCCTGTGAGTGAAAGTTCTGCTGACTGAAGTATTGAGTAGGTCGGGAAAGAGAATTTTCCGGGGTTTTCTGGTGAGGATTTTTTGCTGATTAAAAGGTTGACCAAAGAAAGGGATGCTGTATGCGGATTGATATTCACGCTCACATTTTGCCAGAAACCTGGCCCCCCTTGAAAGACCGCTACGGATACGGTGGGTTTATCCAGATCCAACACGTCGAGCCCGGCGTTGCCCATATGGTCTACGATGATGGACGGTTTTTCCGGGCAGTGAAGGAGAATTGCTGGAATCCGGAAGCAATTCTTCAGGATATGGAGCGGAACAAAGTGGATGTGATGGTGTTATCCACGGTGCCGGTGCTGTTCAACTACTGGGCAAAACCAGAGGATACCCTGGATTGGTCTCGATTCCTCAATGACCATCTGGCTTCTATCCAGGCACAGTATCCCACTCGGTTTGTCGCTCTGGGGACCTTGCCAATGCAGGCGCCAGACTTAGCGGTTCAGGAATTAGAACGCTGTGTGCAGGAGTTGCATTTGCCCGGTGTCGAAATTGGCTCTAATATTGAGGGAGTGAATCTGGATGACGAGCGATTCTTTGCCGTTTATGAAGCGGCGGAAGATCTGGGCGCCTGCATTTTTGTCCATCCGTGGAATATGATGGGGATGGACCAGATGCGGAAGTACTGGCTGCCGTGGTTGGTTGGAATGCCAGCCGAAACTTCCAGAGCTATTTGTTCCCTGATGTTCGGTGGCGTCTTCGATCGCTTTCCGAAACTGCGCTTTTTATTCGCGCACGCCGGTGGATCCTTCCCCATTACTCTGGGACGTATCCAGCACGGCTATAACTGCCGACCTGATCTGGTGAATCTGAATAATGTGCGCCCGCCGCGCGAGTACGTGGGCCATTTCTGGGTTGATAGTATCACCCACGATAGTGCAGCGTTGCGATACATCGTTGAACTGTTTGGCACCCGCCGCATTGCGATGGGATCTGACTATCCTTTCCCGCTGGGTGATCTTACCCACGGTTCTATCGTTGAGAATGCCACATTTCTATCGTCGGAGCAGAAGGAAGAAATTTTTGCGGCTGCTGCCTTAGAGTTTCTGGGACTGCCGAAAAGTCGGTTCGTATCGGAGCAAACGGAGAGTCGAACGGAATGAGCGATTGGGAGTATCGCCTGGAATTTGCGCAACAATTAGATCAACAAGATCCGCTGCGGACATTTCGAGAGCAATTTTTTATTCCGCAAGTTGAAGGACGTCCTGCGATTTATTTCTGTGGTAACTCCCTGGGATTGCAGCCGAAAAAAGCGGCAGCATATCTTGAGCAGGAGCTGGAAAAATGGCGAACGCTGGGAGTGGAGGGTCATTTTCGGGGAGAACATCCGTGGTTTTCCTATCATCATTGGTTCAAAAAGCCGCTGGCGCATCTGGTGGGGGCATATCCGGATGAGGTGGTCGCGATGAATGCGCTAACTGTCAATCTCCATTTGCTGATGGTCAGTTTTTATCGTCCAACGCCGCAGCGGTATAAGATTTTGTGTGAAGCTGGTGCTTTTCCTTCGGATTACTATGTGATTGAGAGTCAGCTCCAGTTCCACGGCTTTGATCCTGAAGAAGGGATGGTGGAAGTGTTTCCTCGAGCAGGAGAGCGAATTCTTCGCACGGAGGATATCGTTGCAAAGATCGAAGAGGTAGGATCGCAATTAGCCTTAGTGCTGTTTCCCGGTGTGCAGTACTATACGGGACAGTACTTTGATTTGCCAGCTATTACGCAGGCAGCGCATAAAGTTGGTGCTGTGGCGGGATTCGATTTAGCACACGCCGTGGGCAATGTTCCGCTCCGACTCCACGATTGGGACGTGGATTTTGCGGCGTGGTGTTCGTATAAGTATTTGAACTCTGGACCGGGCAGCGTTGGTGGAGCGTTTGTTCATCGGCGGTGGCATCAGCAAAGAGACCTGCCGCGGTTTGCTGGCTGGTGGGGATATCCGGAAGAGAAACGGTTTGAAATGAAAAAGGGCTTTATTC
>JALWUI010000189.1 GCA_027082775.1 Candidatus Kapaibacterium sp.
TGATTGGTTCCCGGTCTTTCGCAATCAATGCCTGCATCCGGGCATCCCGGATCATAAAATTGGTTGCCGACGTATCTTCGTCGATCAGCAACACCTCAGCCCCTGCTTCCAGCGCCTCGATGATATTGGCTGCCTGCGAAGTGGAACCACTGGCGTTTTCGGTCGAAAAGTGAGCGGTATCGATTTTCATCGGTAAATGGGCAATAAACGGCAAGATGTTCACATTGTGAACACACCGTCCATCTTCTGCCCGAATCTTCACCGCCGTGGGATTGGTTACCACGAACTCCCGCCCATCGCCGGGGATATGGAGATAGACCCCCCGCTCCAGCGCTCGAAGCAGGGTAGACTTACCGTGGAATCCCCCCCCAACGATGAGGGTTACTCCCTCCGGGATTCCCATTCCCCGAATGCGACCGTGGTGTGGCACTTCAAACTCACACTCCAGCTCCGGGGGGGACTGAAACGGCACTGCTGGGGGGGCGGGCATCGGGTTTTCAGAAATTCCGCTTTCCCGCGGCAAAATGCTCCCATTCGCAATGAATGCCACCAACCCCATTTCTGCCAGGCGGGAGCGGATCGTCTCCGCATCAATGGCAACTTCCAGATGCTTCTGC
The DNA here is from genome assembly GCA_027082775.1 of Candidatus Kapaibacterium sp. GTDB lineage: Bacteria > Bacteroidota > Ignavibacteria > Kapaibacteriales > WFXC01 > WFXC01. Next base: position 618 of record JALWUI010000189.1, read on the forward strand.
AAACGGTCCAGCGGCTGGCGATCATACGGCAACACCTCCATCACGACAGCAGGCAATTGTTCACACAGTAACGTTGCTGCCTGATACCCCCGGATGCGGCGTCCCGATGCCGGCAATTGAACGGTAAGCCGCACAACAACTTCATCACTGCTGATCAGGCACCCGGTACGGTCCAGAATCTCATTGCCCGGAGGATCGATGGACAGTTCCGGATACGGACGGAGTGCCTGCCAGAAGCGCCGCTGGAGGAAGTCCCGTAGCGCTGTCCGCTGCACCGGCAATTCCATCAGCGCAGGAGGATACTTTGCCACCTGTTGATCCATCCGAATCTGCACAACACTGGGCGGAGCAAATGGATCGGGTTGCACGCGAAGAAAGCGCAAATGAAATCCCGGAAAGTGAAACTCCTGATGCAAAAGTTCCTTATAGCCCCCATATCCCCGCCCATCCAGACGATGGAGCAACGACCGCAGACGATTCATCGGACTACTACCCTTTTCTGGTATTTCCCCCCTTTGACCGAATCAAAGGTTATCTGTATCGGACCCGTACCCCGAATAATCCAGCTTACCCGAACAGCGCCGAAACCAGGGATACGTTCAACTTTAAGACGTTCAGGATGCGCCTGCTGCGCCTCAAAAGTTGGCGAAAACACCGTCTGATGCACTCCCCCCGCCAGAACTGGCAGCCCCTGCAGTGTAACGATGTCCGGTCGGGTAATCCCGTTCTTGACATCAACCTGCAAACGGGTGGGAAACGCCCGGTGGTTGTGAATGATCAGCGTGACGCGGTAGCGCTGTTGCCCCAAGGGAATCACCTGAACAGAGTCCAGCGTAATTAGCGGCAAATGGTAGGCGTGCCAGAGCGTAAAAATCATATTGCGATGGCATTCTTCTTCCAGCAGGAAGGAGGGGGGCATCCGCGTATACGTTTTCTTGAATCCCCCCACTTCTACCATCCCATACTGGGGGTGAGCAACGGGTTGCCAATCAACGAAGGCTTCGCCCAGCAACAGGTACCGATCAAATTTATACTGATCTTTGCCCGCCCCGAACCAGTTGTCTTTGGGATACTGCTTCCGAAACATATTGTATGGCGTCCACAGCTCATTGACAAACGGAAGAATTCCTTCCGCACCGTACATCCAGTCCGTTTCCCCCCCATAGACGGTATACAAATCCCTGTGCGTCACCAGGTATCGGTAGCCGGGCAGAATTTGTTCACCGAACTTCCCCATCAGATCGAAAAGTTTCAAATCTTCTGATTCGATCCGATCCTCTTTCGCCCCCGGTCCCCGCAAAATCATCCCTCCGGCATTGTGATAGGATTGCCCCCCAAGGATGTTAGGATGGGATTTGATAAAATCGGAAACTGCTTTCGTTTCGGGAAGCGAAAACGGAAACCAATCGGCGCCGTACTGCACATAATGTGGGCGCCACATCCATCCCCAGTTGCGATTCGGATCGTAATACCCATCCCCATCTTCGTTGATCTGCCCATCGCCGTCATTATCGTACCCTTCGGTCCAGAACAGATAATACTCTCCCTCTTCGTCAGGACGTGCTCGGACCATTCGTCGGGGATCTTCGGGATCCACCTTCCACCGCCCTCCCGGCGCTCGAACCCGCATCTGGGTAATGTACCCATCCCCGTTAAGATCATCCGGCGGATCCTCATTGATGAGTCCGTCGCCATCATCATCGCGCGGTACCTGTCCAGAGCGGGGACTATGGGGATTGTTTGCACTGTGCATAAACCGATCGCGGCTATCAGGACTCTGTCCCGGAACAATGTAGAAAGTACGGGTATCCAGCAACTCCGTGATAAATGGATTATTGCCATAGCTTTCTAAGAGAAACCACGCTGTATACAGCGCAACCTCCACTGCCTGAATTTCATTAGCGTGGATGGAAGCATCAATGTACATCGCCGGCTTGTCTTCCGGTTTCCCTTTCTGGAAATTGGTAATGGTCAAAGCCCATAGCGGGCGTCCTTCGTAGGATGTGCCAATCTGCTCCAACCGGCATAAATGGGGAAAGGTTTCAGCAAAGCGGCGGACTAATGCCGTAACCCCTGCCCAATCGTAATACCGATTCCACGCCACCTCAATTTTCGGATTGTTCGGTGCCCCTAAGGCTTTCAGCGCCGACGGGACCATCTCAACACTTTGTGTCTGTGCCCTGCTGCCTCTACCGGGAAAGCTGACAAGGATGACCACAACCAACCACCAGAGCTTCTGCCAGTTCATTGCAACCTCACCGACACTGTTTGCCTGCCTGCTGACGGAGAACCAACCGTTATCTTTGTCGTTCCGCGGCCAACGATCCACAACGACAGCCGCTGTTGCTCTCCCGGTTGTAACGGTTGCGGCAACACAAAGTGTTCCGGGCGGTTGAGCAAATGCTGTCCATCCGCCAGATGAACCCGCACGTGCAACGGTCGGAGCGCGCGCACTGCTCTACCAACTACCGTGTGGGTTGGCAATTCACCGATGTTGCGCACGATCAAATCCACCCGGTACACGCCTGCCTGTTCCTGCTTCACCTGAGCAGAAAGGTGCAGGCGGGGTAGTTGACGGAGCAGGTCCAGCACAACCGGCATCCATCGCTGTGGAAGCAATGGGAGAGTGTCCAGCGGCGGATTCCAGAGTGCAAAGGGAGCAAAGCCACCGACTTCCACGCGATGATCTGGAAAATCTGGATGTGTTATTGACCGCCACGGGCGAAACAGAATGGTATCCTGCTGCTGTTGCGCCCACCGCAATGCTCGAATCTCGATCGGCTCAATTTCTCCCGGCAGCGTCATCGTGTCAACCGCTGGATACGCCCACGCCGGAGCGCAGAGGCTCAATCGCCCAGCATCATAGAACACCCACTCTCCGAAGCTCCCCGGTGGCACTGTTTCTTCGCCAACAAATGGGCAGAGAGAATCCAGTCGCTGCACCAATCGGCGATATGCAAGGGAATCTTTCCGAAATCGGTTCGGCTTTGTTGGGTTCTCTGGATACCGCAAACGCCACGGAAAGTGGATATTGTCATACGGCGTCCAGCCAAAGACAACCAGAATCTCCGGGTGCTGGAAGAGGAAAAACCCTATGGCACGGGTTTCTGGCTCTGAAAAAGGATGGCGACCGTGGTGTGCACGATACGGTTGATAGCGACGCGTGAAGTTTCGATCTATGTTGACCCCGCCACGTGGATCTTCGTTGATCTGCACATCGCCGTCATTATCCCGACCTTCGGGCAGGAACTGAAATGCGCCCACTTCTCCTCGAGACCGATCGACTTTCTGCGCCAGTGCTGAGTCATCCGGATGGTAGGTCCACTCAGCCTCCGGGACGTCATAGATGCGCATCCACCGGACGACCCCATCACCATCCAGATCCTCCACATCGTCCTCATCCACCTGCCCATCCCGATCTTCATCCTCGGGACACAAATTTCCCACGTACGCCCGCTGCGGACGCTCAAAAAATCCTTCCAGCGGTTCCGGCGAAAGGCGGGGGATAAAATACACCGCTCGGCCCTGCAACAGTGCCTGAACCGAATCCCAACGCGCCAAAAACCGTTGCAGCAATCCCACGCACACTGCCGGACTGGTTATATCGGTCGGAGCGATACCACCAACAAAGAGCACGGCTGGGAGCGTATCAGCAGGCATTGCCGACAATTTCACCGCCAGGATTGGAATGCCTGAATGCGTCACCCCGATCGTATCGATCCGCATAATCGCAGGATACCGGGTTGCCAGTTGATGAAGTAACGCTCCTTCACTACGTGCCGGACGAAACGTTTGTGCCAGCAACGGTATCGTGTATCCCAGGAACAATGCGGTAGCAGTCCACCTGTAAATCTTCCGTTTTTTCCTCATCACGCTCCTGACAACTCCCTGCAGCACCATTTTTCTGCCAAAAAAGCAAGACAAACGAAAAGCGTCCCTTTTTCGTATAAAAAGAATAGCGCACTCTGCGCAGGCAAAGGGGCACACAAACGCTTAAAGGGCTTATAAGACCCGACCCTTTCAGGGCACGAGCTGCTCTGGTACAGGGGTGTTTTACCTCCCCATTGAAAACCGCAGGAAGGAATGTTGAACAAAAGGAAGAAGGGCAGAATGACACAAAATGGACACCGCAGCAATGGCAGTGTATCATCCTTACCGTATCCGTACAAAGCCTACAATGTTCACACGTTTCGGACTATCCCGCAGGTCCAGCAGTATCTGAGTCCGCAGCAGCAATTTGAAATTACGGTTGTCGCGCAGGTCTTTCCTTTCAAGACCAATTCCTATGTGATCAACGAGCTCATCAACTGGGATGACATTCCCGACGATCCCATTTTCCGCCTGACCTTTCCTCATCGGGATATGTTATTGCCGGAAGATTTCGACCGTATTGCAGCACTGCTGGAAGCCAAGGACGGCGCTGGATTACGACAGGCGGTCTATGAAATCCGAATGAAGTTAAATCCGCATCCTGCCGGGCAGTTGGATTACAACGTTCCTATCTGGAAAGGGGAACGTCTCAAAGGGATTCAACACAAATATCGAGAAACCGTGCTCTTCTTCCCCAGCCAGGGACAGACCTGCCACGCTTACTGCTCTTTTTGCTTCCGCTGGCCCCAATTTGTAGGGATGAACGACCTCAAATTTGCAATGCGAGAAGCAGAAAAACTCATTGGCTACCTGCAGGACCATCCCGAAGTCACGGATGTCCTGTTCACCGGCGGAGATCCGTTGATTATGAAAAGTTCGCTGCTGGCAGGCTATCTGGATGCCCTGATCGACGCTGATCTTCCGCATATTCGCACCATCCGGTTGGGAACGAAGTCACTGGCTTATTGGCCCTACAAATTCTTCGCCGAAGGGGAAGAAAGCGAGCGGTTATTAGCAGCTTTCCGCCGCGTCATCGACGCCGGCAAGCATTTAGCGGTGATGGCGCACTTCAATCATTACCGGGAACTGGAAACCGAAGCGGCAGCGGCTGCGATCGCCGCTATCCGATCCACGGGAGCCGAAATCCGGACTCAATCACCGGTGCTGCGATATATCAATGCTGACCCGGATGTGTGGGCACGGATGTGGCAGCGACAGGTTGAATTAGGCTGCGTTCCGTACTATATGTTCGTCGTGCGGGATACCGGCGCTCAACACTACTTTGGTATTCCGCTGGTGGAAGCGTGGGGAATCTACCGTCAGGCGTGCAGCCGCGTCAGTGGCATTGCCCGTACCGTCCGAGGTCCCAGTATGTCCACGCATCCCGGTAAAGTGGAAATTCTGGGTCCCCAATCGATCAATGGGCAAAAGGTGCTGGTCCTGCGGATGCTTCAGGGCAGAAATCCGGAATGGACCTACCGACCATTTTTTGCGCAATACGACGAAACGGCACTCTGGCTGGATGACCTCAAACCCGCATTTGCGGAGAAGTTCTTCTTTGAAGACGAGCTTCGGGCATTTGAAGCCCGGAAGAAAGCCGAGTATGCGCAGGTTTCAGACATCGCGCAGCTTGTATAAACAACCAATCCTCAGGGCGGCGCCTTTGGGCGCTCCGCCCTCCGCTTTACGACACCAGCGTTAAAAATGCGGCAGCGCTCAGCCACCGCCTTACCATAGCCGTATCAGGGCAGCGACGAAGCAGCTCCTGGATGGAAACCCCAAAAGAGGGATGGATCATCGCCGGCGCAACGTCGGCTGCTGGCTGGAGGACAAAGCGACGATGGTGCATCCGGGGATGTGGCACCTGCACCTGCGCAGATACATATTGGTGCTCGCCATACAAAAGCAGATCTAAATCGATTTCTCGCTCCCTGCCGTGCTGATGCCGCTGCCGTTCGATCTGGCGCTCCAATCGCTGCAACTGTTGGAACAGGCTCAAGACCGAAAGGGTGGTATAACCAAAAAGCACCAGATTGAGAAACAGTGGCTGAGAGCGAAAACCCACCGGCTCGGTTTCATACACTGCCGAACTGCGAATGCCAAACAAGACTTTTTCCTGAACTAAAGCAGCAGTGGCACGACGGAGAAAATAGAATCGGTTGCCAAGATTGCTGCCCACGCCTATCAAAACGGGAATCATCGACGACGGTGAAGCTCTACTTCTATGAAATCCACCATATGCTGGATCGGCGGACTCAGTTTCCGAACCCGGATGGTTGCCTGTTGAATCCGTGGAAATTGCTGGAACACCTGTTCCAGCAGGTAATCCGCTACTTTTTCAATCAGGTAGAACTTGTGATGATTGAGCGACCGGGTTAGCAATTCAACAATAGCTTCGTAATTCACTGCATCAGCAAGCGCATCGGTTTCGATCGCCCGGCTGGCATTGTACCACACTTCCAGATCAATGGCATATTTGCCACCCAGCACCCGCTCTTCAGAAATTGCCCCGTGATATGCGTGGAGTCGCAGGTTCGTAATTCGCAAGCAGACCAGCGATTGCTCAGCATCCATTGTGCACAACTCTTTGTCCCCGCACCCACACTTGCTGGACGTGATTGACACCAAAGTGATAGATCATTTCTGCCGCCTGAGACACATCCAGCACTAAGAAGTTCGCTTCTTTCCCCACTTCCAGACTGCCCATCCGGTCGGCAGCATCCACGGCCGCCGCACCATTCAGTGTCGCGGCGGTCAGTGCTTCTTCTACTGTCATTCGCATTTGCGTACACGCCATTGAGAGCATCAACTGCATATTTTCCGTGAACGAAGATCCGGGATTGCAGTCCGTTGCCAGTGCCACCGGCAATCCCGCATCGATAAGTTTCCGGGCTGGCGCATACGGCATCCGGAGGAAATAGGACGTGCCGGGCAGAACGGTTGCCACCGTTCCCGCCTGCTTTAACGCTTTGATCCCTCGATCGGAAATCTGGAGTAAATGATCGGCAGACACCGCCGAAAACCGCGCTGCCAGCTCTGCCGCTCCGGTGTTCGCAAACTCATCAGCGTGCAGCTTGATTTTCAATCCGTACTGTTGCGCCACTTCCAGTATGCGTTCTGCCTCTGCAGGGGTGTAGTAGCCTTCGTCAACAAAAACGTCGCAGAACTGTGCCAGCCCTTCCTCCGCTACTTGCGGGATCATTTCTTCACAAATCAACTCGATATACCGCCGCCGATCCGAACGATATTCGGGCGGGAAATCGTGGGCGCCCAGAAAGGTCGCAAAAATCTCTACTGGCACCTGCTGCTGCAATGCCCGAATTGCTCGCAGTTGCTTCAACTCCGCTTCCACACTCAACCCATAGCCACTTTTAATCTCCAGCGCCGTTGTGCCCCACCGGATTGCATTCCACACTCGCGGAAGCGAATGTGCTACCAATTCCTCAACCGATGCCTGCCGTACTGCCTCCATCGTCCGCAAAATGCCCCCTCCTTCAGCCGCAATTTCCAGATACGACACGCCACGAAGGCGGCGAACAAATTCATCGGTACGATTGCCAGCGAATACAATGTGGGTATGGGAATCCACAAATCCCGGAATAACGGCACGCTGTTCACAGTCGACAACCTCAACGTCATCCCACAGATCCTGACGCAGCCCTTCCAGCGCTTCCTCTGTTGATCCGATCCACCGGATATGGGTATCAAACACCATCGCACTATTGCGGAGCACACGCAATTGATTCATCGCCGCTCCCCGCTTTGCGCCGCTATCAGCCCCAGCAATGGTTACCAGTTCGCTGATATTGGTCAACAACCACATCGCTGTCCTTCCCTTGATACTACCGCAACGCCAGTGCAAAGTTAATGATTTCCTCTGGAATGTCAGGGTGGTTGGTCTGCGATAAATCGGCTGCTACTTCCAGCGGCAGCGGCGGTTGAATGTGCCCGGTATAAAAAGCGGTGTAGAACCCGCTGTCTGCACCACTGAGCGCATCCTTTGCCATCCGATACCCCAGCCAACTGGCACGCAGAATATCCGTCACCGCTGCTTTCCCACCTCGCTGGAAGTAGCTCATATCCACCGTTCGTACTTCCCGCTGGATTCCACGACGCTGGAAGATCTCTTCAAAAATCGCCTGTATTTCCTCCAGCGATTTTGGATACGCCTCGCTTACGATGATGCGAGTATCGCGATCTCGCTGTGAGGCAATCGTTGCTAATTTCTCGAAGTCCACCTGTTCATTCGGGCGAATCACGTATTCCGCTCCGGCAGCAATACCCGAAAACAGTGCCAGAAAAGCAGAGTCTCGTCCCATCGATCGAATCAGGTACAGTCGGCGGTGGCTGCTGGCAGTATCCCGAATCCACTCCAGCATCTGGAGGCTTTTGTCGATCGCACTGTAAAAGCCGATGGAAGTACCATAGATGTTGCAAACATCGTTATCGATCGAACCGGGGGCAAAGAGAATGCGCGTCCGCCACTGCTCTTTCCGTAAAATCTGATTGATCACATTTGCCGCCTGCAAACTGCCATTGCCACCACACACAAAAAGATAGTCAAAAGCTTCGTCGTGTAAATTCCGGGCAACGGTTCGCTGGACCTCTGGATCTTCTTTCAACTCTGGAAATCGCAAAGTCCCCAGGATCGTTCCTCCTGTCGTCAGGATGCCAGCAACGTCACGTTTACCGAGCCGACGATAGTGGTTAAACGCCAGCCCCCGCCACCCATCAATGACGCCCCACACCGAGGTTTCTGGCCGATCGTTCAGAAGCGTTCGCACTACTGCGCGGATAAAAGCATTCATTCCCGGCGAATCACCACCACCAGTCAGGATGGCACATTTCATTGCTCTCGCCCTCCATTTCTGTTCTCGTCTTACCGAAAAGCTGTTATCGACGTTTCCTCCAGATTCCCATTGGCACGCTGCTCCTTCTATCTTCAAGGTTCAACGCTACCCATTGTCTGTTTGTCAGGCTGGCGACCATAAAGCAGTGGAACATTCGTCGCCTTTGCCGCTTTGGCAGGGAACCAGGAAACGGATGCGCATTCTCTTTCTCAATTCTATTGGCACAAAGAAATTCGGCGGCGGCGAACGATGGATGATTACTGCCGCCAGCGGCTTAGCGCAGCGGGGACACACCGTATTCGTTGGAGGGAAGAAAAATGGGCGCTTCCTGCAGCAGGCGCAACGCGCCGGGCTTACCACAGTTCCCCTGACCATTCGATCGGACATCAGTCCGCTGGCGACGTGGAAAATTGCTCGATTTCTTCGACGCGAACGGATTGACATTCTGGTGTGCAATCTCAACAAAGATGTCCGAGTTGCTGGACTGGCTGCCCGATTGGTCAAAACGCCGGTTGTCATCGCCCGGCACGGTGTCCTGCTCTGCGGTCCCAAATGGAAACACAAGGTCACTCTTACCCGGTTAGCAGATGGCATCCTGACCAATACAGCATCTATCAAAGCGGTGTACGATTCCTATGGGTGGTTCGATTCGGACTTCGTCAAAGTCATTTACAACGGCGTTGCAGATCTTACCACCGTTGCCCCCTATGATTTCGGACAGGAATATCCCGGCAAACAGGTTATTGTGAGCGCCGGTCGTCTATCGGAACAAAAAGGATTTCCATTTCTCATTGAAGCGGCGGCGCTGCTGCGACAACAGCGGGATGATTTTGTTGTGCTGATCGCAGGTAGCGGGCGTCTTCGGACACAATTAGAGCGGCTGATTGAGCGCCACCATCTTAACAACACGGTTTTCCTTATTGGCTATCGTGATCCTGTGGCGCCTTTGCTTCGTGGCAGTGATATTGTTGCCTTAGCCTCCCTGTACGAAGGAATGCCCAACGTGATTCTGGAAGCAATGGCAGCGGCAAAACCGGTAGTGGCAACGGCGGTCAACGGAATTCCGGAACTGGTGGAACACGAGCGAACTGGATTACTTGTCCCCCCGAAAAATCCAGAAGCGCTGGCAACGGCGCTCCAGCGATTACTGGACAACCCCGATCTGCGATCTCGCTACGGACAAGCGGGATATGAGCGCGTCCGCTCCCGCTTTACCATCGACCGAATGATCGATGAACTGGAAGCATACTTTGCACAAAAACTTGCCGAGCGGCAACGGTGATGCGCCTGGTGCGGGATTTCCATCGATGGATCAAAAAACGGCTGGTATCACGGCTGGTCTCTCCTGCTTCCCCACGTCCGATGCCATATCCGCCAGCCCGCATTGGCATACTGAGCTGGGAGCGATGGGGCGATGCTATCCTGCTGACGTCCCTGGTGCGTGGTTTGCACCGGGGATTTCCTCAGGCTGAGCTGACCATATTCACATTCTCGGATGCATCGAAACAGTTTTTCCACCAATTTTGTCAGGAATATCCGTGGCTGCAATACCGCTTTTATGAGCGACTGACGCAGTTGCGTACCTCCGAACTTCCGCCTTTTGACTGG
>JALWUI010000190.1 GCA_027082775.1 Candidatus Kapaibacterium sp.
TTCTTCCAGGCAACGATGAAACTACCGCAATTTCAACTGACGTAATCAAGTTCCACAAAAAGGATAGATTCAGATGAAACGCCGGTCCTTTCTCAAAGCAATGGGTGTAACCCTTGCCAGTCTTCCCATCATCGGTAATCGCCCCTTAGCTGCATTATCTTCTGCACCGACTTTTGACAACCTGCGGCGACTAACAGCCGGAACGGATAAAATTTTTGTGCTGGTCCAGCTTCGCGGCGGCAACGACGGGCTGAATACCCTGGTACCCAAAGAAAATCCGTTGTACTACGAACGACGCCCCACTATTGCAATTCCCAAGGAAAATACTTTACCTCTGACCGACACCCTGGGATGGCACCCCTCCTGCGAAGGACTCCGAATTCTATTCGATGAAGGACGCTTAGCGATTGTCCAGGGGGTTACGTATCCCAATCCGAATCGATCGCACTTTCGAGGAACAGACATCTGGATTACAGCAACCGATGCGAATGTCTTTGAGAGTACCGGCTGGGTTGGACGGTACCTGGAGCTGACGCATCCAGAATATCCCGACACCTTGCCCACTGATCCGTTAGCCATTGAAATCGGCGGATTCTCCTCTCGCATTTTCCAGACTTCCAAAGGGAATGTAGCCGTTACCTTCAGCGACCCTGAAGAATTCTACCAACTGGTCGGTGAATCTCCCACTCCTGCTTTTCCTCCAGCCCCGGATACACCGGCAGGCAAAGAACTGGAATTTGTACGCACGATCGCAACCGCATCGAACATTTACAGCAAACGGGTCAAGGAAGCAGCGGACAAAGGACACAACGCTATCGAGTATCCGGAAGACAATGACTTAGCCCAGAGTTTGAAAATTGTTGCCCGCTTGATTGCCGGTGGCTTACAAACTCCGATTTATCTGGTATCCATCCGGGGCAATGCCTTCGATACGCACGCCAATCAAGGTGGTGTTGAGGGCGAGCACGCTACGCTGCTTGCTGAAGTTTCATCGGCGCTCCGCCTCTTTCTGGATGATCTTCGATCGCTGGGACTGGAAGATCGGGTCGCCGGAATGACGTTCTCTGAATTTGGGCGACGCGTTCAGGAAAACGGCAGTCTGGGAACCGATCACGGCACCGCTGCGCCACTCTTTGTCTTCGGCGGAAGTGTCAACGGTGGGATGATTTTCGGAGAAGATCCGGATCTGGAAAATCTGGACAATCGGGGCGATCTTCTGATGCAGTACGACTACCGACAGGTTTACAGCTCCGTCCTCGCACAGTGGTTCCAGGCACCGGAGACGCAGATCGAACAGATCCTGTTTCGCGACTTTACGGAACTACCGCTCTTTAAGATCACTGGCGTTACAAATGAATCTTCGCCTTCTCCTACCACTGTGCCATTGCAGTTGCTCCAGATGTTTCCCGCGCCCGCTAATGGATCTGTCACCCTGCGGTACCGCGTGCAGCAACCCGGCACTCTTGCTATTGCTGTCTATAACCTCAAAGGGCAGCACATCCTGACTCTGCTGCAACAGTTTGCAACTACCGGGGAATATCAACGAACATTCGACACAACGCCACTCCGTTCTGGAACCTATATTCTCCAGTTTCAACTGGATCGTTACCAGACCTATCACCGGCTGGACATTGTCCATTAAACGTGCAAAAAGCAGTGCATCCGTTCGCAGCATCCTGAATCTCGAAAGCTGCAATCAGTGCAAGTGCTATCGGTCAGATTCCGGAAGCGCGCTGACAGGCAATAGGTGCAACTCCAGGCTTTCTTTGCAGGAAACCTCAAGGGTCTACAAAACATCTCTCGGTGCTGGCTCCACTCGCCATCCCGACACTCTGGGCTCTTTCCAGCGACTTAAAGTTTCACCCTGCGGTCGCCGATACCACCAATGAACAAACTAAAAGTCCGATCGCTGGCGTCAAATAGGATACCAGCGATGTACAACGAGAGCAGGGGCAATACAAATGAGTCATAAACCGCAATTCTCTGAAATGCGAGATCCGAACAATCCCGATCGGTACCTGGTAACCTATGCCGATCTGATTACCCTTCTACTGGGATTGTTCGTGATCCTGTACGCCACCGCTCAGGTCGATGTTGGCAAATATCGGGAATTTGCGGCTGCATTGGGTCAATACTTCAAGGCAACACCCGATAGCACGTTGATCGGCGGCGGTGCTATTCTCCCCGCCGCAAAGCGAACTCTACCACAACCCATTTTGCCAACGGCAGAACGCCGTTCGCTGGATCAAATTTCTCAGGAGTTAGAAAAAACGTTTCAGCAGCAAATCCAGAGCAACCTGATTGAACTGGAACGCACTCCCTCACAGGTTCGTCTCCGCCTGCGGGATAAACTCCTCTTTGAATCCGGCAAAGCTGATCTCCAGGTCACAGCCGCAGCGGTATTGGACTCCTTAGCTACCATCTTAGCAGGATTGCGTAAACAGATCGTTGTGGAAGGTCACACGGATAATGTGCCAATTTCCACCTTTCGGTATCCCTCCAACTGGCATCTTTCCGTCGATCGCGCTCTGACGGTCGCCTACTACCTGATGCAGCGGGGCGTACCAGAGCGTTTTCTGACCGTTTGCGGCTATGCGGATCAACGTCCCATTGCTTCGAACGCCACACCGGAGGGACGCGCCCGGAACCGCCGAGTTGAAATCGTGATCGAGGAACCAGAAGCCAACATTCCAACAACGGAAGGATATATTCGCAGCAGTATCACAAACAAACCCGCTTCGTAAATGCAGCAGCAAGCAATTATGGAACAACAATCACAATCATCGGATGTTATCACACTTCAGACCGCCCAATTCGGGACATTACAGATTCGTCCCCATCACATTTTCCACTTTCCCCAGGGGATCATTGGTTTTGAACACCTCACGCGTTTTGTCCTAATCAGCGATGAGAAAACCCAGCCAATCAAATGGTTGCTTTCGGTTGATGATCCCACCATTGGCTTTCCCGTCGTCAATGTTTTGCTGGTACGTCCCGATTATCCTCTTGTTCGGAAGCTTAATTCCCGAAAAAGTGTTATATTGACAATTCTGACGTTGGGTAAAGACAAAAACATAACGGCAAACTTGCGGGCGCCGATTATTTTAGACATTGAACAACAAGAGGGGAAGCAGATTGTCTTAACCTCTGACGAGTTTTCGTTTGAATACGTTGTGCTGCAGCAATAAAGTCTTAGCGGACGAATGTTAGTCTTAACACGCAAAGTTGGCGAAGAAATCATCATTGGACATTCCATCCGGGTGTCCATTTTGAGCTGTGACCGGGGATATGTGAAAATCGGGATTGAGGCACCCCGAACCGTACCGGTGTACCGCAAGGAGATTTACGACCGCATTATGGAATACAATAAAAAAGCTGCGCAAATCGAAATACAGAAGTTACGGGAAGTGCTGCAAAGCAACTCCCTGACGGTAAATCGGCTCAATCAACAGGGATCAAAAAAATCATCGACATAATGGAATCTACAGTGCAACAGCAATTTCCCATCCTGGTAGTGGATGATGATATCTGGATCCAACGGATACTCTCCAAAGTACTGAGTCACTTTGGTTTCTCCCCGCTAACCGCTTCCAATGGTTTCGATGGTGTTGCTTTGGCCATTGAACATCAACCGATGGCAATTTTCCTGGATCTTATGATGCCAGAACTCTCAGGGCACCTGGTGTTGAAACTGCTGAAGCGAATCAAATTAACGCGTGACATCCCCGTTCTGGTGGTGACTGCTCTCTCTGATACGGAAAATTTGAGTCTGGCAATCAAGGAAGGCGCTATTGGCTTTGTGAGCAAACCCTTTACGCGGGCAACAATTTATGACAAGTTGCTATCCATTTTTGGTTCTGAGACCTTAGAATTCATCGCAAAACAAACCAAACTACCTCCAGCACAGGAAGCAACTGCCCGTACAGCAGCATCCCCACCTTCTTTTGCTCCCCCTTCAGAATCGCCAGTGCCAGAGACACCGCCAGAACAACCACCGGCATATTCGCAAACCGTCGTTGAGCGGTACAAAGAAGAAGAGGCACCCCCAGAAGAAGAACAACTGGAAATTATCCGCAAGATCTTAGAGCAACATCGAGGAACGGAATAATCACCACCGTACTTTGCGTTGCGAACGATAGCGCAAGAAAATCGCAATTCCGTTCAGCCCCAATACCAGAACCAGAAGCACGATGATAGCGGCAGCAGCATTAATCACAAAGCCGTGCTGTGGACGAGATACCCAGTTAAAGATCTGAATCGGCAGCACGGTAAATTCATCCATTGGTGATCGAGGGATAAACGGAACATACGTTAATGCTCCCACGACGATTAGCGGCGCAGCTTCCCCGATGGCACGTGCTAGAGCTAAAATAATACCCGTCAAGATATTGCCAAAAGCAGCCGGCAACACCTGTTTCCAGATCGTCTGCCACTTTGTCGCCCCCAGCGCGTACGCTGCCTCCCGAATCGAGGGTGGGACAGCACGCAACGCCTCGCGAGCGACCACAATGACGACCGGCAGCACCAGCAACGCCAAGGTCAAACTCCCGGCAACCAGACTTTGTCCCATCTGTAGCGTCCGTACAAAGATTTCCAGCCCCAGAATCCCATAGATGATGGAAGGAACACCGGCTAAGTTTGCAATGTTAATTTCCAGTACATTTGCCAGCCACGATTTTTTCGCATATTCCTCCAGATAGATGGCGGCACTCACTCCCAGCGGAATGGCAAAGAGAGCAGTACCCACAAAGATCCAGAGGCTCCCGACAATCGCTGGATAAATACCCGCTTTCTCAGGAAACCGCGATGGAAAAGAAGTGAGAAAATCCCACGAAAGTCGAACAATTCCCAGCTTAAAAATACTCACAATGAGCGCAACAAGAAACAACAATCCAATGAATGCTGCCGCCAGCCCCAGCATCCCCACCAGCCGGTCAAGGAGATATGCCCGCCACCGCTTACTCATATTGCTGCCGAAAGCGCCGGTTGACAAAAAAGCTAATCGTGCTCAGCATCACCGTGAAAAGAAATAAAACCATCCCGGCGGCGAAAATGGTTCGATACTCCAGCGATCCGTGTGGGACATCACCCAGGCTCACCTGCACAATGTACGTTGTCACGGTTTCAATTGGCACCAGCGGATTGAGCGTTAATCGAGGCTGCTGCCCAGCAGCAATCGCCACGATCATCGTTTCCCCAATTGCCCGTGCCAGTGCCAGCACCACTGACGCAAGGATACCCGACGAAGCTGCAGGAATGAGTACCCGAAAGAGTGTTTGCACCCTGGTCGCTCCCATCCCATACGCTGCTTCCCGCAGTGACTGCGGAACTGCGTGGAGGGCATCCTCACTCAGGGACGAAATGAAAGGAATGATCATAATGCCCATCACAATACCGGGCGACAAAGCATTAAAGCCTGCTAATCCCGGAATGATCTGCTGGAGAACAGGAGTCACAAACACCAGCGCAAAATATCCATAGACAACCGTTGGAATTGCCGAGAGCAGCTCCAGGATCGGCTTGACAATACTCCGAAACCGCGGCGAGGCATACTCATTCAAAAAAATCGCTGTTAACAATCCAATGGGTAGCGCAACGATAATAGCAATGGCAGTCGTCAGAAAAGTCCCGCTCAAAAGCGGCAAGATGCCAAAATGTTTCTGCGCAAATAACGGAGTCCACTGTGTATCCGTCAAAAATTCCCAGATGGAAACTTCCCGGAAAAATTGAATCGTCTCTGTGATCAACACAGCAACGATGCCGATCGTAGTGACAATGGTCAGTACTGCCGACAGCCGCAGCCCACTCTCAACAGTTCGCTCTATAAAGCGTCGGAACATTGCTACGGTTGTCCCGCTTGCTCCAACAACGCCTCAACCTGCACCCCTACCTGCGAACCGTGTGCGCCAAAGATTGAACCAGTGATTCGCTGCTGAAAGCGCTGTTTGACCAGTTGATAGGCTTTTTCAGACAAAGGCACGTATCCCACATCCGGGGCTAAGGCTGGCATATGCTCGATATAGAAATGGACAAACTGCTCAACGGCTGACCGATCTGCCGACTGGCGATTGACAT
Organism: Candidatus Kapaibacterium sp.; assembly: GCA_027082775.1. Lineage (GTDB taxonomy): Bacteria > Bacteroidota > Ignavibacteria > Kapaibacteriales > WFXC01 > WFXC01. The sequence goes on from JALWUI010000190.1 coordinate 6,076, forward strand.
AAATGAACAACGGCCGAGACAGCGGTTGATAAGTCCCGTTTCGAACCGTCTCCGGCGATGGTAAAATAGGACCGGCGCCATTTTGATCATTGCTATCGTCGATCGGTACAATCTTAACCCGGTCTTTATTGTTCAATGCATAAGCTAATCCAACAAACGCTAAGGCATAACGATCGCTGGCAACTCCCTGGATAATCACGTTGTCATCCTCGCTGGAAGTATAATCTCCCCGACTGGCGTGTTCTTTGCCAACAATAGCTTTGGTGAAATAATCATACGTTCCAGATTCCACTCCCGGTCCATACAGGTGCAACTCTTCGTGGGGCCACTCAGGACGAATCTGATCCCAGTAGAGAATCTTTCCCTGCGCTTCCGGCGCCCAGATGGTGCGGAGTTCCTCGACAGTCAAGTAATCGACCCAATCATTCTGCGGATTGACCAGCACACACATTGCATCGTAGGCTATCGGCAATTCGATGTATGCAATGCCATTAGTGCGGCACAGGGAATCCTCAATTGCCCGAATAGGGCGAGAAGCATCATTGATATCCGTCTCGCCTCTGACAAATTTCTTAAACCCTCCCCCGGTGCCCGACACACCAATAAGCACGTGGATATCCGGTGCGACCTGGCGAAATTCCTCTGCCACTGCTTCCGAAAGTGGATAGACCGTACTGGATCCATCAATACGAATCACCGCACGCTGAGATTCTGCTGACTGTTGCGACTGTTTCCCGCAGCTACTCAGCAATCCCATTAGAAAAACGCCAAAAAGGAACAATCCATACCGCATTCCGATGCTCCATTTATGAACATAAACGCCTGGGAACAAAGAGGGAAGGTGCTGCGGCAGTACCGCAGTATGCCCCGGAGTATCGCCATCTCCATAGTGCAGCATCATACCGCTGGCAGGCATCTTGTGTATTCAAAAGACTGCAAAGATAGGGAAAACGCCCCACACAACAATCGTCCTCTCCCTTTTTGTGTACTCTTCGCAGAATGGTCGACACTTCCTGACTCTTTGAGCAATGCACAGTACAGCGATGCAGAACCGTGCAGCTCAACCGAACTCTGTATCTCTGCTTCCCGCTCACAAAGTCCTCTCTGCCCCTAAACACCAAAGCCAATTCTCCTGACAGTTATGCGTTACCTTATTATTTTCCAGCTTTCAGCGAGGCAGAAATTGTAGAACAGTAGATACAGACTCAATGCGCTTTGAGCCGTTACCAGACAGGCTGTCCTATCCAGAAATCGAAAAAGAAATTCTCCGCTGGTGGGAAAAGCAGAAAATCTTCCAGAAATCCTTAGAACAGCGGCAGGGAGCTCCACGATTTGTTTTCTATGAAGGTCCGCCAACCGTCAACGGACAACCGGGGATCCACCACTTAATGGCGCGCACCTTGAAAGATCTGGTGTGCCGATACAAAACGATGCGCGGATTTTATGTCTACCGCAAAGCAGGATGGGACACACACGGACTTCCCATCGAAATAGCAGTGGAAAAAAAATTAGGACTGACCTACAAAAAGCAGATTGAAGAGTATGGCATCGAGCGATTTAATGCGGAATGTAAAAAGCTGGTAGAATATTACATTGAAACCGACCAGGGATGGCGGGCTCTGACCCAGCGAATGGGCTATTGGATTGACTTAGACAATGCCTACATCACCTGTTCCAATGAGTACATTGAATCACTGTGGTGGGCAATTAAAGAGTTCTACAGCAAGGGGCTCATTTACAAGGATTTCAAAATTGTCCCTATTTCCCCAACAATCGAAACACCGCTCAGTTCCCACGAATTAGCGCTGGGCTACAAAGAAGTACGGGATCCCAGTGTGTTTATTAAAGTCGCCGTAACCGAGTCAGCACAGCAAGAGCTGCACAATGCATTTCTCTTAGTGTGGACGACCACTCCGTGGACGCTCATCGGCAATGCGGCAATTGCCGTCGGTCCTGACATCGACTATGTCCTAGTACGCAACCGACGGACAATTAAAGAAAAGGGGAAAGATCCCATCACGGTGGAAGAACATCTCCTGTTAGCAGAAGCACGACTGGAGGTCCTGGACGGTGATTATGAGATTCTTCACCGGTACAAAGGAACCGATCTGGTTGGAACGCGCTACGAACAGATTTTTCCCTATGAGAAAATTGACCTTGCAGCGCATCCCAATGCTCTTTCCGTCCTTCCAGCAGATTTCGTGTCGACAGAAGAAGGAACCGGGCTGGTCCATATTGCCCCTGCTTTTGGCGCCGATGACTTCGAGCTGGGCAAAAAATACAACCTGCCTCTGTTGCAGCCGGTTTTACCCAACGGGCGATTCAAAGATTATGTCACAGAGTTTGCCGGCAGACCGGTCAAAACGTTTCAATATGCCGACGGTCATATTGAGGAAGGAACGGATAAAGACCTGGTGCGAATGCTCAAGCGGATGGGGAAACTTTACAAAGCCTCCTTTGACTACCTCCACACCTATCCCCACTGCTGGCGCACTGGAAACCCCATCATTTACTATGCCCAGAACTCGTGGTTTATTAACTCCCCCGCCTACCGGGACCGGATGGTGGAGCTCAATCAGCATATTCGATGGCAACCACCGGAAATCGGCTCCGGTCGTTTTGGCAACTGGCTCGCCGAAGCAAAGGAATGGGCACTATCGCGCACTCGCTACTGGGGAACTCCCTTGCCGATCTGGGTTAGCGAGGATGGTGAGGACATTATCGTTATTGGCTCGATTGAAGAATTGATGGAAGGATGGTACGAAGAACCTGATGGAACGCGGGTTCCAATGAGTGCAAAGAAGGAAGAAATCGATCTTCATCGTCCATTTGTCGACCGCATTGTCTTTGAACGCAACGGGAAAATCTATCGTCGGGTTCCGGAAATTATCGACGTCTGGTTCGATTCCGGTGCGATGCCTTTTGCGCAGTTCCACTATCCTTTTGAAAATCGCGACCTCTTTCGTGAAAACTTCCCCGCTGACTTTATTGCGGAAGGCGTGGACCAGACTCGTGGATGGTTCTACACACTCCACAACATTGCAACAGCGCTCTTCGACCAGCCGGCTTATAAAAGCGTAATCGTCAATGAGCTGATCCTGGATAAACACGGCGTCAAGATGTCAAAGTCTCGCGGCAACGTCGTTGATCCCTTTCAGGTAATGGAAGAATTCGGTGCCGACGCTGTCCGCTGGTACTTTATGGTCAACAACCCACCGTGGAAACCGACACTGTTTAACAGCGAGGATATCCGTCGGACGGTGCTTTCCGACTTCTTCCGTGCACTCACCAATACCTATGCTTTCTTTGCGCTCTACGCAAATATTGACGACTTCGACCCCTCTACCCCTCCAATTCCTGTAGATCAGCGACCAGAGATTGACCGGTGGATTCTCTCCCGTCTCCACTCACTGCTCAAAGCGTATGGCGAACTGATGGATGCGTACGAAGTTACTCGAATTGCACGAATGATCCAGCATTTCACCATCGACGATCTTTCCAACTGGTACGTACGGCGGAATCGACGTCGATTCTGGAAAGGGGACAAAGATGATGATAAACTGGCGGCGTATCAGACCCTGCATACCCTGCTGCTCACCCTGAGTATGCTGATTGCCCCTTTTGCCCCATTTCTCGCTGAATACCTGTACCGGAAACTCCGAACGGACGACCTGCCTGAATCCGTCCATCTCTGCCTGCTCCCTTCTCCGAATTCTTCGCTGATTGATGAACCCTTAGAGCAGCAGATGCGGCGTGCTCAAATTATCGCCTCACTGGGGAGAGCGCTGCGCGAAAAAGCCAAAATCCGGGTGCGGCAACCGCTGCGCCGCATTCTGGTCGCTGTGCGTTCAGAGAAAGAAAAAGATCAGATTCAGCACGTTGAAGATCTGATCAAGGAAGAGTTGAACATCAAGCGCATTGAATACATCTCCGACGATTCTCCGATTGTCCAGCGTGAAATCAAGCCGAACTATGCAACCTTAGGAAAACGCTTTCGGAAACTCACCAACGCCGTCGCCAACGCTATCCGCCAGTTGAGCGATGATCAGCTCAGAATCTTAGAAGATGAGGGCAAACTGGAACTTACCGTCAACGAAACCACCGTGGAAATTTATCCCGAAGATGTGCAGGTGTATTACAAAGACATTGAAGGGTGGATGGTCGCTGCTGATCAGGGAATAGTGGTCGCATTAGATACAACCATCGATGAACAACTGCGGCAAGAAGGATTTGCCCGTGAACTGATCAACCGCATCCAGAACCTTCGCAAAACCTCAGGGTTCAACGTAACAGACCGCATTGTACTGCGCTACAATGCTCCGGAATCCATACGACACATTATCGAAGCGCAACGTTCAACCATTGCCCAGGAGGTCTTAGCACACCATATCCTTTTCGATCCCCAGATTACAGATGGAACTGAGATTACCATTGACAACCTTACACTTTCCGTAAAACTTGAACGTATTCTGCCAGAATCAGAGACAACGGAAGGGTAAAGCAATGGCAACGAAAAAGAAGACAACAGCAGCTTCAAGCAGCAAGAGTACGAAAGCAAGCAAGAGCAAAGCAACCAAAACCACGAAGAAAAGCAAGCAAACAGCAAGTACAAAATCCAGCGCCCAGCAAAAGAAGAAAGCGACTACAAAAAAACAGCAAGCAAGCAAAACCGCAAAGACAACGAAGAAGAGCAGCAGCAAAAAAACAGCAACGCAGAAGAAAGCTACAAAAAGCTCTAAAAGCACAACTGCTACAAAGAAAACCCAAAAACCACTGCGATACTCAGACAAAGAGTTAGAGA
>JALWUI010000191.1:0-13267 GCA_027082775.1 Candidatus Kapaibacterium sp.
CAGCCGGGACAGACTGTAGCAGCAATGCAGGGATCTGCACATCTTCTGTTGATGGGGGAGCGGACGGCGCTGAACTTTTTGCAGCGAATGAGCGGAGTTGCAACACTGACCCGACAGTTTGTGGAGACAATTCGGGGAACCTCCGCCGTTATTCTGGATACTCGCAAGACCATTCCCGGCTGGCGATTGCTGGATAAATATGCAACAGCGATTGGAGGGGCGCGCAATCACCGCCTGCGGCTGGATGATATGATTCTCATCAAGGAAAACCACATTGCCATTGCTGGCGGCATTGCGCCGGCTGTTCAACGTGCCCGCGTGTATGCAGAACGATATCAGATCCCGGTGGTCGTGGAGGTACAAAGTCTTTCGGAACTGCAGGAGGTGTTATCCATCGGTGGAGTCGATCGCATTTTGCTGGATAATTTTTCGGTTGAGCAGGTGCAGGAAGCTGTCCACTTGACAGCCGGACGGCTGCCACTGGAAGTTTCCGGAGGGATTACGCTCGAAACTGTGCGGGCGTATGCAGAAACGGGAGTGCAGTTCATTTCCGTTGGGGCTTTGACACACTCGGCATCTGCGCTGGATCTGTCGATGGAGATCGTTCCTTTGAGGTAGCCCCCTGTTTTTAGCAAGCGATTCCAGTGTCAAGATAGCACACGTACGGTATCGCGGGATGCAGTAGAGCTCATTAAGTCGAGTTTCAAGCAAGATAGCAATAGGACAAACACGTGCCTTTGGTCCAGCGCTGTGATATGACGTGCACACAAAGAGGACATTCCAAACCGCTTGTCTGCGATCACTGATCGCCGTTCTTTGACCTTGCCTGGGTAGTCAGCAGCAATAAATAGTCGCTATGGTTTCCACTGTTGCAGCCACTGGAACAGTAGGCGGACTCCATAGCCAGTGCCACCGGCGGGAGTGTAGTCTCCCTGGCGTTCGTGGATTGCTGTTCCTGCGATGTCCAGGTGCACCCACGGATAGTCATCGCCGACGAAGCGTTTGAGGAATGCGCCAGCAACGCTGGCACCGGCTGCTCGCCCGCCGACATTTTTAATATCAGCGACGGTGCTTTTGAGTTGCTCGTCGTATTCCTGGAACAGAGGAAGTTCCCAGACATATTCGCCGGTGTATTCCGCTGCTTCTTTGAGCTGCTCTTTGACCTGATCGGCTGTACCCATCATTCCAGCAGCGACATACCCTAAGGCAACGATACAGGCACCGGTCAGTGTTGCTAAATCAATGACCACCTGGGGTTTGTACCGTTTGGCATACAGCAATGCATCTGCCAGAATCAGCCGTCCTTCGGCATCGGTGTTATCGATCTCCACACTCAAGCCATTGTTATAGACAATCACATCGCCCGGAACGGTTGCCGAACCACTCGGCATATTCTCCGTTGCTGGAATCAGACCAACGATGGAGTGCGGTAATTTGGCTTTTGCTGCTGCATAGATCGTCCCGACGACGCTGGCAGCACCGTGCATATCCAATCGCATCAGTGCCATATTCTGCGAGGGCTTGAGGGAAATGCCGCCCGTGTCGAACGTGATTCCCTTGCCAACCAGCACAATGGGCTTTTTCGCTCCTTTGCTACCTTTGTATTCCAGCACAATGAACACTGGCGGTCGGACGCTTCCTTTGTTCACTGCCAGCAGTCCCTGCATATTGAGTTGCTGAATTTTCTTTTTTGTGAATACTGTGACTTTGACCGGCAGTTGCCGGAAGATTTTCCGGACTGCCTGCGCCAGTTTTTCTGGATACATATCGTTGTTGGGCGTATTTGCTAAATCCCGTGCGATCACTGTTGCTTCTGCTGCGATACTACCAATGTTGACACCTTTTCGTAGTGCGCGCAAAGCCTGGCGTTCAGGATGGAGCAGGTACAGCGTTTGCAGCTTCTGATGAGCTTTGTTTTCTTCAGATGAGAGGTACCGGTCAAATTTGTACTTACCCAGCCATATTCCTTCGACAATGGCTTGTGCAATTGCTTCCCGCCCAATACCGTCGATGTCTGGTGTAAGCACTGCCAGACTCTGGTACTGGTAGCCAGTAACATAGCGGGCAGCCGCTGCTGCTGCTTTCCGAAGATTGTCCAGGCGAAAGTCTTCTCGTTTTCCCAGCCCAACGCATACCAACTGCTTTGCAGGTCCTTCCTTCAAGTACGTTGCTGCTGTCTGTTTGAGTTTTCCAACAAATCCAGCATCCTGCGCGATGAGTGCTGCTTCTGGAAAAGAAGTTTGGAGCTTCTCCAACTGCGACGGTGTTTCTTCGTGCCAGCAGAAGCAAACAACGGCATCCGCTTTGATCGACCGCCCGTCGCCCTGTTTCACCCGTATGTTCATCATTGTTCCTCAGTTTTTGAAACAAACCAACCGATTGCATCTTAGTATCGCTACATACCCCACGCGCCCCGCATAGCAACGAAACCGCAAAGTTACAAAACTGGTACGAAATAGGCGGGGTTTTTTGAAGCAGCACCGATTGCTGCACTGGAGGCTGAAGTGCGTTCCAGAAAGTTTTACTGCCATTCCTGCAAATGAAGCTGTTGATGCACGGTGTTTGATCATTGCGTTGTATCTCCTGACAGTCATTCAGGCAAACAGGAACCTTCTCAAGACTACTGAGCATATCTCAAGGATTCCTATCCATTCGTTTTGCAATCATTGCGGAGTCGGACAACGGTGTCGAGCTCGATGAAACGGTGGATGTTGATTCAGTGGTATGTCGCATTGTGCATTGCGCCGTTGAATGGATGGGCGCAGTTTTTTGCTGCGGACAAGATTTACCAGAAATGTGTGGACGCGGTCGTGATTGTGTCCACATCTGGAGGGTTTGGTACGGGATTTTTTATCAACGAGCAGGGGACGGTGTTGACGAACTACCACGTTGTAGAGACAGATGTGCAAACGCCGTGGAATGTGACGGTGATTACGAAGTCGGGTGATCGGTTACCGGTCATCGCGATTGATCCGGTTCTGGAAGAGCCAAATCTGGATATTGCAATCCTTACTACCAATCCTTCCAGAGCAACACCGTACTTGCCATTGAAACCGCAGGAGGCGGTCGTTGGGGAAGAAGTGGTTGCCATTGGACATCCCAATGGAGACTGGTGGAATCAGAGTAAAGGAATTGTTTCAAAGGTGTCGCTGCTTGAGAACCCCACGTTGTTGCAACACGATGTCGCAATTGATGAGGGAAGCAGTGGTGGCCCCTTAATCAATGGGAAAGGGCAAGTGGTTGGCGTTGTGACGGCGTACAAGTTGATGCGAACCAACGCAGGGTGGATCAAACTCCAGCAGACTGGGCAGATCGCAACAAAAATCAGTGCTGTGATCCCAGTGCTACGTCGCCGTGGGATCCGGTATTACACCCGCGGTATCGTCATTGAGGGATTAACCGAGTACGAGCGGCAGTTTCAGCAGCTTCAGAAAGAGCGGGAAATGCTGGAACGAGATCGAGAACAATTGCGACGGGAACGGCAGCAGTTGGAACAACAGCGTCGCCAGTTGGAACGGGAAAAAGCAGCGTTTGAACGGCAGAAGTATGAGAGTCAATATCTTTTGCAGGAAGGCAGCAGACTCCGGGCGGAGCTGGAGCAGCAGCGGGAAGAAATCCAGCGACAATTGGAGCAACTCAACCAGCAGCGGCGGGAGATCGCCGAAAAGCTGCAGTGGATTCGGGAAAAAGAGGCGCAGATCTATGCTCGCCTGGAACCCCGATTTTCGCTGGAACTTGGATTGCACCCGGCATATTTATACCACGATAATGCCCAGCAGGCATACGGACAGTTTGGTGTGTCAGCCGGGTTGTTTTACCGTTTTGGCTTTGTTCGAGATGCTTTCGGCATTGTAGAAAGTTCCGATCGTGTGGGGATTACCTATGCCTATCGCAGGATGTATGCTCCACAGCTTCAGACTTTCCTGTACAGTGCCTATCACGACATTGCGGTCGAGCTGGAATTCAGTGATGTCTTTCGATTGGGGGTCGGGACCAGTCTCCAGCGTCAGGATCTGTACTTCGGCTATGCTGCTTATTCTTTTGCCTTAGTGGGGGTGAATTTTACCGGATACCCTGTGGCGTTTGGGATGGAAATTGCGTGGTTTACTGATAATCAGTTTCGACTCCGCAATTATGTCCTCGGTGCTTTCTTCAAAATAGCGTTGAACTTCCTGCGGGTGTAGCGGAGCAACGTTGAGTTCTCAGTGCTGCAAAAAGGCGTAGATTTCCCCTTGGTTGTAGTGGCAGCAGATGGATGGAAAAATTGAAAGAGGAGGGAGAAATCAAAAAGGCGGTGGCAATGCCACCGCCGGGAAGATTTGATGGATATGTTGCGATCTCGAAGCGATTATTAGCCCGTCAGAAGCTGGAGGAAGACCTGCGGGAATTGATTGGCTTGTGCCAGGGAGATGACCGAGCTTTGCTGGAGGAATTGTGCCTTGATCAACTCCAGTTGCTCCAGTGCAACATCTGCATCTTCGATCCGGGAAATCGCTGCGTTGTAGTTGGTAATTTGCGACTGTAATGCCACTTCCTGAGATTCCAGGCGATTGGTAATCCCACCCAGGAATGATGCCATCGTGTTAATGTTGTCCAGGGCGGATGCTAAGCTTGCTAAGGTTGTAGCAATTTGCGTAGAGCTGAAAATACCCAGATCAGTCGTCGAAACGGCGTTTAAAGAGGTAAGGTCTAAGCCAGCCACTCCCGCAAAATCGGCATTCCCTTGCACATTGACATTCACCACGAAGCTGTTAGCAGTCGTCAGGTCAATACCTAAGGTGATCAATGAGTTATCTGCCCGGAATCCGATCACAAAGTCACCGGAGAAGGTGTTGGATAACAACTCTTTGCCGCCAAAGACCGTTGAGTTCACCACCGTCTGAATTTGTTCCGCTAATCGGTACGCTGCCTGCGCCAGCGATACCTTTTCATCCGTTCCCAATGCACCGGAGGCTGCTGCCGCTGTTGCTTCCTTGATCTTTGTAATCAGCGACGCAATGTTGTCCAGTCCGTCCATCGCAATGCCGGTTACATTCTTCGCATCCCCGACCGCATTGAGGGCAGATCGAAGGGAGCCTACGCGTGCTAACAAAGCGCGGGATGTAATGTAACCTGCAACGTCGTCAGCGGGAGAGTTGATCCGTTTACCCGTTGAAAGGCGGAGCTGACGCAGCGCGATATTGGAGTTCGCAGCCTGCAACGCATTGTATGCGTTTTCTGCCGGCGTGTTTGTGCGGATCCGTCCGCCACCAAAAATTGCTAATGGCATCGGTTACCTCCGTGTAACTCGTTCCACACTGACAATCCTTGTCCTGTGCTTCATCCTGAAGTCCGTTCATTTGCAAATATCGTCTGGTTTTGGGGGATCTTTAACCAGTAACTCTCAAAACAAAGCGGATTTGTACTGCCGACTAAAAATTGCGCATTTCCGTAGCGCATAGCCGCACGAAATATTTGACACGGAGAAACGTTTCTCTTTTTCTGCTTAATTGAACTTTGTCTAAATAACGTTTGTGCAGTTGTGGAATCTTCGACAGCAGCATACCGGCATTTCTGGCAGATGATTCTTTCTGTATGGTGCAGTATGCTTTGTGCTGGTGTACTGATGGCTACACCATCTGAAGTTTCAGTAGTTGCCAATCTTCTTGACTATATTGGGCGGGATTATCCTCGAGCGGTAGGGCGGGGAGCAGTTGTGGATACGTTTGAATATGCAGAGATGCGGGAGTTTGCTCAACGGCTTCTGGGGCTGTGGGATTCGTTGAAGAACACCGTATCGCAGCCGCTCTTTCAGGATATTCGTAGACAGTTGGAAGATTTAGCGACGCAGATAGCAGCCAAAGCACCGCACGATCGCATTCTGGCGATTACGAACGAGATTCGAACCCGATTTTTTGAAGCCGGGCTTTTGCGATTAGCGCCAGCGCGGTGGCCCTCCCTGGAGCGTGGCGCCAGTTTGTATCAGCAGCATTGCCGGCGTTGTCACGGGATCGAAGGACGGGGAAAGGGGCCTGCGGCGGCATCTTTGCAGCCACCGCCGAGCGATTTGACCGATTCGGTGTTCCAGCTTTTGAGTTCGCCACTGTCTGTCTATAATACCGTCCGTTTGGGTGTTGAGGGAACAGCCATGCAGGGATTTTCTGAGTTGTCCGAAGCAGAACTCTGGGCGTTAGCGTTTTTTGTCAAAGCGCTTCCACATCGTCATCAGTCCGTTCGCTTACCCCGATACATCCAGGATTCCATCTTTGCCCGTTTGTCCTTTATAAGCCGCAGTGATGATCGGACCTTATTGCAATGGTTAAGTACTCATTTTCCAGGGGAACATCGGAATCCGAAAGAATTGCTGGCAGCAGTTCGCACTTTCGAGCCGAGTCATACTCCCTTAGCCTACCTCAATGCTGCAGAAAGGGGACTGAGCAGGGTGGAGAAATCTATCCATCGCCGCCAATTTGCCGTTGCTGCCCAACAGGTGTTGAACATTTACCTGGAGATCATTGAGCCGCTGGAACAGTTTCTCCGGGTCCAGGATTCACGTCTTGCCAGCCAGATCGAGCGAGATATGTTAGCACTGCGGACCGTGTTGCAACGCAAAGATGCGCAGCAGGCATTGATATTGCTCGATGACGTCCACAAAGCGCTGCGGGAAGCAGAGGGAGTATTCTCGGAACAAATCTTTACTTTTGGTTTTACCTTCTGGATGGCAACAGCTATTATTTTTCGCGAAGGGCTGGAAGCGTTGCTGATTATCATTGTCATTCTGGGAGTCTTGCGTCGGCTGGATGCGCAGCAATTGCGTTCTTTGGTCCACGCTGGGTGGCTTTCAGCTCTGGGCATCGGTATTATTCTCTGGTTTTTTGCAGATGCGGTAGTGCAATTGGGGGCTCGAAACCGGGAACTTTTCGAAGGCATTGGTGCTCTGGTCGCTGTTGCAATTCTCATCTACGTTGGTTTTTGGTTGCATCAATCCTCAACGGCTGCTGGGTGGCAGCAGTTCGTGCAGGGGCGCTTGCCGACCTTAGTATCGCAAAAAAATGCTATTGGATTATTCCTGTTGGCTTTTATTGCGGTGTTTCGTGAAGTAGCAGAGACGGTCATTTTTTTATCGGCATTGAACATTGAAAGCACACAGGCTTCGCAAAATGGGATCGCAGCAGGATTGGCAGCAGCAGCAGTTGGATTGGGGATCACAGCGTGGTTGTTACAACGAATTTCCCGACGTATTCCCTTCCGCCGATTGTTCCGCCTTTCATCGGTAGCGATGGTGTTGCTGGCAATGGTGCTTGCCGGGAAAGGAGTGCACGCTCTTCAGGAAGCAGGGTATATTTCAGCACTGCCAGTGCCTGGCGTAATGGATTTTCCTTTATTGGGAATTTTTGCCACTGTTGAAACGTTCGCCGCCCAGGGAGGAATTGTCCTTTTGACACTGATATTGTGGAGATTAGCAACTCGTCGCTCCGTTGCGACCGTGGAAGGATAATTAGAGGGTGGGCGACGGGACTTGAACCCGCGACCACCAGAGCCACAATCTGGCGCTCTACCAACTGAGCTACGCCCACCGTTTGTTGGAACTCTATTTAACGAATCTCGCAACGATCCAGTGCACAAGGAGCACAAACTAACGGGGGCAATGCTCGTCTTAACTAACTTTGTTAGGATAGTGAAATCTGGAGAAAGCCGATGGAGTACAAGGACTACTACAAGATTCTGGGGGTCAGCAGGGATGCGACGCAGGAGGAAATCAAAAAGGCATACCGGCGATTAGCCCGTAAGTATCATCCAGATGTGCGTCCCGGTGATAAGGAAGCAGAGGAGAAGTTCAAAGAGATCAGCGAGGCATACGAAGTATTGAGCGATCCGGAAAAGCGAAAAAAGTATGACCAGTTTGGTGCTTACTGGAAGCAATACCAGCAGACAGGTGGCGCTGGTGGCGGTATCAGTTGGGAAGAATTTCTTCGCCAGACGGCTGGTGCACAGCAGGGCGGTGGAGGCTATCGGGTTTATACGACCTCAGCGGAAGACCTGGGGGATCTGTTTGGCGAGGATTTCCGCTTTTCGGACTTTTTTGAATACCTTTTTGGTGGCGGACCCCGGCGAAAAGCACGTCCAAGGAAAGGGGAGGATTATCAGGCGACCATTACTATTACGCTGGAGGAAGCGTTTCACGGCACAGAACGGACTATTGCTGTCCAGGGAGAAAAGATTCGGATCAAGATTCGTCCGGGCATTCAGGATGGACAGCAGCTCAAAATTTCTGGTAAGGGAGCACCGGGATATCAAGGTGGTCCACGGGGAGATCTTTATATCACCGTGAAAACGCTTCCGCACGAACGGTTCCGCCGTCAGGGAGACGATCTCTACACGGAAGTAACGGTGGATCTTTACACTGCTGTTCTGGGTGGGGAAGTGATGCTAACGACGCTGGATGGTAAAAGGGTCAAATTAAAAGTGCCACCGGGAACGCAGCCGGGCACAACCCTGAAACTCCGCAAGCTGGGAATGCCGAAATATCGTTCGCCAAAGCAGCGAGGAGATCTGTACGTGAAGCTCAATGTGCAGATTCCAACCAGGTTGACAGATGAGGAACGACATCTTTTCGAGCAACTGGCTCAGTTGCACAGGACGAAGGGATAAGGAGCGATGGGGAGGACTGTTTTGATAACCATTGAGGAAGCAGCGACTGCGTGCAAAGTGGAACAGGAGCTGATCGAATTTCTGCTTCAGGTCGAGCTGATACCAATAGTTGAGCAACAGGGACGGCGATACATTGAGGACATCTGGCTGGAAGAAATTCGCCGTGCTCGGCGTTTGCTGGAGGATCTGGAAGTCAATCTTCCCGGTATTGAGATTATCCTGCGGATGCGGCGACAATTACTGCGATTGTACCAGATGCTCGCAGAACGGGAAGCGGATCACCGCCAGCAGATAGAGCAGTTACGAGCGCAGTATGAAGAGCGCCTTCGAAACCTCCAGCAAGTGATTATCTTAGAGATCCCCGCTGACAGGCAATCGTTTATGTCGTAGCACAAAACCGATCACCCGCATCTCCTAAACCCGGCAGGATGTAGCCGGAATCATTGAGTTGCCGGTCTAAGGCGGCTAAGAAAATGGGTACTGTTGGATGGTACGAATGGACTTTTTCAATTCCTTCTGGCGCTGCAATTAAAGCCACAACGGCACAGTGCTGATACCCATCGATACTGAGGCGATTAAGCGCTGCAACCATACTGCCCCCGGTTGCAATCATTGGGTCTAAAATAATCGCCAGTGTATGCTCATTCTCCGCTGGTGGAACGTGGTAGTGGTATTCGTACGGTTCTAAGGTCTGCTCATCCCGCCGAATGCCAATAAAACCGACCGTGGCTTCCGGAACAACGCTCAGAGCGGCATTTAAAAAGCTGAGCCCTGCACGGAGGATGGGCACAAAAACGATCCGGTTTACTACTCGGTATCCTGTGGTTGGTTCCAGCGGCGTTTCGATCGGTGTCTCTTCCAGCAGCAGGTTGCGGGTTGCTTCGTACACCAACCCTACTGCGATCCGGTGGAGCGCTGCCCGAAACGATGGCAGTGGAGTGTTTTTATCTCGTACAATGGACAGATCCCGCTGGATGAGCGCGTGATTGACGACCGTAATATTTCCCATTCCTCAACCCCGTTTTGTTTGTATTTGTGCTTGTGCTTTGCGATACCGTGACCATCCATTCCCTGAGCCTGTCAGGATGTGTTTTCGTAGGGTTGCATTGCTACCATTCTGGAAAGAACTGGATCAAGAACCGGGGGATCGATGTAAAGTACGGAACATTTTGCCGGATCCGCTCCGGGTTTTGATCGTTGGGATTCGGATCGTAATCCAGGATGCGGTCGCCCAGCATAAAGCTGACCCGCCATTCGGCTGATGGAACAATGACTCCATAAGGAGTCTGAATGTTGCCGTAGAGACCAATGGCAAAGTTGGAGCCTAAAAAGTTTTCCTTTCGCCGATTGTTGAGATTGTTGTAAAAATAGGACATTCCAAGGGAAAAGTAAAAAGCTACCCGGTTGTACGGAATTGGCGTGTAATTGATTGCGAAGTCCAGCACGTGATGATAATTCGGATTTGCCTGAAATCGCAGCACCTTGGTATTTTTGGCAATGACATAGGAAGCGGAAAGGAAGAGATGGTCAGTGAAAAACCAGTTGAGCACGCCGCCGAAGGCTGGCAGTCCTTCGTATGAGCGATCCCGCCCGCTGTCAGGGGTTTCGACGAAGGTCATCATTCCAATGACGCCGCCACCGCCAATAAATTTCTGAAAAGGATGGGCAAAGCCGCGTACTGTGTCCTGCTGCGCCGTTGCCCGGAATGGAAGCAGAAATGCCAGAAGAAAAACAGCAAGTGTCGCAATCGCTAATCGAAACAGTCGCATTGCCGTTTGCGTTGTTTTTTCTGCAACTTCCTCAATAGTTGTCTTCTTCCACTCTGCGATTTTCGCTGCGATGAGGGGGAGTCGAGAGGGTTCATTCCGTTTTCCACGATAGGGCACGGGCGTTAGATATGGACTGTCTGTTTCGATCATCATCTGTTCCAGCGGAACCGCCTGCACTGTTTCCTGAAGCCGTACTTTCGGGAAGGTAATCATTCCGGTGAATGAAACGCACATTTGCAGTTTCAGTGCTCGTTCAGCTAACGCCGGTGAACCTGAAAAGCAGTGAAAAACACCCCGGAGCGTTCCATCCTGTTCCTGTTCGACAATCCGGAATATGTCTTCATCCGCTTCCCGGTTGTGGATGATGACGGGAAGCTGGTATTGCTTTGCCAGCCGAATTTGGTCACGGAAAAAGGCTTTTTGTTTATCCCTGGGTGAAAAGTCGTAGTAGTAGTCCAGGCCAATTTCCCCAATGGCAACGACACGTTTTCCCTTCTGGATCCAGGATTCCACCACTTCCAGAGATTCTTCCTCATACGTTCCCACACTGTGGGGATGGATGCCAACGCCCCAGAAAAGCATTGGATCTGAAAGCACCACTGATTGCAGATGATCGAAGGTTGCGGGTTCGATAGCTGGAATGACAATAGCACGGATCCCTGCTTCCCGTGCCCGGTGGATCACCTGTGGGCGGTCTGACTCGAACTGTTCAACGTCCAGGTGACAATGTGAATCAACGAATGGTGCTGTATTCCAGATTTGTTCCATCTTCTGGCTCCTTAATTCTGCGTTTGTTGTTGCAATTGTTGCAACGTTTCTAAAACAGTCTGCACGTGCCCTTTCACCTTCACCTTCCGAAATGCTGCAACGATGTTCCCATCGGGATCGATAATGAACGTGCTTCGTTCAATACCCGGAAAGACTTTGCCATACAGCTTTTTTTCCTTCCATACGCCGTATTGTTCAGCGATAGAATGATCCTCGTCGCTGATCAGCATAAAGGGCAGTTGATATTTCTGCTTGAATTTTTGATGTCGGTTGATGGGATCAGGGCTGACACCCAGAATCACTGCGTTGTGTTTTGCAAAATCTTCCGCTGCATTTCGGAAATCTAAGGCTTCGGCGGTGCAGCCCGGCGTGTTATCGCGGGGATAGAAGTATAGAATCACCCACTTTCCGCGAAACTGTTCCAGACTGATCTTTTCTCCCGTATCCGTCACGCCTTCAAATAAGGGTGCCGGCTGCTTTTCCATCGTTATTCCTGTGTTTTATTTCACTCGCTTCAAATCAAAGAAGTCTTTCAGCTTTCTTTCAGCTTCGTTTTCCACTGCTTCATCGTTCGAGTCTGCTGGTGCATTTACCTGTTTTTTACCTTCAGTGAAAGTTCGGGAAGGTTGCGGAGTAGGAGATTCTGTTGTGTCCAGATTTTCAAAAATATGGATCGTCGGTTTTTTAATGCCCTCGATTTCCACGGATACCGATTGCCCGCATTTTTCCGAAAGCAATTGTGCTAACACCTGCTGGCGTTGCGCTAAGGTTTCGCCCACAAAGGGATCACTTGGGGTAATCTTCACCGCATTACCATCAACCGTGATCTTCACCATATCTTTGCGGAGCAGGAGGCGGCGAATGCCCCGGAACGTTTCAGATTCTTGAATAGTGCGCAGCACAAACTCCTGGGTCAATTTCACCGGCTTTTCTCTGGAAGTTTTCCCTGCTGGCGGTTTTTCACCGGCTGGTGAAGATGAAGAAGATGCTGAAGACGTTGTCTGATACGATGCTGCTGTTTCTGTTACTGCTGTTTTTGGCTGGCTCGACTTTGCAGAGGATGGGGCGTTCGGAGACTGAAGCTGCTCCAGCAGTTGCGCCAGCTCCATCGCCGAGTCCAACAAAGCAACTTTTGCCAATAGCACTTCCAGGTAAATTCGCGGGTTCGAGGCAAATTTGAGCTGTTGTTCGCCATAGGTCAACACGGAGAGCACATTGAGTAAAGCAGCCTGGGAGTATGCTTTAGCTCGTTCTTGGTACTGCTGTTGCCATTCCGGAGTTAAGGTGACCAGATCGGCTGAGCCCGTTGCAACGACCGCCAGCAGATTGCGATAATGATCGACTAACCCCGAAAGAAATTCGCTGAAATCGTATCCCTGCGCAAAGAGTTGTTGCACGATCTGGAAGACACCGCGGAGATCGCCCTGCGCTAAGGTCTTTTCCACCTCAAAGAAGAACTGCTGGTCGATCAGATGAAACGTTTGTTGCACATCTGCATAGGTGATCTTTGCGCCGCTGAAAGCGACTAACTGATCGAAGATACTCTGGGCATCACGCATCGAGCCATCCGCTTTTCGGGCGATCGTTAGCAGTGCTTCTTCTTCGACTGCAATGTCTTCGGCATCTGCGATTTTTGTCAGATGGTGCACGATTTCCGGAATACTCATCCGCCGGAAATCAAAGCGCTGGCATCGGCTGATAATGGTAGCCGGGAGCTTCTGCGGTTCCGTTGTGGCAAAGATGAACAGCAGGTGAGGAGGAGGTTCTTCTAAGGTTTTGAGTAAAGCATTGAAGGCGGCGGTTGAAAGCATATGCACTTCGTCAATGATGTAAATTTTGTATCGCCCACTTTTCGGCGGATACTTGGCATTCTCCCGGAGCATTCGGACATCATCAACGCTGTTATGGGATGCGCCGTCGATTTCCAGCACATCCATTGAGCGCCCTTCAAGAAAAGCCTGGCAGGATTGGCACTGGTTGCACGGCTCGCCATCTTCCATATTCAGGCAGTTTACCGCTTTTGCCAGGATGCGCGCCGTTGTCGTTTTCCCGACTCCACGAGGACCGGCGAACAAATAGGCGTGATGAACGCGGTGTTG
>JALWUI010000191.1:13277-36203 GCA_027082775.1 Candidatus Kapaibacterium sp.
GGTCACGTGCTCCTGTCCTACCACTTCCGCAAATCGCTGGGGGCGCCATTTGCGAGCTGTTACCATATATGCGGATGGTTGCTGCATCCTGATAGAACTGTTCCTCTGCTTACGTCTCCACGCACAGTTTGACGAATGAGAATTGATCCCCGTTGAATAGTCCCTGATCACTGAGTTTAAGCGAGGGGATCACCAGTAGTGCCATAAAAGACAGGGTCATAAAAGGTGCCTGCAGGGAAGAGCCCAGCGTTTGCCTGGCGAATTTATCCATACTGCTGTATCGCTTTGCAACCGTTTCGCCCTCATCGGTTGCCATCAAACCAGCGACGGGTAATGGCAATACTTCGGTGTGATCCTGGAGCGCAGTGGCAATACCGCCGCGGTGTTCGATGATGGCATTGATAGCATTGGCAATTTCTTCGTCGCGCACGCCAACAGCAACGATGTTGTGTGAGTCGTGCGCAACCGATGAAGCGATCGCTCCTCGCTTGAGTCCAAAGTTGCGAATAAATCCAATTGCAGGTGGGGCATCAGCATAGCGGTTAACCACAACGATCTTGAGAATGTCATTCTTTGGATCTGAGACAATGAGCCCTTTTTTAATGGGAGCAGGCACAATGTTCTCTCTGGTGATCAGCTCGCCGTCGATAGCTTCGATCACCCGGATATGCTCGCAGGTCGCCGGAACCTGCAGCGCTTCGGGTTGGATTGGATGGGCAGCAAAGTTGTTGACTGTGTCAGCTTCGATGTGTGGCAGCAGTGTTTTGCCGTTTTCTGCAACTTTCCGCCCCCGAATGTAAGTTGCCAGCACATTGAATTCATACAGGTCGTCCACAATCAGGAAGTCGGCTGGATCGCCAATCTGGAGCAAACCCACGTCTAATCCGTAGTGCTGCACCGGATGAAGGGTAGCAATCCGTAGTGCTGTAATGGGATGCACATTGTGCTCCTTGACCGTTCGGCGCACCAGGGTGTTGATGTGACCCCGAAGCAGATCGTCGGGGTGTTTATCATCGCTACAGAACATCAGTTTGTCTGCATACTTTTCAACCAGTGGGATCAGGGCGTCGTAATTTTTTGCTGCTGAACCCTCTCGAATCAAAATTTTCATTCCCGCCCGGATCTTATCGACCGCCTCTTCGTAGGAAAAACATTCGTGATCAGTTTCGATGCCAGCGGCGGCGTATTGCTTTGCTTCTTCGCCCCGTAAGCCGGGAGCGTGGCCATCGATGCGTTTTCCCAATCGTTGAGCAATCTCGATTTTCCGCATCACTTCCGGATCGCGGTGCAAAACACCGGGATAGTTCATCACCTCGCTGAGGTAGCTCAGCCCATCTTCAACGAAAAGTTTTTCGATATCCTCCGCAGTGATTTCAGCGCCTGCTGTTTCAAATCGAGTAGCCGGTACGCAGGAAGGAGCACCGAAGCAGAAGTGGAAGGGCACGTACGAACCGTTGTGGATCATATATCGGACGCCGTCGATCCCCAGTACATTGCCAATTTCGTGAGGATCGGAAACGGTTGCCACTGTACCGTGGATGGTTGCATATCGGGCAAACTCACTGGGAACCAGCATCGAGCTTTCGATGTGAACGTGTGCGTCGACAAATCCGGGAATGATGTAGCGATCGTACACCGTTGAAGGTTCCAGTTGAATTTGCACAATCGTTGCATCTTTGATTTTCAGCGTTCCGGGATAAATGCGTCGCTGTACAATGTCCACGATATTGCCCGCAATTGTAAATTCTTCCATCAGTGCCCCCGGCGTTGATTGTACTTGTTTCCAGTGCAAAGATACTGAAACCCTACCGGAAAGGTGGCAGGAGAGAATGCAGCGTCCTGGAAGGGAGCAGCGTTTCTTACCGAACGTCACTAAGAGGATAAAGCTAAACGTCTTTTCTTCTGAAATTTGACGGACAGGCTCCGGCTGGAACAATGCGGTGGATGTTGAGTGCTGCTCTCCTGCTTCTCTTGAGTTGCCGATCCTCGGATGTAACCTCGAAACCCTCTCCTGATGCTTTTCTGGAAATCGGCGAAGGTGGTGGTGTAATGGGAATCTACACGGGGTATCAACTGTGGGGGACCGGAGTCTTGCTCCATTGGCAGCAGCAGCGGCTGCATCGTACCATCGATACGGTGACGCATATTCCCGGAGAACACATTGTTCAATGGTTCCAGCGGGCGGATTCGTTGCATCTGCAAGAGCTCCAGATTCGGGAAACCGGTAACTATCAGTATTGGCTGCAGTACCGGAAGGCTGGGGATACGGTTCGGATACAATGGACGGATCCGCAGCAAATTCCAGCAGCGGTCTGGCAGTTCTATCAGGATATCAAAAGCTTTGCACAGCAGCAGAGCGGTCAATAAAAAGTGTTGAACAACGGAGGGAGGCTGGACGATGCGGTGGCAGCGGCCTTTGACAGTGGGTCTGATGATCGGGTTGCTCAGCTTCGGTATTGGCTGGGGAAAATCACAGCAGCGGAAACAGCCGACGCAGCAGCGACCGGCATTGCAGCATATATCGATTGCCTCTTTTGATAATGCACCGGTTCGATTGCACGGAACGCTTTCCACGTTGTTAACGCCATTGCAGCGTCGGGGCATTATGCAGTTAGCTTCTTTACAGCGCCGCATATCGTTGTGGTATGACCCTTTGCAACGAGTGCCATACTGGATTGCTGGTACGCAGATTGTTCCCTTTCAGTTTTCACTCACCTCTCCAGCAGAATATGCCGTTGCTTTTTATCGATCGCTGCAATTTTTAGCACCGGTGCTGGGGATTCGGCAACCAGAGAAAGAATTCCGCATTTTCCGTTATTGGCGCGATGCGCTGGGAATGACCCACATTCGAGCCGAGCAGCACTATCAGGGAATTCCGGTCTGGGGCAGTGAACTCATTCTGCACTTTGATGCGGGTGGTCGTGCGTATGCGTTATCGGCGCGGATCCATCCAGCGCCTTCGGCGAAACTGGATGTGCAGCCATCTATTTCGCGGAGCGAAGTACCGAAGCTGCTGGAACAGCTCGCCGGGAACCAGTCGCTGATGGTCGACACGGTGCGACTCCAGTGGTTCCCCGATCGGGAAGATCCTGAGAAGTGGCATCTGGTCTGGCACGCGACGGCGTATGCTGGCTGGGATCGATGGGAGTATTTTGTCTCTGCTCACACGGGGAAACTTGTTTTCGCCTATCGGAATACCCATTTCGACGGACCGGCGACAGCGCAAGCACAGGATTTACTGGGGCAAACCCGGACGATTCATACGTACCAACTGGGAGGCACGTATTATTTGCTGGATGCTTCCCGCCCGATGTTTGATCCCCAGCGATCGCAATTGCCGAACAATCCTGTCGGAGCAATTTTAACGCTAAATGCGAACAACACGGATCTGGAAACCATTTATCACATTGTTTCACCGAACAACACGTGGAGTGATCCTGCTGCTGTTTCAGCGCATTACAATGCGGGAGTGACGTACACTTATTACTACACCACCCATCAGCGGAACTCCATCGATGGTAATGGAGGGACAATGCTGAGCGTCATTCACGTCACCCACAACGGGCAGTCGATGGCAAATGCGTTCTGGAATGGGAAAGTGATGGCGTACGGTGATGGGGGGCAGATTTTTCATCCGCTGGCGCGCGGATTGGATGTTGCAGCCCACGAGATGACGCACGGAGTAATTGAGCACACAGCGAATTTGATCTACCTGAGCCAATCGGGGGCAATCAATGAATCGATGGCGGACGTGTTTGGAGTGATGGTCGATCGCGATGATTGGCTGGTCGGCGAAGATGTGGTGAAGCCGCAGTACTTTCCGTCCGGTGCTATGCGGAATTTCGCTGATCCCCACAATGGTGGGAGTGGCCCACAGGATCCGTACTGGCAGCCGGCAAAGATGAGCGAATATGTCACGCTACCGGAAACGCCGGAAGGGGATAATGGCGGGGTGCACATTAACAGTGGGATTCCGAACCACGCCTGCTACCTGATTGCAACGGCTATTGGGCGAGAAAAGACGGAGAAAATCTACTATCGAGCCCTGACGACATATTTGACCCGCTCCTCGAAGTTCGTGGACCTCCGGCGGGCGGTTATCCAGGCAGCTATTGATCTTTATGGCAACGGGCAGGAAGCGCAGGCGGCGCGGCAGGCGTTTGACGCAGTGGAAATTTTCGATTCCGGTGGCGGTGGCGGTGGTCCGAAAGATTTACCTCCTGTACAGGGGAAAGATTGGATCCTGGCATACGCTCCGGATCTGGAAGCGCTGGTGTTAACCGATCTTCAGAACCAGCAGTATGTTGTTTCACAGAGTGGGTTAATTGGGCGGCCTACGCTGACGGATGATGGAACCATTGCGCTCTTTGTTGCTGGCGATCAAACCCTGCACGCTGTCAGTCTTGACCCGAATAATTTGCAGGAAGCGATTCTGAGCAGCGACCCTGTTTGGGGCAGCGTTGCAATTTCTGCAGATGGACGACGCCTGGCTATGACCAGCATCTATGCAGAGCCTTACATTTATATTGCGGATTTAACGCAGGATCCGGCACCGGTGAAGCAGTTCCAGATTTATACCCCGGATTACGCCGGTGCTCAGCCGTCAACAGCGCTCTATCCCGATGCGATTCAGTGGAGTTATGATGGGCGATTTGTGCTCTTCGATATGCTGAATGCGATGGTTACGGAGTGGGGAGATACAGTCGAGTATTGGGATATCGGGATACTGGATGCGTGGAATCCTGCGCAGCAGACGTTTGGGAGCGGCATTGTGCAGCGGGCATTGCCGCCGTTTCCTGAAACAATCAGCGTTGGAAATCCTTCGTATGCCAGCAATTCGCCGTACATCATCACGTTTGAACTGGTGGATGTAGTCAACCAGAGTTTTTATATCGCTGCTGCTAATCTGGAAACACAACAGGTGAACCTGCTGGTCCAGA
Organism: Candidatus Kapaibacterium sp.; assembly: GCA_027082775.1. Classification (GTDB taxonomy): domain Bacteria; phylum Bacteroidota; class Ignavibacteria; order Kapaibacteriales; family WFXC01; genus WFXC01. The sequence continues at coordinate 18,218 of JALWUI010000191.1, forward strand.
ATGTGCCAGTTCTGGGATTTCCTGATTATTCATCCGATGATCGAGCGATCGGGTTTACAACGCTGGATATCAATGACGACTACGTCTTTGCGGTTGTTCCTGTTGGAGCCGATAAAATTACGCCAGCCGGCAATGTGCAGGGCGTGCTGGGGGGAGCATCGGTCAGCGTGATGTTCCGCCAGGGATCACGTCCTGCTACCTCGGTACGGTCTGGAGCAGTGGATGTGCTGCCAGCAGCTATTGAGATTCTCTATGCACACCAGCACGGTCGCCAGCTCCAGATCGGAGTGCACCTGTCGACGCCGGGAGATGCCACCATTGTTATCGCGGATCTCCTGGGGCGCACGGTGGCGAAACAGCACATTCCTGCTGGCATCAGCGGGGTGCAAACGGTAGCGATCCCGTTACCGCATACTTTGTCAACCGGGGCGTATCTTGTATCGGTCGTAACCGCCAATGGGACGCAGAGCCGGCTGGTGAAAATAGGACCGTAGCAAGGACCTTGCGGCAATCCGCCCATCGGGATTTAGCAAAATCAGTCGATAGTGAGGGGGCTGTTCCCTCCTCAGCGGCACAACGGTGGGACATTCCAGGTACCAGGGCATTAGGGGACAAAAATGGAGTGGGAAGCAGGGAAAATCGCTGGTGAGACTGGTGTCATTCCTTCTGCAGACAGTCGGGGTGCGCTGAGCACCGGACCTCTTTTTGATCTGAAGAGCGCTTTATGAGGGAAAGCCGCAACCGATGTGGCCCGCCCGTCGCGCCCCCTTCCTTTTTGATCTAAAGAACACTTTATGTCGGGGATAAAGCCGAGCACTGTTGCACTGGTGCGGTCTCCTTTTTGATCTAAAGAGCACTTTATGAGCCCGGCGCTCTGTCTATCGGAGTTCGATCTTTGGAATCTGGAAACGTTTTTTGCCGCTGTGGGTTATTGCTGTCAGATTGAGGAAATGAAGAAGGGAGATGAAAACGATGCAACAACGTCATCTTGTAGCAGCATTTTTCGGGGATTTCGCAGGTAATTGTTGTTCGGTGGTTGTGAGAGTTTAACAAACAAAGGGATAGATTGATGAAAAATCGCTTCCTGGTGTTTCTCCTGTTTTCCAGCCTGCTCCTTCCGCTGTGGGGACAGTGGCAGCATCTTGGCTTTATCCCGAACCGTGGGCAATGGGACGCATCTGTCCGGTACGTTCTGGTTACGGAGGGATATACGGTGTGGATTTTTCCAGATCGGTGGGTGTTTTTCCCCGCCCGCTCTGGTGCGAATGCCTTGCTGGATGGAAACCGGGGGCACACGACCCCAGCACCTCTTGAGATGAAACTTCCAGCAGCCGTTGATACAATCCTTGCGGAGCAGCCAATGGCTGGCAGAGTGAACTTCTTTTTGGGCAATGACCCTGATCGATGGGTGAGCAATCTCCTCCATTATCGGCGACTTCGGTGTGTTGCTGCTGGCGTTGAGTACGAACTGGTGGTTGCCAGCGGCGCACTGGAATACCGGATTCGTGCCGAGCATCCAGAGCATCTTGAGCGCCTTCTTTTTCAGCTACCAGAACAGTGGAAAGCAATAGTGCTCGAAGATGGGACCTTAGAGCTTCGGTATCAATCTATGCCTGTTTTTCGACACACTCCGCCGCGAATGTTTCAGTTGCACGCTAATGACACGATCCCCATCCACGGGCAGTTTCTGCAGCGTCCGGATGGATTTCGATTTGCGCTGGCACAGCCACTATCAGATGCGCCTGTTCTGATCGATCCACTGGTGTACAGCACCTTTGTTGGCACGGATTCCTCCGATAAGGGCAAGGCAATTCTGGTAGACAACAATGGCAATGCCATTGTCGCTGGTAGTACGGAGGACGCCGACTTTCCAACAACCAGTGGTGCATACGACCAGACGCACAATGGCGATGATGATGTTTTTGTGTTGAAACTCAATGCTGATGGCAGCAATTTGATTTTTGCCACGTTCATCGGTGGAAGTGAGGGGGACGAACCGGGCGCAATGACCCAGGACAACAGCGGCAATTTGTACCTGGTGGGCAGCACAGAGTCCACAGATTTTCCAACGACCAGCGGTGCGTACGATCAGACACACAATGGGGAAGAAGATGCGTTTGTGGTAAAGCTGAATAGCAGTGGAAGTGCCTTGCTTTATGCCACGTACGTAGGAGGGAGCGAGAATGATTACGGCACCGGCGTTGCGGTGGACAACAACGGGCGAGCGGTGGCGTGTGGCTATACTGAATCTTCCAATTTCCCCACGACCAATGGGGCGTACGATACGGATCATAACGGGGAAGAAGATGCGTTTGTGCTTCGACTCAATCCAGCCGGCAGTAATTTGGTATACAGCACTTTCTTGGGAGGAGACGACGACGACGAGGCACACGATGTAATGCTGCGAGGCAATGGAATGGCAATTGTCTGCGGATATACCAAATCCACGGATTTCCCTACAACCAATGGTGCCTATGATCAAAGCCACAACGGCAGCAAAGACTGGTTTGTCACCGCGCTCAATAGCAACGGTTCGCAGCTCAGTTTCTCGACCTTCATAGGCGGGAGCAGTAGCGATGAAGCGTATGCAATTGCCCCCGGTCCTTCCAACTCCATCATTGTTGCAGGTAGCACCGAATCTTCCAATTTCCCGACGAGCAGCGGGGCGTATGACCAGAGCTTCAACGGAGACAAAGATGTGGCTGTTGTTCGACTCAATCACTCGGCGTCTCAGTTAATGTGGGGGACGTTCATTGGCGGGAGCAGCGAAGAAGTTGCCGAGGATTGTTTTACCACCGATTCGTATGTGTATCTGACGGGGAAAACGTCGTCGTCCAACTTTCCAACGAGCTCCAATGCATACGATCAATCCCACAATGGAGGCGAGGATGTGTTTATTGCGCAGTTAAACATCAATGGCAGTGCGTTGCCATATTCGACATTTCTGGGAGGATCGCAGGATGACGAGGGCAAATCAATTGTTGCCAGCGGATGCGCTGTGTATGTAACCGGTTATACCCATTCATCGAACTTTCCCACAACCAGCGGTGCCTATGATCAAAGCTTCAATGGGGAGGAAGACGCTTTTGTTGTCAAATTGGGGATTGGTGCATCCTTTACCATTTCTGCTTCGGATCAGGAAATCTGTGCTGGTGAAAGCGTGCAACTGGAAGTTCAGCCCCAACCTTCTGGTGCCAGCTATTCGTGGTCACCGGCAACGGGACTCAGTAGCACCAGTGTTCCCAATCCCACGGCAATGCCACCATCGACGATTACCTATACCGTCACTGTTACCACGCCTGACGGCTGCTCTGGCAGTACGTCCATCACCATCACGGTATCGCCCCCGATGCAGTTGACCACCAGCGACCAGACCATTTGTCAGGGAGACACGGTGCAAATCGGAGTCACCGTGTCCGGAGGGACATCACCGTACAGCTATAGCTGGTCGCCGGCAACTGGGTTGAGCGATCCGAACGTGGCACAGCCGGATGCATCTCCACAAAGCACAACAGTATACACGGTGACAGTAACCGATGCTGCAGGGTGTTCGACGCAGGCGACCGTAACGGTAACAGTCAATCCAAAGCCAACGATCACGTTGAGCGATGCGGAAGTATGTCAGGGGGATACGGTACAGATCGGAGCAGAAGCGCAGGGCGGGACGCCGCCATACAGCTATAGCTGGTCGCCGGCAACTGGGTTGAGCGATCCGAACGTGGCACAGCCGGATGCATCTCCACAAAGCACAACAGTATACACGGTGACAGTAACCGATGCTGCAGGGTGTTCGACGCAGGCGACCGTAACGGTAACAGTCAATCCAAAGCCGACGATCGCATTGAGCGATGTGGAAATTTGCCAAGGGGATACGGTACAGATCGGAGCGGAGGCGCAGGGTGGGACGCCGCCGTACAGCTACAGTTGGTCGCCAGCAAGCGGATTGAGCGATCCGAACGTGGCGCAGCCGGATGCGTTTCCAGAGACGACAACCGAATACACCGTGACGGTGACCGATGCGAAGGGATGTTCGGTGCAGGGGAGTGTGACAGTGACGGTCAATCCGAAGCCGACGATCACATTGAGCGATGTGGAAATTTGTCAGGGGGATACGGTGCAGATCGGAGCGGAGGCGCAGGGTGGGACGCCGCCGTATAGCTACAGTTGGTCGCCAGCAAGCGGATTGAGCAATCCGAACGTGGCGCAGCCGGATGCGTTTCCAGAGACGACAACCGAATACACCGTGACGGTGACCGATGCCAGAGGGTGCAGTGTGGAGCAAACCGTGACCGTCACAGTTATTCCTCAGCCACAGATTACAACTTCGGTGGATGCATTAGACTTTGGCGCTCTGGGCGAATGCAGCCCATCGGCTGACACAACGGTCGTTGTGACCAACTCTGGACAGTCAGCGGTAACGTTGACGGCAGTTGAAGTTCCATCTCCGCATTTTTCTTACACTGCTCCCGCATTGCCCATTTCGATCCCTGCAGGACAAAGTGTGACGCTCCATTTTCGGTATAGTCCACAGACAGTTGGAACTCATACGGCACCGGTGTATCTGCGATTCGAGCCCTGTGAGTTTCGCGACACTCTTGAGTTGTCAGGGGAGAAAACAGAAATTACGGTTGCATTGAGTCATTCTGCTGTTGAATTCCCTCCGATGCCGGAATGTGAGTTGCAGACGATGGACACTACTGTGATTCTCCGCAATTCTGGATCAGAGCCGTTACAGATCACATCCATTACGGTGCCGACACCTTTCAGTCTGGTGTCACCGGCTTCGTTACCAGTTACGGTTCCAGCCTATGACAGTATTGCGCTGGTATTCCGATATACGCCGACGCAGGCAGGCAGGTATGCCGCTAACGTTCCCATTGGCTTCCGCAGTGCGAATTGCGATGCCGAATTGCAACTGACATTGCGTGGAACGGTAACATCTGTGGCGGTGCAGGCATCGCTGGATGCTATTGATTTTGGCACGATTCTGGGATGCGAGGAAGCGCGGGATACGGTGATCTTTATTGAAAATCAGGGTGAGACGCCTATCTCCATTACGGGAATTTCCAGCTCTGACCCGGCATTCCAGCCGGTGATGTCTGGCAGTGGACAAATTGCAGCAGGCGAGCAGTTGGCAGTCACCATTCGGTTTTCTCCATCGGGAAGTGGACATTTTCAGGGAACTGTGCAGCTCAGCTACGAACCGTGCAACGGTGTGATTACGGTACCGGTAGAAGGGAATAAGGAAGGAGTGCTGTTCGTTGCTCCAGATACGGTGGAATTTGAAACGCTCGTATTGTGTGCGGATACCTTAGCAACCGAAATGGTAAATCTGCACAATCTCAGCGGCGGTGCGATCTCCGGGACGATTACCGACGTATCGATCACTCCGCCGTTTGCCACGTCATTACAGCCGGGCACAACTATCGCTGCAGGTGATTCTTTGCCATTTACCATTACCTTCCACGCAACGGCGCCCGGACACTATACGGGCGAGCTCGTGATTCGGCTTTCACCCTGTGATGTGGAAAAGCGTATTCTGCTGGTTGGCGATGCGGTTGATGCCCAGTTGCAGGTGGCGCTAACGGTGGTAGACTTTGGCACGGTCGACTTTGGCAATACCGCTACGGCAGAAGTGGCGGTGGTGAATACCGGCGGTGTTCCTGTGGAAGTCTCTGAATTCGCCGGTTTGCAGCCTCCATTTACCATTGTGAGTCCAGCTTTACCGGTAACCGTTGAACCCGGTGACACATTGTGGATTACGGTAGCATTGGATGGCAATCAGAGTGGCACTTTTGAGGATACGTTGATTGTCCGCTCGTCCGATCCCTGTGATCTTGCTGTTTCCATCGCGCTTCAGGGAACGGTTGGACAGCGTCCCAATATTGGCGTTGCGGTATGCGACCGGGATTTCGGTGTCGTACTGGTTGGAGATTCCAGGGATGACACCGTGTGTGTGCGCAATACTGGCAAACTGAGCCTTCGAATTCTTCAGATGGAATGGGTACAGAACCCCGATGGAGTGTTCCAGTTGCTGAGCAATCCGCAGGGAACGGATGTTGCACCGGACCAGCAGCAGGCAGTCTGGGTGCGTTTTACGCCGCAGGCGGAGCAGCAGTATGAAGGAGTAATTCGGGTAACCTTGGATACGGGCTATACGACCCTGAAGGATCCTCCACCCTCGATTCAGGTGCTGGAGGCATACATTACGGTTCGGGGACGCGGCATTGCGCCGGGTTTGCAGGCGACTGGTATCGATTTTGGCGAAGTGCCTATCTTCCATTCAAAGGTTGATTCCATTGTCGTCGCCAATACGGGCTCGGCACCAGTGACGATCACCGAACTTTCCTGGAGTGCCAATCCACAGAGCGTATTTGCGATAGATTCCACCGTTGCTGCGTCTTTTACGCTTCCGCCCAAATCGAAGCAGCGCATTCCCATTTTCTTCGCCCCAACAGCGGAGCAGCCTTACACCGGAAGATTGCGCATTATTCCCGGTTCGGGAGATCCTGTGGAAGTCGCCATTGTTGGCGTTGGCGTTGCTTCGCATACCATCATCGCTCTACCCCAGCGGATTGAGGTAGAACCGAAGGATCGGGGAGTGCGAATTCCGGTGGCATTGCTGTCGACGCAGCAGGATCAGCGCATTTTCCAGATGGTAGCACCGGTGACCTTTACCGCTACTGTTCGGTGGGATGCGCGGTTGTTCCATTTGCAGAATGTTGTGGATGCAACCGTCCAGAATTTTGAAGTTCAACCGGATGGGCAGGCAGAGGCGACCATCACCAAAACTTTTGAGGCTCTTGACAGCGACTCTCTTGTGATGTGCGAGCTTGTAGGCGATATTCTTCTGGGACCGGCGGATTCAGTACAAATGCTCTTTACAGCCTATCAATGGGGCGATCCAGCAGTGCTGGTGCAGCCACGCAACGGCGAGATGCTCCTGACCAACATTTGTACCCAGGGCGGTAAGCGGCTGCTGGATTTCAAAGATCTGTTTGGAATCAATGTGTCGCCTAATCCCAGCAGTGCACAGGCTGTCAGGGTAACGATTTACGCTGTGGAGAAAGCCGCCAGTGTGTTCCAGGTGGTTACGCCGCGCGGCGAAGTAGTGTTTGAACAGCGATTTGCCGCTGAGGATATTCCAGAAGCAGAACCGGGAAGAGCAGCGCAGATCCAGATCCAGTTGCCGCCGATATTGAGTTCTGGAACTTACTTTCTGCGGTTCCGATCGCCGGCGCGGGAAGCAGTCACAACTCTGCTTATTGTGCGATAAGGGGGAGGCGGGAAAGATGCGGAAAGTGCAGGCAGGAATTGGCGTGTTTGTGTTGTTGGCAATGGCTGCGTTTGGCCAGGCGCCGGAAGTTGAAGTCTTACCATATAAGTTAGGGGGATATGTGGGATTCCAGACTAATATCCACTGGGCACAATTCACCCAATTGCCGGGAGTGCCGAATTGCTGCCCTGGGTTCCAGGGAGGCTATGGAGTGACCCCGGTTATTGGTGCTGCTCTGGAGTATATGCTGTTACCAGATCTGCTGACGCAGTGGAGAGTAGGTTATGTGAACAACACTGCAACCCTTTTTGAACGTGAGGTGATCGGTAATGCTATCAGCAATGGCGTTGTGGTACCAGCAGTATCGCAATATGAGCTCAGTGCCAGTCTACCGATGCTGAGCACAGACCTGCGATTCAGTTACCAGTTGATCGAAGATGTTCCGCTCTTTCTGGATCTGGGACTCAACGGCGGGTGGTACCTGCGGTCCTTTTATTCCCAGCGAGAAGTGTTATTGGAACCGAAAACCGCCGTCTATGCCGATGTTGGCAAAGCGGTGCGGAACGAGGCATCAGGAGAGATTCCGCAAAAGATTCCGTACTACCTTGCAGTCGCTACTGGTTTTCACTATGCCCTGGGCGTTGTTTTTGGGAATCAAAAGCTGATATTGGAACCCACCCTAAGCTACTATCACGGGTTCACCAGTATTCTGGAGGGATACAAATGGACACCCGATGCTGTCCGGCTAGAATTGGCAGTGCTCTTCCCGTTTGAAAAAGTCCATACGCCACCAGCAACACCGAAGGCGCCAGCGCCTCCCCCCACGCCACCGGCAATGCTCAGTACCGCAGTCGATGCCGTTGCAGTTTACGAAGATGGACATCGCGACCGCAATGTCAAGATTCTGGTTGAAGAGATTGAACGCGGGGAGTATTACCCGCTGTTGCCGTATGTGTTTTTTGAGGAAGGGAGCGCGGATCTGTCGAAAAGCCGGATGCATTTCCTGACGCCGGAGCAAACGCGGCAGTTTGACGAACAACAATTGCCACCGCAAACGCTGGAAATCTACTATCATCTGCTCAACATTGTGGGGGCACGAATGCAGCAATATCCGGATGCGGTGTTAACCATCACCGGATGCAACAACAACCTGGGGGTAGAAAAGGGCAATCTGGAGCTTTCCCGACGGCGAGCGGAGGCAGTGCGGGATTACTTCCTTCGCGTGTGGAACATTGATAGTAGCCGCCTGATTGTCCGCTATCGCAACCTTCCAGCGAAGCCGGCAAACAACGATCGGCCAGAGGGTCGGGAAGAAAACCGGCGGGTGGAATTATCTTCCAATCGGTACGAGATTCTTCAGCCTGTCTATCTGCAATCAATCCAGCGGAAAACGACGCCATCCATTGTGGAAATTCTCCCGAAGGTGCAGGCGACTTTACCACTCGAAGGGTGGGAGATTACCGTTCAAACGGAAGATACCGCTTACGCACACTTTAGTGGAACGGTGTTACCGCCAGACACCTTACCGTGGCACTTACCTGAAACCTTTTTTGCTGCTTTGCAGCGCAAAAGAACAGACCGGGTAACAGTGAACCTGGCAGCGCAGGATGTGCAGGGGAATCAATCCGTTGCTCAGGCGGTGATTCCAGTTGAATTGCTAACGCTCAAGCGGAAGCGGTATCAGATCAAGAATGACATTCGCTACGAGTACTTCTCGCTCATCCTGTTTGATTATGACAAAGCCGACTTAAAACCCATACACCATCGGATTCTGGATATTGTCAAAAGCCGGGTAGAGCCCCATTCGCAGGTGTACATCGAGGGATATGCGGATCGAACGGGAACGCCGGAATACAACCGCCAACTGGCAAAGCAGCGGTGTCTCAGTGTTCAGCAGTATTTGCAGCCGACCGTGCGGGAAGATCAGATTCACATTCGGGCAGTGGGAAGCGACAAACTGCTGTACGATAACGATCTTCCTGAAGGGCGCAACTACTGTCGAACGGTTCGCATTATCATCGCGACTCCAATCAGCACGCCATAGAGAACAGCCTACGGGGCGAGGTGTTTTTTCAGTGTGCGGAGCAGTCTTCGCCCCCGCAGCTCGCCTTCGAGAGCGATAATGGTTCCGTCAGGATCGATTAAGATCGGCTTGGGAATGCCGCGTACGCGAAAGTCTCTCGCCACTTTGCTGCGAAAGCCGCCATAAGCAAAAGCGTGATGCCACGGCATTGGATGCTTCGGGGATTGGCGGAACCGTCGCACGATGTCTGGTCTGGCGTCGAAGGAAATGCTCAAAATGGTGAAGTTTTTGTCCTTGAACATTTCATACGCTTTGTGAAGGTACGGAAGCTCCGCGATGCACGGACCACACCAGGTTGCCCAGAAATCGATCAGGACATACTTCCCTTTCAGCGTTTGCGGCATATAGATCGTGGAAGAATCATCCAGATCCCGGAGGCGGAAAAACGGGACGCGCTTGCCGATAGCAACGGGATTATCCGGATCGTAACGGTCGGTAAGAAACTGGAGGTATGCTGACTCGCTCTTTCCGTACTGATTCCGGAGTGCAGCAATGAGGTCACGGGCGACAGCAAAGCGGCGGTGCATATAGGCATCCTTGATCAGCGCAACCATCGCCATCGCCTGCACGTCGCGCCGCGGATGAGAGAGCGCAACCAGGGGGAGGTAGGCACGCAGCGCCGGAACGGAATCAGCGTAGTTGACGCACGCATCCAGAAGGGATTGATCTACGCCCCAGAGCCAGTGGGAAGGCGGTAGTGTGCGGATCAATTTCCGGAGCATACCGGGCGCATCAAAGCAGCGCTGGTTTTCCCACACGTCCATTGCGTCCAGCAGCATACTGTAGGCAAAAGTAATGAGCGAGGCAGCTTTGTGCCGTTGCATCCCCTTTTGCATACACTGTGCTCGGAAAGCTTCGCACGATACGGTGACCTCCTCGGTACGCCGTCGCTGCAGAATAGAATCGTAGAACCGCTGGCAGCTTTTCACAACAGCATCGACTTCAGGCAGATTCTCAAGCGTGATTTCGTGCTTCGCTTCAAACGTTCCTGTGGGAAATTGTGAGAAGTCCACGGTCACCGTGACCGAGTCTTTCCCCGGAGCACGTAGCACCGAGATGTAATCCGACCCGTCGAATTCGTATGCGTCGCTTTGTGTCCCGTTGAAGCTCCGGAGCGATCTGTCAACGGTATCCACGATCTGATATTGAACGATTCCATCTGTTACCGGAAGCGTTGCCTGAAATGTTTGTTTTCCGATGCGATGCAGAGGAGCGTTGTCGCGAAAGATATTCCTGTCTGGCGCGACTACTGCAATTCTGGGTGCTGTCCCCGACGGCTGCAGAGGGCGGAGCCGGACAACAATTGAATACTTTCCATCGGGCAGGAAGAGTGCCGGGAAGAAGTGTGCTAAGTGATAGGTGCCGGCAACAACGACCATATAATTTCCCGGTGCTGGAAGCTGAACATTCGCTACGCCGGTCGTCGTCGTTGCCACGGCGGCTGTGTCGTTGAACCATCCGAAAATCAAAATATCAGCACGTGCCGGCGGCTGACCGTCGTATCCCACAATTCGGAAATGCAGTTGCTGAGCAAAGCCAGAAGACAACAGGATGCCAAACAGCAGGAATGTCCATCGCTTCATCTTTTTGTCCCTTTTCATTTGCCGAACTTTCGCAGGGCGCAAAATTACGACTTCTGTGGGCGATAAGTTGCAACTCAGTGCTCTGTAAAGCTGCTTGGGCGTTGCTTTCTTGGTTCTGTAGTCGATAGGTGCACGCCTCAGCGTGCCAGTGAGCGCACCCGCATCAGCCGCTGATATAACATCCGGAATGCACGGTTCCCGGCATTTTCAAATCGGGGGTCCCACAGCGCAAACAGTCGGGTAGGTCGACCGGTCGTTCCAGCAGAGGATACCAGCTCCACGTAGGCAGAGAATGGCGCAATGCGGACGAACAGCGGACGATTGCGCAGGAATAACTGGCGCGTGTGGAGCAGCAGGGCGCAGATCGTGTCGACTGGTATGATACCCAACGAACGGACAACAGCAGGATCCTGGGTCGGCGTTGTGCGGATAATGGAATCCAGCGTTCCGGTCTGGCTGATCTGGTATCCGCGCAACACTCCGGCTGAATCCACCATTCCCCAGCGGAGTACCGTTGCTGAAGGGAACTGCTTGAGGCAGGAGGAAGTATGGCAGCCGGTGGCAAGAAATCCCCAGAAAGCACCCAGTAGAAGCGCCACCCATTTACTCCGAAGCATTTTCCGCCATTTGTTGTCGCAACGCCGGTAGGTGCTGCGTGACAAACTGCTCTATGCGACGAAGTGTCTCCTCTTTGCCGAGCACTTCCATCGTTTCGGTCATCCCGGCGCCCACGGATTTGCCCGTGAGCATCAGCCGCAGAGCATTCATCACTTTGCCGATCTTTATTCCCTGCTGTTTGGCAAATCCCTTCAGTTGTTCCCAGATGACCGTGTGTTCCCACGGTTCGATTTGCCGCAGCAGCGTCAGCAATGCAGGGATCAACGCTTCAATATCCTCAGACCACGCTCTGGCAAAGTACTCCTGCTCAAAGTGGGTTGGCGGATGGAACAGATAATCGCCAAAGGTGAAGATTTCCGGCAATAGATCCACCCGTTCGCGCAGCAGGATGACGACTTTTTCCAGATACTCCAGCGAGAAATCGCCAAGATTACGTTCCTGCACGTATTGCTGAAGCTGTCGGGCTAACTCTTTCGGATCTTTGTGACGCAGATAGTGTGCGTTAATCCATCGCAGTTTCTGAATGTCAAAAATTGCCCCGGCTTTGTTAACTTTTTTGAGGTCGAACAATTCGATCAGCTCTTGCAGCGAATAGATCTCTCGCTCTCCCGTAGGATTCCAGCCCAGCAGGGCAACAAAATTGATGAGTGCTTCAGGGAAGTAGCCTTCTTTTTTGAAATCCTCCACTGCGACGTGTCCGTGCCGCTTGCTTAACTTGCTGCGATCGGGATTCAGAAGCAGCGGTAGGTGGGCAAATTGCGGCTTTTCCCAGCCAAAAGCTTCGTACAGCAGCACATGTTTCGGCATCGAGGGCAGCCACTCTTCACCACGAATCACGTGCGTGATGTGCATCAAATGGTCATCAACGACGTTTGCCAGATGATAGGTGGGAAAGCCGTCGGATTTCAGCAGAATCTGGTCGTCCACATCCCGTGCGGGAACGGAAATTTCACCTCGAACAATGTCGGAGAACTTGATGACGCCGGTCAGCGGCACCTTCAGTCGAATCACGTACGGCACACCTTCTGCAAGCAGGCGTTGCGTTTCCTCTTCACCCAGCGTGAACTGGTTGCGCATCGTGGTTCGATCATACTTCGGTACGATACCCGCCTGCTGTTGCCGTTGCCGCATTCGCTCCAGTTCTTCAGGCGTATCGAAAGCGATGTATGCTGCTCCTTTGTCCAGCAGTTCCCGGGCGTATCGGCGGTAGATTTCCGTCCGCTCCGACTGGACGTATGGTCCGTACGGACCCCCTTTGCCTGGACCTTCGTCGTAGTCCAGTCCACACCAGTGGAGCATTTCGATGATGTTTTCTACCGATCCCTCCACGTATCGGGTTTTATCGGTGTCTTCAATCCGGAGTACGAACGTGCCACCGTGGTGGCGTGCGAACAGAAAGTTGTACAGCGCCGTGCGCAAGCCTCCGATGTGGAGATACCCGGTTGGCGAAGGAGCAAAGCGGACGCGAACGCTCATTGTTGATCCTGTGTTTGTTTGACCCTGTTCGAAAGTTGGGCAGAGACTTCAGCAAACGTCGTCTCTGTTTCTGCAACCCGTACCCGCACTTCCTCAATGTTTGGAAACTGTTCAAAGTGCGGCAGCAGTAGCGACAGAATGTGCTGGGCGATGTTCTCCGCTGTCGTTGGAAAGTCAACGTACTGGACTTTGAAATGCGGGTGCTGCTGGAAGAATTCGCAGAGAATCGTATCAGACCGATCGCACAGAAAGGAATGATCCAGTTGCCGAATAATCGGCTGTACGATGGCTTTGATTTCATAGTAGTCGATCACCATTCCCTGTTCATCCGGTTCGCCGATCACTTCTACCCAGAGCCGGTAGGAATGACCGTGGATATTCTCACAGCCGCCGGAGTGGTACGGCAGCCGGTGTCCCATTTCCCATCGGAATGTTTTACCGATCCGGGTTTTCATCGCCTTTGCCCGATGCAGTTCGTTTGTAACTTGCTTTGATGATCGAATACATCCCGCCACGAATCCGCCACTTGGAGATGATTTCCATTTCCAGCGGATCGCACGCTGCTACCAGATCGTCCAGAATCTGGTTCGTTACAGCTTCATAGAAGATGCCCTTGTTCCGGTACTCCAAGAAGTAGTACTTGAGAGATTTCAACTCCAGACACACTTTGTCCGGAACGTATCGGATGATGATGGTTCCAAAATCTGGCAGCCCCGTTTTTGGACAAACGGAGGTAAATTCTGGATTGACGTGCGTAATGACGTACCGCCGTCCGGGTCTGGGATTCGGAAATGTTTCAATGGTTGCCATTTTTTACCCGACTTTGTGCCGTTATAAAATTTCCAAAGACGAACAAAATGTCCCTTTGTGTCCTCCACAGAGTGCATTGGTAATCGAAAACAGGAGTGCTGAGCTCCGTTCAGAGCAGGTGAGGGCGCAGCGCGGATCGATCCTGAAGTCTGTCGTATGGTTGTGAAGAGCAGGGCATGGGGGGCGCGGAGAAAAAGCTCAAATCACAGCAAAAATGGAGGAGCAGCGTATCCGAACTTTGGGTATTACACCGGTTCCAGTGGGCGAACTACCGTAACACCGGTGAATTTTTCCCGCTTTGCCAGATAGCGCGCAACGGTCGTATCCATAAAAACCTTATGGGCTTCGGTGGAGGCGTGCAGTAGATAGGCAGCGCCGTCTGCTCGATAGACAATTCCGGTGTGGCCATAGTCCAGTCCCTGAATGGAGGTAGTGAAAGCGAGAATGTCGCCGGTCTGGAGTTTTGACTCAATGGCGGCAACATCGGATCGGGGAATAAAAAAGAGTTGAGCACTTGAAAGGTGTTGCTCAATCTGCTGCATCTTTGCCACCAGTTCTGGATGCTGTTTGAGTGCAGGGTAACGGTCGGGATGGCGCGACATAAAGGACACGGTCGGGTGGTAGGGTTTTCCACCCAGCGCTGTGGTAATGTCTTTGACCACACCTTTCCGGACGTTATCGAGAATCCAGTCGGACCTATAGTGCAGCCGGGAAGTACAGTCGCCCAGTTGCCCGTTTCGATACCGGATGAACACCAGTTCCCGTGCAAAATCTTCGAATTTTGCTTTCCCTTTTTTCAGCGTCCGGGCAAATCCCAGAAGGTATTCAAAGAAGGTGACACAATCCACGCCGTGCAAATTGATTCGGCACACTTCGCCCGATCCTTCCAGGGTGCCGGCTACATAGGGAGTTCCCAGAAAGGTTTTGCCAACTTCGCCCATACACCTGCCGATGGGAAGCTGATCCCAGCCTTTCCATCGGGCTAAATCCAGCAGTTCGTAAAATCGCTGCTGCGTTTCCACCGGGGCTTCAAAGAAGTCAGCTTTCTGCTGCAACCATCGCGATCGCACAAAGCCGACCGGGGCAACTGTTGCCAGCAAGAGCGTTAGAAAGGATCGCCGATGCATGGATGCTCCTGTTGTCTGGTATACACTGCCTGATCTGTCACAACGAGGTCGAGCGGAACATCGTGTGATTCTCTGGGAAGTGGCGATTCCCGGCGCTGGAAGGCAAAGGCTATGCCCATTTTCACCGCTCGAACACGGGCTAAAAAGCAGTCGTAGTAGCCTTTGCCGTAGCCCAGACGGTAGAGATTGGTATCGAAAGCCAGCAATGGGACAAGCACCAGATCAGAGGGCTGCAAAATAGCTGCTGCATCCAGCCACTGCGGCGGATGGTCGAATTGAGGAACTGGAATGCCGAACGCATCCGGCTGGAAAGGCTGGTCTGGAAAAATTTCGATGTGACGGAGCTCGGACCGCTGGACAACCGGCACCATCACCCGTTTACCCATCGCAAAGGCGGAGCGGATAATGCGCCAGGTATCCACTTCCCGGTTGAATGAACAATAGGTGTGGATCCACGCTGCGCGGCGGAACGTTGGATGACTGATGACGCACTGATGGATTGCTTTGCATCGCTGCTGATATTCTGTTTCGTCCATCTGCTCCCGTCGGCGCAGCATTTGCTGGCGGATCTGTGCTTTCGCGTTCATTGCCGTCCGCCGTTGTTGCTGCTTTCGATCCACCGGCTGCAGCGCAGTGGCTGTGGAGAAACGCTACTCACGATTGCGCCGCCTCCCATCGATCGATGATGTCGCAAATAGCATCAACGCCGTCGGTCAGTGCCGCTGGTCCGGGCTGCAGGATGATAGCAGAGGGGATTTCATAGACCCACCCGTTGCGGAGCGCAGGAATCTGATCCCAGCCGGGTCGGTGTTGCATCCGCTCTGGTTTGAACATCTTCCCACACCACGATACCAGAATGATGTCGGGTTGGCGGCGAACTACTTCCTGCGGGTCCGCAATGATCCGGCGGCGCGCATCGGGGTACTGGCGAAGCTCCGGGAAAATGTCTATCCCACCGCACAGCTCGATCAGCTCTGAAACCCACCGAATGCCGCTGATTAACGGATCGTACCATTCTTCAAAGTAGACCCGCGGCTTCCGCTTCCGTTGCTTTCCTTTCACAGCGATTGCGGCTAATCGGTGCTGGAAACGATCGATCAGCGTCTGTGCCTCCTGAGGTTTGCCGACCAGCAATCCCAGTCGTTCGATCATTGCCAGAATTCCATCGACCGATCGATGATTGAAGCAATACACTTCGTACCCTTCTTTGATGAGCTGAGCGCAAATGTCCGCCTGTAAATCGGACCAGGCGAATATGAGATCGGGTTGCAGTTCCCGAACTTTCTCCAGATTTACCTCCAGGTACGTCGAAACCTTCGGCTTTTCTTTCCGGGCGTGGGGTGGGCGCACGACGAAACCGGAAATGCCCACTAACAGGTGATCAGCCCCTAAGAGGTATAGCGTTTCCGTCGTTTCTTCTGTCAAGCAGATCACACGCTGTGGCAGGCGTTTCATCCGGGCATTTCGATAGTCATTTCCACATCCAGATCGTCTTTGTGCGCATCTTCTTCGATCGGCACGGGATAGTTGCCGGTAAAGCACGCATCGCAGTACCCGATCCCTTCTTCCTGGGGAACTGCTGCGTGCAAGCCCTGAAGGGAAAGGTAGTGCAGGGAGTCAGCGCCCAACTCCTGTCCAATCCGCTGCTGGTCGCTCTGGAAATGGTTGGCGATCAACTCTTCGTAGCTGGGAAAGTCCATCCCGTAGTGGCAGGGGAAACGTACCGGTGGGGAAGAAATGCGCAGGTGGAGCTCCTTTAAGCCCGTGGAGCGTACCAGTTGCACCAGAGCTTTGGCAGTCGTACCGCGCACGATGGAATCGTCCACCATCACGACCGTCCGGTTGCGCAGCACGCCAGCGACCGGATTGAATTTGGCTTTGACCCGGATTTCCCGCGCATCCTGTCCGGGGGCGATAAACGTTCGTCCAATGTAGTGACTGCGGATGAGCCCGATCTCGTATTTCGACGGAATTTCCTGCTTTGCCAGTTGCTGCGCATAACCCAGTGAAGCTGTGTTCGCACTGTCCGGTACACCCATCACAACAACTTTTTTCTCGTCGGAAGGATACACCGGTGCTTCTTCTGCCAGCCGTTTCCCCAGCCGCCGCCGAACTTTGTCGACGCTGTGTCCAAAGATTGTGCTATCGGGTCGAGCAAAGTAGACGTATTCGAAAATGCAGTGGCGGGCAGTAGGAGTGTTGGGCTGGATGGAAAAGGAGTGAATCGTGCCGGTCTCCAGCGTTTCCTGATCGATAACGATCAGTTCATTGTGTCGAACATCGCGCACATACTCCGCACCGATAATATCGAAGGCGCAGGTTTCCGATGCGACAATGTACGCCCATTTGCCAGCCTCCAGCGGAATTCTACCAATCGCTAATGGGCGGATGCCGTACGGATCCCGGGCTGCTAAGAGTTGCGTGTCGGTCATCATTACCAGGGCATAAGCGCCACGCACGGTGCGGAGTGCTTCTAAGATCTGCTCGATGGGATCTTCTGCTCGGCTGCGGGCAATCAGGTGGAGAAAAATTTCTGTATCGGTGGAACTCTGGAAAATTGCCCCTTCCTGCTGCAATTGTTCCCGTAACTGGCGGGTGTTGGTCAAATTCCCATTGTGGGAAAGGGCTAAATTACCTTTGCGATATCGAATGGCAAAAGGCTGAATATTGGCACGAACATCAGTGCCTCCGGTTGTGGAATACCGGTTGTGTCCAATTGCCATTGAGCCGGCAAGGTGGTCCTTGAGAATGGCGGGATTGCTGAAAACCTCCAGCACCAGTCCTTTATCCCGATGGGCGTAGAACCGGACTTTCTGCGTCAGTGGATCCCGACGGGCGGCAACGATTCCCGCAGCTTCCTGTCCCCGGTGTTGCAGGGCGTGGAGTTCGTAATACACCATCACTGCTGCCTGCGGATGACCGTACACTCCAACGACCCCGCAGTTCGAACGTGGACGATCCATTTCATCGATCGTCGGCAGGAAGATTTGCGACGGTTTCATCAGTGTCCCTC
>JALWUI010000192.1 GCA_027082775.1 Candidatus Kapaibacterium sp.
AGAGAAAACTCTCCATCCAGCTCTGCACCAGCGTGCCAGCAGTGCCAGAACATCTTGAGCCCACCTGCGAAGCGCAGGGCGCCTGCCTTCGCACCACTATGGGGAGCAACGATTGAGGGTTGGATAAAACGGGGAAAAGAACGATGAAACTGTTCCAGCGTCTTGCTTCTCTGCCTTTGCAGAAACTTTTCCGGCACCTTCTTATTCCCAGTGTAGTCGTTGTGACCGTATTACTGCTCATAGCCGCCATTCGAGGCAACACGGTGGCATTGCAGATACCGAAGCAGAACGGAGTGCTGGTTCATGTTTTGAGCTCGCTGGTGGAACTGTCGCACAGTTTTCAGCAGCATCGGACTCTGATTCTTCAGGAATTGGAGGGTGGAGGCGAAGCGTCCCGAATTCAGCAGGTTCAGCAAAGCATTGATGAATTGATACAGAGCGTGCAGCAGCAATTGCAGTCGGCAACTCCTGTGAGGAAAATAGCAGCCATTATGGCATTAGCGGGGGAACTTGCAGAGCAGTGGCAGCAGCAGAGAGGTGAATGGCAAAAAATGTCTCCAGAAGAAGCTTTCCGGCACCATTGGCTGTTAATCCATACAACCTTTGAGTTAGCAGAAGCCGTGCTACAGACAACGAAGTTTCCGGAAGAAATGGAAACGTTTATGGCGTTGTTATATCGCCACGTTCCGCAGCTTGCTGAAGCCATAGGGCAACTGCGGGATGGGAGGGCTCATATGCTCATAGGGAGCGATAGTCTGGTTGTCACAGAGAGCGTCTTTGTCCAATCATTACTATGGCAGGCGCTGGCGGAGAAGGCTCGGATAGAACGAATGATTGGCTATGGCAATGAAGAGTCGGAAGTGGAATCGCTGGTGCAAAGATTACAGCAGCTTTTGCCATCGGTAGCCCGGTGGTTGGGAGCAGCAGAACAGCACATACTGTTGTCCGACAATTCCACAGACGATCCCCAGCAGTTCTACCAATCAGCAGCGCAGATTCTCAATTCACTGTATCACTGGGGTGGAGAAGCGGCAACGTATGTAACGAAAAAGTTTGAACGTGCCTATCAAACGGAGGCAGCGATTGTATATGGTTCCATAGCGATAGCAATACTGATTGTTGCCGCTTTAATAGGTATAATGGTTGTGGTGAGTAACATTCTCGCTCAGGGTTTTCGCTGTATCATTACGGCTTTCCTTTCGCTTCGGCAAGGGCAGTTGGAGCAGGAAGAGCTGGAATCTGTATCGAGGATTGAGAATGAGATTGGCGAGCTGGCGCGCTCCATTCTGGATGTGGGAGTACAGTTGGCGCGACGGCTGCGGATGCTCCAATGGCTGGACAACATTGCCCAGGCTGTAAGTACCGGACAGCCGCTGGAAGATGTTGGACAGCGAATTGCAGAAGCGGCTGCGGTTGTAAGCAATGGGCAGGTAGCTGAGCTGGTGCTTGTTGATGATAATGGAAAGCCATCACAACGTTTTCGCTCAGACGGTCGCCAAACAACGCGAGCATTACAAGGACACACTGAGGGTACTGGGCAACAGCGAATGGAAGTTTCGCTGGTTGCAAATCAGAAGACCGTTGGTTATTTGGTAGTGGAACTTCCAGCATTAGGGCAAACGGAGGTGTCTGATGTGCACGAAGTTTTGCAGGGTATGGCTTCCGTGATCAGCGGCATTCTGGTAGCTTATTTGATGCAGCGGGAAATTGCGGCGTTCAATGAACAGATTCAGGAAGATGCCCGCCTGATCGGAGTAGTATTACAGGAGATGGCAAAGGGAAATCTGGATGCTGTGCTTCAAATCAGTGGGAAGGAGTCGTTGGTGATTCAGCAAATACAGCGGGAAATTCAGGCATTGTTGAATGCGTGGAATGTATTAATCAGCAAGCTTCGGATTACCTCGGAACAGGTAGCGTCGGCAGCAGCAGAAATGAGTGCGACGACCGAAGAGCTGGCAACAGCAGCACAGGAGCAGTCAGCACAAAGTGCGCAGATTGCAGCAGCAGTAGAGGAAATGAGTCGAACGATTGCTGACACCTCCCAGCATGTGCATCAGGTGGGCGAAGCATCCAAGAAAGCAGCCGATATCGCTGAGGATGGACAGAAAGTGCTGGAGGAAGTATTGACGCAAATGCAAGCAATTGCGCATCGGGTTGAGGCAGCGGCGCAGCAGTTGACAATGTTGCAGGAAGCGGCTGGTAAGATTCAGATGATTACGGCGGTGATTACCGAAATTGCAGATCAGACCAACCTCTTAGCACTCAATGCCGCAATCGAAGCGGCACGAGCAGGTGATGCAGGGCGCGGGTTCGCTGTGGTGGCTGATGAGGTGCGAAAATTGGCAGAGCGCACGGGCGAATCTGCGAAGGAAATTGCCGATATTATCCAGCGGCTTCAGCAATCAACAACTGATACGGTCCATGCAATGGAAGAAGTCAGGACAACGGTTGATGAAGGAATGCAACGGACCAACCGGGCGCAAACGGCACTGGAAGAAATTGTCCAGTCTTCGGATACGGTTGAGCAGATGTTGGCGCAGATCGTTGCTGCGGTGGAAGAAGAATCAGCGACCAGTGAGGAAATGGCACAAAACATTACAGCAATGTCCCAGGTCATTGATCAAAGTGCCAAGGGGGTCGCCGATCTGGCAGAAGCTGCTCGGAACCTCTCGCAATTAGCCGAAGATCTGCAGCAGCTTCTGCGCAAGTTTCAGTTGGCTGAGGAACACAAAGCGCTGGGACAGTGAAAAAAGATCATTTTCCGGGAAAGGAACGCCTGCAAAGGGCAAGCGTCTTGTCTGCTGCTGTAATTCCTGAACAGTTGATTGCTGCTTGCGTTGTTACTCGATGTTGAGATTCCCAGAAATCCATTGCACGTTCCAGTAGAGAGCACACTGTCGGGAGCGGATTTCTTTGTAAAAGGAACGTCGCCAGATCAAGACGGAAGGCATTTCCAATAGGAAGGAAATCTGGACGTGATAGGCTAAAAAGCAAGAATGTTGGGTAGATGCGAGGAAGTAATATACGGCAGCGGACTTTTTTGTTGATTTTTTGTAGTGCCGTAATCCTTGCAGCAGTGCATAGCCGGGCGCAGATCGATACGGTCCGGATGCATACAGCACAGATTCGGTTGCTCGCCCGGTCCTTTGGTGATTCTGTTGTGCTCCGCTGGGCGCCGACGACGCCGGGAGCGTGGTGGCTGGCAAACCGCTATGGCTATCAGGTGTGGCGACAGGAATTGCAAGGGGATACAACGGTCAGCGATACAGCGCAACTGGTTGGTGCTGCTGTGCTGCTGACGCCGCAGCCGCTTCGACCGTGGTCGCTGGCTGAGTGGAAACGCCAATTTGCTGCCGATTCCCACCGGACCACTGCGGCTGTTGCCGCACAGGTGCTCTATGGCAAGCAGTGGGGACTATCGCCACGCAATCTGCAGGGATGGTTGACTCCATTACGGCAGGCGGCAGTGGCGCTCCAGAATCGCTACGGTTTTGCCCTCTTTGTTGCTGATATTGATCCACCCGTTGCCAGTGGGCTGGCACTGCGATTTGTTGATCACACCGCTGAACGTGGTCGCACGTACCTGTACACCGTTGCAGCACTGGTTCCGGACTCCCTTTACGAAATTCTTCCGGCAACGACGGTTGTGCGGGTTGACAGTCCTTCTCCAATTGTACCGCCAGCGAATCTGCGGGCGGAAGAAGACGACGGAGAAATTCTGCTCCATTGGGACAATATCGGCGGTTTTACGGCTTTCTGGGTCGAACGATCGGAAGATGGTGGACGATTGTATCGTCGACTGACTACCGTTCCGCTGGTGCGGGCCTATGGCGAAGGGGAAGAGGGACACCACTGGATTTACCGGGATACAACGGTGCAGAATTATGTGCGCTATCGGTATCGGGTCATCGGTATTACACCGTTTGGCGAACAGAGTCCACCGGCGGAAATTGATGCAATGGGGCGAGATCGAACGCCGCCTCAGCCACCAACTTTGCTGCAACCAATGCCCACCATAGAGGGGTGGATTCAGGTACAATGGGAGTGGAACGATCCTCAGGCGCAGGATCTCCAGGGATTTGTGGTCTATCGCAGCGCTGATGGTCGAGAAGGGTATCACCCGCTGATGTCGCAACCACTACCGCCCACTACTCGCCAGTTTGTGGATACGGCAGCAACGGAAGCAGAGCCTTTCTATATGGTCGCTGCACTGGACACCGCACGAAATGCTGCTTTTTCCGTGCCCTATCGAGCAGTAATGATTGATACGGTGCCGCCAGCGCCGCCGGATACGGTGTGGGGAAGCATTGATTCCAATGGCATCGTGCGCCTGTGGTGGCGAATGGGAACAGAACCGGATTTGCTGGGATATCGGGTGCTGTGGGCAAATGATACAACCCACGAATTTTCGCAGGCAACGAATACCATTTTGCAGGATACGGTGTTCGTGGATACCGTGGCGTTAAACACGTTGACCCCTTTTATTTACTACCGCGTTGCGGCAGTTGACTTCCGCCGAAACCATTCTGCTCCATCGAAAATCATAGCACTCCGCCGTCCCGATACACTTCCACCCGTTCCTCCGGTGTTGCGGGAGGTAACTGCAGCAGTAGCAGCGATTCAGGTGGCGTGGGTTCCCAGTACCAGTCGGGATGTGGCGTATCAACTTGTGGAACGCCGGGCAGCCGGTGATACTTCCTGGAGCGTGTTAATAACGCTGCCGCCGAACGATAGTTTGTTCCTCGACCAGGCAGCGGCGCCCGATACTGTGTATTACTACCGTGTCGTGGCAGTGGATCAAAGCGGGAACCGATCCGTTTCCCCGCTTCCGGGTTTTACATCGCTTCCCAAAAGAGCGGGAGCAGATCCGGTCGTGCAGGTCCGTGCCCGGTATGATCCGGATAGCCACGTTGTCCGATTGCAGTGGGAATATCCCTATGTTCCCAATCAACCGTACTGGTTCGTTGTTTATCGAGGGTATCAGCATCGCCCACTGGAGCCATACAAAGCGGTGCCGTCAACGCAGCGGACGTTTGTTGACCGGGACCTTATCGGATCTGGTGTTTATCGGTATGCGGTGCAGGTGCGTCGTCAGTTGTTCGGGCTTTCTCCGCTCAGCACAGCAGTGATGGTTGAAGTGCCGCCATTGACTCGCTGATATGCGGGCGGTGGTGGAGGATGGGTAGCGGTGAGATGCATCTGTATTAGAGATGGGTACTACGTCGCTCGGCATTTCCTCTGATTTTTGCAGGATGTGCCGTAAGAGCCGGTAGTCATCTGCGGGAAATTTTGTAAATTTCCGGTTCGTGGATCGAGAAGGGAATGTGGGTGTCACGAAAGTGGAGAGTGGTATGCTCAGGCGTTTTGCAGAAGAAATTGAAACCTGGCGACAGAAGCGACAGGCAGCAGCAGAGTTTCTTCGTTCCCAGTTTTCGGTTCAGCCGACCATAGGACTCATTCTGGGAACGGGGTTGGGCAGCGTTGTGGAGCGTTTACAACAGCAGGAACGAGTGCCGTACGAAGCGGTTCCGTATTTTCCCGCCTCAACAGTGCAGTCACATTCCGGACAACTGGTTGCTGGTATCCTGGAAGGCAAACCCGTGCTGGCAATGCAGGGACGAATGCACTACTATGAAGGGTATTCGATGAAGGAAATCACCTTCCCCGTTCGGGTAATGCGAGAACTGGGGATCTCAACACTGATTATCGCCAGCGCCTGTGGATCGATGAATCCCCTCATTCGTAAAGGATCGGTGATGCTGGTGACCGATCACATCAACCTGATGGGAGATAATCCGCTGATCGGTCCCAATGATGAGAAATTGGGACCCCGATTCCCGGATATGAGTGAGCCGTACTCCCGTCGACTTTTACAGTTAGCAGAACAGGTGGCACTGGAGAAAAAGATTCGTGTTGAAAAGGGCGTATATGTTGCATTATCCGGTCCGAATCTGGAGACTCCGGCGGAATATCGGTTCCTTCGGATCATCGGTGCGGATGCGGTTGGAATGAGTATGGTGCCGGAAGTTTTAGTTGCCCGGCATATGAATATGGAGGTGCTGGGCTTCGGCATTGTGACCGATGAATGCTATCCAGAAGCGCTGCAACCGCTGTCGCTGGAAGAAGTGATTAAGGTTGCAGGTGAGACAGAACCGAAGATGGCAGCCATTATTGCGGGAGTGGTCGCTGCGTTATGAAAGCGAGATGGTATACAATGGTTGTTGTGGGGGTGCTGGTTGCGGGCGGCTGTACCGTTGACGCACCGTTGCGGAATGAACCAGCGAGTTTGTCTTCACAACTTTACGGTGTCCGGATAACGCCAGATACCAATCTCTACCAATTGGATGGAGCAACGCAGCAGGTCGTGAGAGATTTTTTGCTGGATTCTCTGGGATTGTCCTGTCGTGTGCAGGGATTGAGCCGCCTGGGCTCCTGGCTCTGGCTGGAGTGTGCAGATCGAGCCGGGTATTTTCTGCAGCTTCAGCCTTTGCGTGTGGGAACAATGATCTCTTTGCCAGCGGCAACGTATTTCCCGGTTGCTCTGGATGGGGCAACAGCGTTGATGCTTTCTCCAGAGAGTGCGACTGCATTCGTTGTTGATTACTCCGGTGTGATTCATCCCTCGCCGATCGTTACGGATACTATGCAGCTTCCTGTGCCACCAGATCAATGGGTAGCGCAGCAGGGAACGATATGGATCGTTGCAGATCGAGTGTTGTATCAGGGGCATTTCCCCCCACTCCAGTTGTTGGCGGTGGACACTTTTGCCACGCGTCCCCTTTTTCTCCAGTCTCAACCACTGCGGCGGCGGATATGGCTTGCTGTCCCGGAAGCAGATGGAAAGAGTGCACGATTTGGATGGATCGATGAAGAAGCCGGTGGTGTACAATGGCAGTTTTCGCTTCCTTTACTTCCGGATCCGGTGCTGGGGGCGCAACTGAACGCCATTGATTTTCTGTACCTTTTTACCCCTACCGGTGTCTACCGAATTGACTTGCTGTCACCCCAGCGGATCGTTCCGGTGCAGCAGGGACCGCTGAGCGATTTTGTTTTATTCCCGGATGGAAGCTTCAGCGTGATTATCCGGAGAAGGGAGTATCGGAAGTTTGACAATCGAGGACAGCTTGTTACTTCTATTACCCTGCCGTTCGAAACGCAGTTTTTCGTTGAAAAATAAAAGGAGTTGCCTATGGGTAAGATGACAAACATCCTTCTGACGGTCGGGACCAATGAACTGGAAGTCATCGAGTTTTCGCTTCAGCATCCAGATCCGAACACGGGTGAAATGGTGACCCAATCCTTTGGGATCAACGTAACGAAAGTTCGAGAGATTATGAGAATGCCGCAGATCACACCCGTTCCAGGACTACCATCGGGCATTGTAGGGATTTTCAACCTGCGTTCCCGGATCATCCCCGCGCTGGATTTGGCTTATCTGTTGTGGCAATATCCCAATACGGGTGAGGATCGGAAAATGATCATTGCCGAGTTTAGTGGTTCGCAGTATGGATTCATCGTCAACCAGGTGTACCGTATCCACCGGTTCTCGTGGAAGCAGGTGGAGCCGCCGGATATTGTATCGGAGTTTGCGCGGGAAAATAACTACATCATTGGCATTGTCAAAACAGAGGATCGCAACATTTTGATGCTGGACGTTGAAAAGATCATTGCTGACCTTAATCCTACTTTGGCAGTTGCAGAAGTGCAGGCAGATATTGCAGAAGAGTTGCCTGGTAAGGGGAAAACAATTTTCACTGCTGAGGATTCCCCGACAATTCGCAAGTTGTTGATGTCTCGGCTGGAATTGGCAGGCTATGAAGTGCGCTCCTTCCACAATGGCGAGGATGCGTGGAAAGCGCTGGAAGAAATTGCCAATAGCGTTTCTTCCTTACCGGAATTGTACAAAAAGGTCAACCTCGTGGTAACTGACATCGAAATGCCGCAAATGGACGGCTATACGCTGACGAAGAAGATCAAGCAACATCCATTGCTGCAAAACCTGCCGGTGATCATTTTCTCTTCAATGGTTACCGATGATGTTCTGCATAAAGGCAAATCTGCAGGTGCAGATGCCCAGCTAACGAAGCCGCAGGTTTCCATTTTGCTGGACACCATCCAGGAATTGCTGAAATTCCAGGCGGAACATCTGGAAGAAGCGCAGACGGCGTAGCAGCGTGTTTGAATGGCGCAGATACTGGAGATTCCAAATACGTGGTTTCTGGAGCAACTACAGCAGCGGCTTACCAGACGTTATACTATTGCCTTTCCGGATGCACACGATGAGCGAACGTGGGAGGCAGTTTCGTTTCTGCTTGCCCGCGTTCCACAGATTACGCCAGCACTGATAGGTAATACTCAGCAGTTACGTGCTTTTGCAGAACAATCAGGGAATCGCCAGTTGCTGGATCGATTAACCATTTTTGATGTGGAGACATTCCTGGCGTTGTCTCAGCTCGTTGACTGGTTTTACCAGCGCCGGCGGCACAAAGGAATTGCAAAAGAGGAAGCAGCGGCAATACTTCGCCAGTCGTCGCTCCACTTTGCCGGTGCTTTGCTGGCGAATCGATTTGTGGATGGCGTTGTTGCTGGATCCCTTTCTACGACAGCGGATGTGATCCGCGCAGCGGTGCAAACAGTGGGATTGGCGGAAGGCGTGGAAACAGTGAGTAGCTTTTTTTTGATGCTCTTTCCGCAAAACCGTGTTGTGTGGGCGTATGCAGACTGTGGCGTCGTTCCGGACCCCTCCAGTGAGGAGCTGGCGACTATTGCCATTCAAACAGCGCAGAATTACCAGAAAATTACAGGGAACGAACCCCGGGTTGCTTTCCTCAGCTTTTCAACCAAAGGGAGTGCGGAGCATCCAATGGTGGATAAAGTCCGGCGCGCCGTGCAGCTCACCCGGCAACGGGACCCGTCGCTCCAGTGCGATGGAGAGTTGCAATTTGATGCCGCAGTGGTTCCGGAAGTTGCGCAGCGCAAAGCGCCAGATTCGCCAGTAGCAGGGAAAGCCAATGTCTTCATTTTTCCCAATCTGGATGCGGGCAATATCAGCTACAAAATTACGGAGCGAGTAGGAGGAGCACAGGCAATCGGGCCGAATTTGCAGGGGTTGGCGTATCCGTACCTGGATCTTTCCCGGGGCTGTCGTGCTGCAGATATTGTCCTCAGTGCCCATATCGCTGCCCTGATGGCGCAGAAGGAGTGACGAAGGGAGCCTTTGTGCAACTGATTCCATTCCGGAATTAAGGGAAAAAGACGCAACACACTGCTAAGACCTTCGTTGTCCTCAACACAATGAGGAGACCAGAGTCTGTTGAACAATGAAGACTTCAAACGATGGGACTGGTTATTTTTGGCATTTTGTTCATCGTTGCCGCTTTATTTATCGCAAAATCCAGTGAGTTGCGCCGCTTTCGAACGCCATTGCTATCCGCAGGCGTGATCCTTGGATTGGTGGGGTTCGCAATGGCCTCGATCGAACAGATCGAGCCCGGCGAAGTGGGCATCCAGATTCTCTTTGGTAAAGTACGGGATGAAGTGTTGCACGAGGGACTCAATGTGGTCAATCCGCTGGCGGAAATCCGGACCATTTCGATCAAAACGCGCAATTACACAATGGCGGGAGAAACCGATGCAATCCGGGTGTTGAGCAAGGATGGACTGGAAGTTGCGCTGGATGTGACCATTCTGTACCGGGTCATTCCAGAAAAAGCGCCGGAGATTTATCGAACTATTGGCTTTGACTTTGAGGATAAAATTGTGCGGCCCATTGCTCGCTCTCGCATTCGAGAGTTAGCAGTGGAATACGATGCAGTGGATCTGTATTCGGAGAAACGGGACGAATTTCAGCAGCGGATTACGCAGGTGATTGCTGACGACTACCGCCGCCGTGGCATCGAGCTGGAATCGGTGCTGATTCGCAACATTGCCTTGCCCCCGTCGATCAAAGAAACCATCGAACGGAAAATTGCGGCAATTCAGGAGGCGCAACGAATGGAGTTTGTGCTGCAAAAAGGGCGGAAGGAAGCGGAGTTGAAGCGCATCGAAGCACAGGGCATCGCTGATGCTCAACGCATCCTTGCCAAAGCGCTCACGCCGGAAGTGTTGCAGTATGAAATGCTCAAAGTGCAGAAGGAACTGGCAAAATCACCGAATACCAAAATCCTCATTCTCGGCGGTGGGCAGACCGTTCCACCTATTTTCTTAAACGACAAATGACGCTGTCCCTTGCTGGCAACTTGTGCTCTGTTGGGAGTGCACCCGGTAGTGTGGATTGTCTGAGAACGCATCCTGCAATGAGCATTCTTTTATCTTTTGCCGACGAGAGTCGGCACTCCTTTGCTACCGGGAGCGCACACTCTTAGGTGAGCATGCCGGCTAAAGCCGGCGCTCCCGGTTCGCTGGGAGCCGCACGCTTCAGCGTGCATTTTTCCTCATCCTGAGCTTATCCCAAAGGGAGGGGGAATTTCTATCGGCTAAAGTGGCGTTCTCGGTGAGGCGTCCAGTTCACTGCTTTGGAATAGCTTGCCTTTTTGGCAGTTTCAACTACATAGAGAACATTGCAAGAACAATGTTCCCGGCTTTGCCATAATTGGTGAGCATAACCAGTGACCTGGCTATGCTTAAAAATGGTAGATAAAAATTTGATTTTGCCGGGGATGGCTACAAAGCCATCGGGCTTTCTACTCTTATATACACCTAAGCGGACAATTTTTTGCGTCGCTCACGGAAAAATAGAGATTTTGGCGGGCACCTGCGGGGAGAGCAGATAACACCACCGGCTTTCTACTCTTATATACACGCAAGCGAGCAAATTTTTGCGCTGGCGGAACGGATTGGAGGTACATT
>JALWUI010000193.1 GCA_027082775.1 Candidatus Kapaibacterium sp.
GAATGGGACCAATGTCCAGATCCGCCTTCTAGGGCACGGGCGGGGATGGATGCGGATCAACGGGCAGGATCAGCAGGTGGCGTTTCCTCGAGACTGGGGCAAAACCTTTCAGTTTACCCTTAGTGAAGGAGAGGTACTGGATTTCTGTAGTTTGGGTTGGAGCCTGGATGAAAACGGGAATCCGGGGGAGTTAGATATTACCGGGACAGAGATAATTGCCAGTCAACCGGTGGGAATTATCTCGGTTAATGCAAGAGCTAATATGCCGTACCAGCACACTGGGTCTATTAATTTCGAGTCGATAGCGGAGATGCTCCCACCGAAGGGAGTATGGGGGAAGCGATATATTACCCGCGCCTTGCGCTCACCCGGTCCTCTGGAGGGCTATGGACCCATCTACAGCGGCGATAACTACCGGGTCGTTGCACTGGAAGACAACACCCTCTTTACCGTGCGGTGGTACGATCCGCAGAGCGGGCAGTTGAAAGGGCAGTGGTCGGGACTGCTTCGGCGGGCAGGGGAGTTTATGGAATATGTCAAAGGGGGCAACCTGCAGGAGTTCATCGAAGGGTATGCGGTCTGGGAAGCAGATCGCCCTTTTATGCTGGTACAGTACGGCGGAGTGGGGGATGCGGCAGTGTTTCTGTGGGCAATCCCGGTGGAGCAGTATCTGTGCGAGCAGGTGGGGTATCAGTGGGAGGATGTGACGACCCGTCTGGTAGCGAACCTGCTGATCGCAGCCGGCGGGGATATGGATATAGTGGGGAAGGTTCGGTACAATGGTCAGGAGTTGAAGGAGTTATCGCCGCAGTCATTATGGCAGCGGGTGCCGGGGACAGATTACTGGGCAGTACGATTGCCGGTGGATGAAGGGGTGCAGTGGGTGGAAAGTCCGGTGCCCGTGGGGCTGCAACTGGCAGGGCTGTGGGTAAGTGATGAGAAGACTCAATACGGGCACACGCTGATGGCGTGGAACCGATTGGGGAAGCTGGACACAGAAGCACCACGGCTGCAGCAGCAGGATAGCTGCGGCATCGCCACCGTTACCGCCCGTGATGACTCCCTCGATCTTCCTTACGAAGATACCGGCATCAGCAGAGTGGAACTGCTCAGCGATCGGTCCTATAACTACCGCCTCCGAATGGTCTCACCACCGGTGCTGGAAAACCGCGGCGAGGGGTACTGGCGACAGATCCGCTTCCGACTGGAAGTGATCGATCCCTCGCGTGATGGCAAAGCGGTCTATGGGGTGGTGGACTGGCGGGGCAATGTGCGGCTGGATAGTGTGGTGTACGATGCACCGGATGTGGCACTGAGCGACACGCTCCTCCAGTTTGGATCGGTGCGGGTGGGCACGAAAAAGCAGCAGGTGCTTCGGGTGGTGAACCGATCGGATTCAGCGGTGGTGATCGATACGGTGTGGTTGCAACGGGCAGAAGCATACCGGATCGTTACGGTAACACCGCCACTGCCAGCGTTGCTTGCGTCGGGTGATACCCTCCGGGTGGTGATCGAGTATGAGCCGAAGCAGGAGCGCTCGGATGAAACGGATTGGGAACGGGATACGGTTCAGATCGTAGCAGCGTGTGCTCGCTGGCAGGTCGCCCTGGAGGGGCAGGGGGTACAGCCGCACATCGCCGTTGGCGACTGGAATGCCCGGCAGGTGGCAGCAGGGGAGCAGCGGTGTAACAGCGAAAATCTCTACGACTTTGCCCAGACGATCCGGATCGAGAATCGGGGCAGTGCGCCATTGCGGATTGATACGATCCGTGGCGTTGAGCCACCGTTTTTCATCGCCGATGATGCGGATGCGTTTCCGCTGGTGCTTGCACCGGGAGAGGTGGTGTACTGGAAGGGAGCGTGTTTTGCACCCGATGCGGCGGGGCAGTATGAGATCCAGGTGGAATTTGTCAGTGATGCCCCGCCGGGCGATGACAACATTTCTCTGTGGAAGGGAGAAGGAATAGCAGCAGCGCCGTACATCACGGGGTATGACTGGGGGTGGCAGCGGATGCGGACGGTGCACAGCGGGCAGGTGGTAATTGGCAATGGCGGGAGCAATGCGGTGCGGATCGATACGGTGGTGCTGGAAGGGCAGGTCGAACACTTCCGGATCACCGGGTATGAGTTTGCCGGAAGCGAAGTGGGAACACCGAAAGGGATCGTGCTGAATCCGCAGCAGGAGGTGGTGGTGAAGGTAGAATATGAGCCGCAGGTGGAGACGGCGGCAGATGACACGCTGCGGGCAGTGATTCGGGCAGTGTTTGCGGATGCGGAGTCGGTGGAAGGAGAGCTTCGGGGGCAGGCGTATGTGCCGAAGATCGGAGCGGAAGGGTATCGGTTCGAGTGTGTGGAGTTAGGGCGGGAGTCAGCGGAGCGAGGGGAGGTAAAGATCTGGAATGCGGGAGCGGTGTGGCAGTTGCAGATCTGGTCGGTGGCGTTTGACGATGGAGCGATGAGTGATCCACAGGCGTTCTGGGCAGAGAACTGGGTGCAGTTTCCGGTGACACTGGAAGTGGGAGATACGCTGCGGCTTGGGGTGCGGTTTCGGGCGCGGACGTATCCGTCTGACAGCGTGCGGGTGCGGATATGGAGTGATGCAGCAGCGGGACCGGAGGAGGCGCCACGGGTGGAAAGCGGGGTGATGGTGCGAGGGTGTGCAGAGGTAGTGGGGCTGGAAGCGGAAGGGACAGTGATCGGACCGGTATTGGGATGTGATG
>JALWUI010000194.1 GCA_027082775.1 Candidatus Kapaibacterium sp.
GATGGAGGGAGTCGATAGCTGGCAACTGAGTAACGCGCCAATTTTTTCAATGGCGGTGCATCGGGCGGCGCTGGAAATTTTTGAAGCTGCGGGCATCGAGCAACTGCGCCAGAAAAGCGAGCAACTAACCGGTTTCTTAGAGTTTGTTATCCGAACAGCAGTTCAGCGAAATCCTGCACTGGAAGTGGAGATCATCACGCCATCCGATCCTCAGCAACGGGGATGTCAGTTGTCACTCTTTTTCCATCGCGGAGGACAATCGGTGATTCAGCAACTGCGGCGGTCTGGTGTCGTGGTGGACTGGCGGGAGCCGAATGTGATGCGGGTTGCGCCCGTGCCACTGTACAACACCTTTGAAGAAGTATTCCGTTTCGGTACACTGCTGGAGCAGGTAGAAGTGACAGAGGAAGGATAAAGATCAATGAGTGCAACGGTGATCATTATCGGTGGTGGACTGGTCGGCGCCCATTTAGCCAGAGTCCTGGGGCTTCGCGGGTATACGGTGAAAGTGTATGAGAAGCGACCCGATATGCGGAAAGCATCCATCGCAGCCGGGCGATCGATCAATTTAGCCCTTTCAGATCGTGGATGGAAAGCACTGGATGCTGCTGGAACTGGACAGCGGATACGCCAGGCAGCAATTCCAATGCGCGGGCGGATGATCCATCCCATCGATGGAGAGCTCCGTTTTCAGCCGTATGGGCTGGAGGGACAGGCGATTTACTCCGTCTCCCGTGGTGGGCTGAACTGCTTGCTGCTGGATGCGGCAGAAGAGTTGCCCAATGTAGAACTGTTCTTCCAGTGGCGATGCGTAGACGTCGATCTGGATCGACCAGCGGCGGTACTGGAGAATGCCCAGACCGGTGAGCGACAGACGGTAGCCGGAGATTATCTCGTTGGTGCCGATGGAGCTTTCTCTGCTGTTCGTTATCGAATGCAGCGGCTGGATCGGTTTCAGTACTCCCAGCATTACATTGAACACGGATATAAGGAGCTGACCATTCCTGCAGCCGAAGGAGGCGGCTGGCGAATTGAACCGAATGCGTTGCACATCTGGCCCCGCCACCAGTTTATGCTGATTGCGCTTCCCAATCAGGATGGCAGTTTTACCTGTACGCTGTTCCTGCCTTTTGAAGGGTCCCCGTCATTTGAACAGTTGTCAACACCGCAGGAAGTACGGCGGTTTTTCGAGGAGCAATTTCCAGATGCAGTCCCATTGATGCCGACCTTAGAGGAAGATTTTTTCCGAAATCCTACGTCATCTCTGGCGATCATCCGATGTTATCCGTGGACCTATGGTGGGAAGGTAATGCTGATTGGAGATGCTGCTCACGCTATTGTCCCATTCTATGGACAGGGAGTCAATGCCGGATTTGAAGATTGCCGGATTTTCGCTGAACTCCTGGAGCAATATCAGGATGATTGGGCAACGGTGCTGCCCATCTATCAACAAATGCGGAAGCCGAATGCTGACGCTATTGCCGATCTGGCGATGCGGAACTTCGTTGAAATGCGCGATCACGTCGCCGATCCCCGATTTCTTCTCCGGAAAGCGATTGAGCGCAAATTGCTGCAGGAATTCCCCGATCGTTTTCTCCCCGTATACTCGATGGTTACCTTCTCGCCTGATCTACCCTACCGTATGGCACTGGAGGAGCAACAGAAGCAGGATCGGATGTTTGAAGAAATTCTCCAGTTACCGGATGTTGAGCATACCTGGCAAACGCCTGCCGGATGGGAGAAAATTCTGGCGATTTTTAATCGTTACTATTCCGGTTCTGAAGCGCTCAGTGGTGCTCCAAACGCATAGAAGTTGTACATTTGAATTTTGCAAACCAGCAAACAA
Source organism: Candidatus Kapaibacterium sp. (assembly GCA_027082775.1). GTDB lineage: Bacteria > Bacteroidota > Ignavibacteria > Kapaibacteriales > WFXC01 > WFXC01. Next base: position 1,847 of record JALWUI010000194.1, read on the forward strand.
GTGAAACCATAAAGGTGGAAAATGGAAGCAATTGTGGAAATCCAGGGATTTCAGTTTCGTGTCCATCCAGATGATACGATCTTCGTGCCCCGATTGCAGGAAGAACCGGGCAGTACCGTCGAGTTCGATCGTATCCTTTATCTGCGGGATGGGGAGAAAATAGCCGTTGGGACACCCTACGTATCCGGGACGGTGAGGGCAACAGTGATCGAACACGGCAAAGGGGAAAAAGTAATTGTTTTCAAGAAGAAGCGGCGAAAAGGATATCGGGTGAAGAATGGACACCGGCAGCCGTATACGCAGATTAAAATCGAAGCCATAGAAGTGTCACAATAGAGAGCGAAGGAATGGCGCACAAAAAAGCAGGCGGAAGCACAAAAAACGGTCGGGATTCCAATCCCAAGTATCTGGGTGTCAAGCGATTCGATGGACAGTTTGTACGAGCGGGGAATATCCTGGTACGTCAGCGAGGAACACGAATTCATCCGGGACAGAATGTTGGCAGAGGGGGCGATGATACCCTCTTTGCGCTGGTGGATGGATTTGTGAAATTCGAGCGACGGCGGCGCAAAGGAAAAGAGAAGAAGTTCGTAAACGTGATTCCGGCGGAGCCAGCGTCGGCTCAGGGAGCAGAGGCTGCGGAAGCAGTTAACTGAGTAAATTGGCATTCCGTAACGTTGTTGAATAAAGCGAGGAGGCGGCTGATGAAGCGCGGTATTATGCTGATAGCAGCGATAGGACTCTTAGCCCTTGGTTTTTGGGGATGTGAGTCCAGTTCTGAACCATCAGGCGGCAATGGTACACCGGTCTACTATCCGCTGAATGTTGGGAATTGGTGGAAGTATGTGGCGGTAGAAGTGGATTCGACCGGGACAGAGAAACCTGAAACGCAAACGACGGATTCCTCTGTTGTGATTGGAACAGCCCAACTGGAGGGCAAGCAGGCAGCCGTGGTTGTGAGTTATGATAGTGCGAACGCGACAGTAGATACTTCGTATCTGTATGCAGATGCTAACGCTGTGTGGGCGTATTTTGGAGAGGATAGCCTGGCTTTCGGTGAGACTGGAACGGAAGTCCAGGTTGGTTGGATTAAAATCGCGGATTTCCAGGTCAATCAGTGGGATATTGTGACATTGGATATCCACGATACCGTGGATTTTCAGCAGGGATCAAAGCTCATTTTTAAGACACTCAAGATGACGGGGCACAATTTAGGAACACAGTCTGTAACCGTTGCGGGACAGACTTATCAAGCGGTGCTGATTGAAATTACTGGTACTATAGAAATGGCTATTGACTTTGGGTTTGGACAACAGGATGTGACGGCTAATATTGTACAGCGAACCTGGTATGCACAGGGCGTGGGCCCCGTGCAGGCTGAGGATAGAATTGATTTGGATATGGGCATTGCCCAGCAGTTCCTGGGTGGCTCAAATCGAAAATTGGTGAAATATCACGTGACGCTTTAACAACTTCAGTTGACAACAACTAAGGCATGTAGAAAGGCGTGCTTCTGCACGCCTTTTTTGTTTCTGGAGGAGATGCAAATGCGAACGGTACTGCGAGGAATCATTGTGACTCCCGCATCGAACTTTCAATGGCAGTGGTGGCAGGATGGCGTATGCGTTGTGCACGGTGAGACCATTGAATTTGTAGGGGAAGCAGCAGCGTATCAGCAGCGCTACGGACAGCCGCCGCCAGAACAACCGCGCTTTCTAATACTACCGGGGTTCATCGATCTGCACACGCATTTACCGCAGTATCCTGTGCGGGGAATGGGAGAGGGGACATTACTGGAATGGCTGGAAAAGTGGATTTTTCCTGTGGAAGCTGCCTTTCAGGATGCGGCGTATGCGTACGAGGTAGCGAAAGCGTTTTTTCAGGATTTGCTTGCGCACGGCACAACGGCGGCGGTTGTCTTTGGTCCGCCATACGAAGCGGCGACGGACGCAGCGTTTACAGCAGCAAAGGAAGCGGGCATTCGCCTGTGGATGGGAATGACCGTGATGGATCGTTCTGTACCGGAAGCGTTGCGCCGATCCCCGGAAATACTGGAGATGGAAATGCAACGGCTGGTGCAGCGATGGCATCGACCGGAGGAAAGAATACAGTATGCCATCACCCCGCGATTTGCTCCCAGTTGCTCGCCACCGTTGCTCCATCGCTGTGCAGCCCTTGCCAATCGATGGGAGTTGATGGTACAAACTCATCTGGCAGAGAATCAGGCAGAAATTGCGTGGGTTGCCGAATTATTCCCGGATCAGCCGCATTATACCGGCGTCTATCACCATTTTGGGCTGCTGCATTCACGAAGTATCCTGGCACACTGCATTCACCTTTCTCCGGTGGAGCAGGCGATCATTCGCCAGAAAGAGGCGGTGATAGCGCACTGTCCAACTTCCAATCGATTTCTCCAGAGTGGCATTATGCCACTGCGCCGGTATCTGGATCAGCAATTGCGCGTGGGATTGGGCACGGATGTTGCCGCAGGATACCAGACAGCCCTTCTCTATGAAGCGCGGGAAGCTGTGGAACAATCAAAAACACTGGCGCTCTGCGATCCGGATGAGAAGGGGACGGTTGATCCTGCAACGGCTTTGTGGCTGGCAACGCGTGGCGGAGCGGCGGCTCTGTCTATGGAATATCGGATTGGTGCCATCGAACCTGGATTTGAAGCGGATATCGTCTGTTTTTCTCTTCCCTCACAATGGCAGATACAATCCTTACCACACCTCTTACCGTTGCTCCTGTACCGCTACGAAGAACTAACAGTTGCTAAAGTCTATGTTGCCGGCCAATTGCGGTATTCCGGTACACCGTAGGCTTTTGCTCGGAGAGCGTAAGTTAGTACCCAGAGGATTGCTATGACTTTTCTGGCGGGGAGGAGATAGTCACCCGGATGGGAGAGCTTTCCCGCATAACTTCGTAAGTAGACATTGAAATAATCTGATCCTGTTCGGAGATAGGCAAGAGTGAAGCAACTTTGAATTTGATCGTTGACGGCGGTGCCCCCTCTTGCAGCGCAATCATTCCTTCTTGCATCATTTTCAGCAATTGTTCCTCCTCTTCGTGGAGCGTTTTGAGCTTATCAGCAATGGGAAGCCAGATGAGGTTGGCGGATAGGATTCCCCACATTGTGGCGATAAACGCCATCGCTATGTGTTTAATCAAGGTTGTTGGATCATCACCTGCGGAAGCTAAGGTAGAAATTAACCCCATAACCGTTCCAATGATCCCCATTGTTGGAGCATAGCCTCCCATCCGACCGAAGAGATTAATGTTGATCTGGTGCCGCTGGGCAATGAACAACAGCTCGTTCTCAGCAACCTTGCGCAGTTCTTTGGGATCTGTGCCATCAATAACCAGTTGGAGCAACTTTTTCAGGTAAGGATGCGGAGCGCGATTCAAGAATCTTTCCAGCGCTAAGATGCCATCTTTCCGGGCAACCACTGCATAGCGGATAATTTGTTTTGCTATACCAACGGGATCGTACTCCGGCGGGAAGAGTGCAATGGCAATCAATCGGGGCATCCGGGCTATGTGTTGCCACGAGCTACCGATCATCGCTGTGGCGATGGTGCCACCGAAGACGATCATCAGTGCCGGGATCAAAAACAGCGTAGAAGCGGTGCCTCCCTCCAGATAGTAGGCACCAAAGATCATAGCAAAACCAAAAATAAAGCCAACGATTGCCGAGCTTCTCATTCTCTTTCGCCGTTATTCCCGCTTTGCGAAAATAGAGCGTTTGTTAATTACAGGAAATCGAACAGTGTTGTTTGAAATAAGCGGGCGCCAACGCGCAACGTGTAATTCAGTGACGTTTGGAATCTGGTGAGATTGATCGCTTCCTGGGCAACATCGGCATCGCCGCGAATGGATTTGAGCTCATTGAGGCGAGTGTTTTCGTAAGTGATTTGCTTGAGCTGCGTCTCCAGCCGAATGCGGACACCACCGACTCGACCAATTTCGTTGTGCAGTTGATCCAGATGGTCCGAAAGCTGGTCAGCTAACGCCTGGAGTTTCCGGGCATCGGTCGTGTCCAGGAAATCCCGTTCTCCACGGGCAGTGCCGTCGCGTTTGTACGTGAGGACGTTGTAAATCTCGACTAAAATCTCGAACACCTTTGTACCATTGGTACCAAAAGCATCATTCGCTAGGGTGTTGATCCGTTCCTGGATATTAGCACTAATCAGGACAGAACGTGCCTGAAAGTTTCCTTTGAAAGCAATTCGTAAACCTTCGGGATTATCCGTAGAAACTGCGGCGGGATCCTGCAACAGCTCAAAGGGGAGTTTGGTCGTTTCTGGTGGTGTTGGGGTAATAGAATCTTCCGTTGTTCGAGTGCCGGCGAACAGAAAACGTCCGTTGTGCTGGTAGTTGGCGATTTCTAAGAGATCGTCGAGTATGCGGCGAATCTGCTCACCCAGTACGGTGGGCTTGTCGTAGTTGACCGGATCAACAGCTGTTTCCACGATCGATCGGGCTTTGCGGAGATTGGTGGAGAAGTTTTCCAGTGCAAATTCGTAAATGTCCAGCTCGGTAATTGCTTTTTCGATATTGGTCTTAAACCGGCGATTTTGATTGATCCGGGTTTCTACGTGTTTGACATCAACAGCTCGCAGCGGCGCTTCCGAAGGGGAAAGAAAAGCTTTGCCACTGCTGAGATGTAAATTGGTCCGGGTAATTTGCTCTTGCAACCGCTGCAAATTGAATTGATACTGCTCCACGATGCTATTTTGTGTTACGCGCATAGGGCATCACTATATTTGTTCATTGTCCAAGCCTGACCAGTGTATCCAGCAGTTCATTGGCAACTGAGACGATACGGGCAGCCGCTTGATAGGCTTTCTGAAACTTTACTAACTGCACTGCTTCCTCATCCAGGTTTACCCCCGCCATTGCTTCCCGCTGGGTGATCATTTGTGATTCAACAGCTTTGGCAGTGTCAAATCCTAATTTGGCATTTTGTCCTGCTAAGCCCAGCTTGCCGATGAGGTTTGTGTAGAAGTCCATCAGCGTTGTGTTGTCCAGAAAGTTTTCGTCGTTGATCACATCTGCCATTTGCAGAGCAACTGCGTTGTTGCCCGGTTCTCCTGCGGCAGAACTGGTGGGAATGTCCCGCGGGGAAGAAGCGATGGCAGCATCCAGCGCAATGGTTTCCAGTGTTGTTCCGGCAGGATCAAAGAAGTTGCGTCCCGGTGGAGCGGTGCCAGTATCATCCAGTCCATAACCGGTAACGCTGATAGCGTTGATTCGGGTCACCAGCGCTTCTACCAGCCGGTTGAGTTGTTTCGCAATCGAAAAGCCATTGCTGCTGTCTTTGTCATCTAACAAAACGTTGTAGTGCTCCAGTAAACTCGCTATTTCTCCGGCTGTTGGATGCAACTGGAGAATTGCATTGCCTTGAGTATCGACGATGTTCAAGGCAAGCGTACGCTCTTGCGTAGCACTGTCGATGGTTTCTTTTAACTCCAGCGTGTGGGCATTGGGACCTGTCAGGATAGTTGAACCGCTGACAGCGATGTTGACCATATTGTTGTTGTCGTATCGGACATCGATATTTAAGTATTCTGCCAATTGCTCTAACAGTTTGGTTCGTTGATCTTCTAATGGTGCTGTGGCACCGGTTCCTTCGATGGATTCAATCCCGATCTTTGCATTGAGTGAGGCAATTTGTTCCAGCAATTTGTTAATCGTTGCAACCCGCGTTTCCGCTTTGCTTTTAATGTCTTCCCGCAAAACCCGGATCTTCTGTCCCGTTGTGCGAAACGCATTGATCATTGACGTTGCGGTAGAAAGCACCGCTTCGCGACGCTGGAGACTTTCTGGCTCTAAGGCTAAATCGTTGAGGGAGTCAAAGAATCGCTGGATGTAGCGATCCAGTCCGGTATCGGAGCCTTCTCCTAAGATCGCTTCCAGTCGCTGGAAAGTGAAAATGTGAGTTTCGTTGTACTTTTTCGTTGCGATGCTGTTGCGAATTTCTTTGTCGAAAAATTCGTGCTGCAATCGCACAATTCTACCAGCGCGCACGCCCGTGCCAATCGTGCCGGCTGCCAGTTTCACCGGTTCTGTTTCGACTAACTCAATGCGGCGCCGGGAATAGCCAGGGGTATTAACATTGGCGACATTATTTGACGTGGTATCTAAGCCTAATTGTTGCGCCAGAAGTGCTCGCTTTCCGATTTCTAAGGACGGAAAAAACGGCATTGCTACGCCCGTACGTTGTACAATGACTGATGTTTGCCCAATAAAGCCTCCAGAGCAGTTTCGCTAAACTCAAGAGCCCGGCGTATCAGGAACGAGGTGATCACAGCCGTTCGCTGAAGTTTATCAGTTTGTTCTTTGAAAGCCTGCTGTAAGTGAAAAAGCATTTTCTGGAGGTGCGAATCCCTGGTGTGTTCTAACAATTGTGTTGTGCGAATTTTCTTTGCTTCTGCCAGCGGGATCTGGAGCGCCCGGCTGATAATATGGAAGCGCTGCATCTCTAATTGCTGGAGGGTATCGGTTAGAGAATCTAAGTGAGCAAGACTCTGTTGCAATTGTTGCAGGTCATACGCCGTAATGGCATTTTGCACTTGTTGATAGGTAGAGACAATATCTGTCAGAACATCCAGTTCACGCTGGAGATGTTTTACCACAGCGTCCATGCGCTTATCCTTCTTCATCCTTGAATCTTTCCGCCTTTATCATCGGCTGTTTTGATGGAAAAGTTAGCTTGTCCGTCTTTAGCCAGCAGCTTGAAAAACACATAGGAAGGTGATGAATGAAAAATGCTTTCCTTGTAGGAATCGGTGGTTTCATTGGCGCGGTGGCTCGCTACTGGGTTGCTGGATGGGCATACCAGCTTCTGGGAGCAGCTTTTCCGGTTGGAACGCTGACAGTGAACATCATCGGCAGTTTCTTCATTGGAGTTGCTAATGGCTTTGCTGAATGGTTCCAGTGGTTCACGCCTGAGACGCGCGCCTTCCTCTTCATTGGGTTCTTTGGCAGCTTCACCACCTTTTCAACGTTCACCTATGAGATGTTTGCCCTTGTGCGCGATGGACAGTGGCTCAGTGCAGGTGCCTATGTGTTGTTGCATCTGGTGTTGGGCTTTCTGGCGGTTTTTCTGGGATTTGAATTGGTGAAATTATGGAGGTAGCACAATGACTTTGCCGAAAGAAGGGTTTTTGTTGCGCATTTTTATTGGCGAAGCGGATCGCTATGAAGGTCGACCGCTTTACGAGTGGATAGTGCACAGAGCTCGGGAGCAGGGATTAGCGGGAGCAACAGTCATCCGCGGCATTGAGGGATTTGGTGCGCATAGCCGGATTCATACCGCTCGCTTCCTGCGACTTTCTGAGGATTTGCCCATCATTATCGAGATCGTGGATACGGCGGAGAAAATCGAGCAATTTCTGGAAATCATCGATCCTGCTATCGTCGAAGGGTTAGCCACACTGGAGCGAGTACAGGTGCGGTTTTATCGGGCAGGAGAAGTTTCGTAGGATTGTAAGATTGTAAGGTGGTAGTTTCCCCGGTGCTTGCTCCAGAGGTTCCAGAAGAAGCTGCTTGTGCCGGATGTTCTTCGGGTTGAAGAAGAAAATTCTACCGTTTTGCACGGGAACTCGTTCGCTTCAGTACGAGAAAATGATGAACAGCGTTCAGTGGCTTGGCGTTCTGTAAAGAGAATGGAGTGCATAGCTGAAGGGAAATGGTGATACGGGCTAAAGGCAATACTGTGGTGTGTACGGGATCGGTGGGAGGCTGTGCAAGGGTAATTGTTGGTAGCTCCAGTTGCCTTTTTGTTGCTCCATGCAGGGTGAGATGCTGCGAAGAAAAAAGCAGAGTAAGATCTGACGCAATCACCACTTTGCTGGAAAAAAGCTGCTGGTGTGGAAAAGTGTCATAGGGGTATTGGATGTTTGATAAGAATTTGATAAATTGCGTCGAATTTTGAAAGAGGTTAATTGTGTTTGTTAAACAAAGTCGCAGGTGGAGCAATGAAGCGGATGATGTTATCAGTGTGGATTTTTAGCGCTGGTATAGTACTTTTGTCCTTTTTTCAACCGTTTTTCTCTGTTCAAGCCCAGTGGGTTGAGTACAGAGTTTTAGGCGATACTGGGGATGACTTTTGGTATAATGGAGCACATTGGGCATCAAATCCTTATCATAGGTACTACTACGCCACGAAAAAGATTCAGCTTATTATACGGGCGAGCGAGTTACAGAATGCTGGAATGCCGCCTGGACGCATTGTGGGCATTGGGCTGGAAGTGCAACGAATAGTTTCACCGCCAACAGATCCAGTGGCGCTTACTATTGGAATTGGGGCGACAAGTTTAGGTCAACATACTCCATCAGGATTGCAACCTTTCATACCTAACGTCACGACGGTATGGCAGAACGCTGCATGGCAGCCGCAACCCGGCATTAATCAACATATATTTCTAAATAATGCTTTTCTCTGGGATGGACAGTCGAATCTGGTCCTTGAGTTTTGTATAGATCCTCCGGCCACTGCTGAGTATTGGTATGCGATTTTGCGGTATACTCGAACTACTTACCCAACTGCTCGATACCGTATTTGGTGGAATGGACAATGTTCTCAACTTACAACTGGATACAGTCACGCGACTTCCTGGTATTATCGGTTGCGTCCCGTATTCCGCTTTTATGTCCAGACCGGGATTAGCGAATCCTTCCCCGATGATGTAGACCCGCGGCGGATTCTGCGCTCTGGTGAAGTATACGACGGCAGCGATGCCGCTCATCCGCATCCCTACCTGAAGTTCCGCACCTCACCGGGGCAGCAACTGCAATTGACCTACAAGATCGTGGGACCGCTTCCTTCCCTTAATCCCATCTACATCGCCCACGAAACAGGCAATCCGAACGATACGATTCTGGATTACAC
>JALWUI010000195.1 GCA_027082775.1 Candidatus Kapaibacterium sp.
GTTAAAGTGGAAATCAAGTAATCGATTCTTTTCAACAAACTTTTCGCAGCAAGGGAGTTCCCGTCAAAAGGGGATTCCCTTGCTGTGCATTTATCGAAGTAAGTGAAGTGGAACAAAGAAAGGAGAGACACAATGGCAGAAACGAGAGGAAAGAAAATTATCGGGATAGATCTGGGAACAACCAATTCGGTTGTAGCCGTAATGGAAGGAGGATCGCCGGTGGTGATCCCGAATCAAGAGGGATCGCGCCTGACACCATCGGTCGTAGCGCTCACGAAAAATGGTGAGTGGTTGGTGGGCGAAGCAGCAAAGCGTCAGGCGATCACCAATCCCAAGAATACGGTGTATTCTGTTAAGCGTTTCATTGGTCGCCGATGGGATGAGGTGGAAGAAGAAGCGAAAATGGTACCGTACAAGGTGGTACCATACAACAATGGAGCGTCGGTGCGGATTGACATTGAAGGCAAGCTCTATGCACCGGAAGAAATTTCTGCAAAGGTATTGCAGAAGCTGAAGAGTGCAGCCGAAGATTACCTGGGGCAAAAAATAGAAGATGCGGTGATTACTGTTCCTGCTTACTTCCACGATGCGCAGCGGCAGGCAACCAAGGCGGCAGGAGAAATTGCTGGACTCAACGTGCAGCGGATCATCAACGAGCCGACCGCCGCTGCTCTGGCGTACGGATTGGATAAAGAAGGGAAAACGCTCACAGTGGCAGTCTATGACCTGGGTGGTGGAACATTCGACATTTCCATTCTGGAAATTGGCGAAGGAGTTGTAGAAGTTAAGGCAACACACGGCGACACCCATCTGGGCGGCGATAACTTCGATCAGCGGTTGATCGATTACATTGCCGATGAGTTCCAGAAGGAGCACGGTGTCGATCTCCGTCAGGATCCGATGGCGTTGCAGCGTTTGCGGGAAGCGGCAGAGAAGGCGAAAATCGAGCTGTCGCAAAAGCTGGAGACCGAAGTCAATTTACCGTTCATTACAGCAACCCAGCAGGGTCCTTTACACCTGGTGATGAAAATTACCCGTGCCAAGTTCGAGCAGTTATGTGAGGATCTTTTCCGCAAGACCTTGGGTCCGTGTGAAAAAGCGCTGGAAATGGCGAAGTTAACGCCGCGCGATATTGATGAGGTGATCCTGGTAGGTGGATCGACCCGGATACCACGGATCCAGCAATTGGTGAAGGAATTCTTCGGCAAAGATCCGGCGAAGACGGTCAATCCGGATGAAGTGGTTGCTATTGGCGCTGCCATTCAAGGGGCAGTACTGGCAGGCGAAGTGAAGGATATTCTCCTGCTGGATGTCGTGCCAATTACCCTCGGTATCGAAACAATGGGTGGTGTGATGACCCCGATGATTCCGGCAGGGACGACCATTCCGACCAAGAAGACCGAAATCTTCACAACGGCGACAGATAACCAGACGTCGGTGGAAGTCCACGTGTTGCAGGGAGAGCGTCCTCTGGCAGCGGATAACCGGTCTCTGGGTCGCTTCCATCTGGATGGAATTCCACCTGCACCGCGGGGTGTGCCACAGATTGAAGTAACCTTCGACATCGACGCTAATGGTATTCTGACGGTGACGGCGAAAGATAAAGCGACCGGGAAAGAACAGACGGTACGGATCACGGGTGCAACGACGCTCAGTGAAGAAGAAATCGAGCGGATGAAGCGCGAAGCACAGGAGCACGCTGAAGAGGACCGTCGGCGCAAACGTCTGGTGGAACTCCGGAATCAGGCGGATACACTGCTCTACACAACCGAAAAGGAACTTCGGGAAGTGCAGGAAAAGCTCACGCCGGAGCTCAAGGCAGCGGTCGAAAATGCCGCAGAGCATCTCAAGAGCGTGATGAAAGAGGACGACATTCAGAAGATCGAGCAGGCGATCTCGCAATTGAACGAAGCCTGGAACAAAGCGTCGAAGTACCTCTATGAGCAAGCCGAGGCAGGGAAAGCTACAACGACGCAGGCAGAAGGAGGTGCAACAACAACCGACACCGGCAAAAGCGGTGGCGAAGGAGGAGTCGAAGAAGCCGATTACACCATTGTCGATGATGACAAGTAACCTGCCCTGATATTCGGCAGCAAACACAAAGGCAGCCTTCGGGCTGCCTTTTTTATTATTCCCGCCATTCTACGGTAATAAAACGCAGGCAGTTTCACGCCCTGGGTGAAATATACGTAGTGGACCAGAGACTGAGCTTACTCAAATCGGAAGTGCCGATGCTTGTCGGCAACGACTGGGAGCGCCGGCTTGAGCCGGCAACAACCGGAAGCGCCGACTTCCGTCGGCAAAGTATGCACACTGAAGTGTGCGCTCCCAGTGACCTGGAAGCTCAGCTTTCACTGGCAAAACTGGGAGCGCCGACTTTAGTCGGCAATGCACGCTGAAGTGTGGTCCCCCGGTGCAATGGTAGGGGCGAAGCGGTGCTTCGCCCGATGGGCGACCCGCCGGGTCGCCCCTACAGGGGGCAGGGATTTCCTCTCTCCGGGAGAGGGTTCGGGAGGGGGAAAATTTGCCCGCTGGAGCATACGCTCCCGGCAAGCCTGGGTCATCGACTTTCATTGGCACGTACACGGAAGTGTGCCTTCCGGCAGAAGCGCGCTACAGCAGGTGCTTCTGGGAGGGACAGGCTGCGCCGGTGAAGAGGCGTTGCCGATTATGAGCGGGAAAGGTACTGCTGGAGTTCCTCTTCATTCTGAATGTAGACGCTGCGGGCTTTGCTCCCTTCGAAGGGACCGACGATGCCGGCTTCTTCCAGTTGGTCCATAATGCGAGCAGCGCGGGCGTATCCAATTTTGAGGCGACGCTGGAGTAGTGATACCGATCCCTGCTGGTGCTGGACGACAATCCGGGCGGCGATTTCGAACAGTTCGTCCCGTTCTCCCGTTCCACCCAGCAATTCCTCTTTGTGTTTCTCTGCCAGACTGGGCAGCGTGTACGGCTGCGAATATCCGGGCTGACTGCTGATGAAATCGCAGATCGCTTCGACTTCATCGATGGACAGAAAAGCGTTCTGAAGACGGATCGGTTTTGGCGAGCTTCCGGTCATCAATAGCATATCGCCGCGGCCGATGAGTTGCTCTGCTCCATTCATATCCAGAATGGTTCGGGAATCCACTTTGGTCGCCACCTGATACGCGATACGTGCGGGAAAATTCGCTTTGATAAGCCCGGTAATGACATCAACCGACGGACGCTGGGTGGCAACCACCAGGTGGATACCAACAGCTCGTGCCAGTTGCGCTAAGCGGGTGATTGGCTCTTCGACTTCCTTGGAAGCTGTCATCATCAGGTCTGCCAGCTCATCGATGATGACCACGATATAGGGAAGTTCGCGATGAATGATCTCATCCGAAGCAGGCAGCTTCTTTTCCCGAACCTTGCGATTGTAGTCCTGAATGTTCCGCTGCCCCGCTTTTGCCAGAAGATCGTAGCGACGCTCCATTTCCAGTTCAACCGATCGCAAGCCTGCAATAGCGTGCTCCGGTGTGGTGAGAATCGGCTCCGGCGTGTCGGGGCATACGGCTAAGAAGTGATTTCTAAGTTTGCGGTATGGCGTGAGCTCCACTTTTTTGGGATCGATGATCAAAAATTTGAGGTAGCGGGGATGCATTTTGAACAGCAACGAAGCAATGATCACGTTGATTCCAACACTTTTTCCGGATCCAGTTGCGCCGGCAATGAGCAGATGGGGCATCTGGGCTAAGTCCGTGACAAAGATTTCTCCAATGGTGGTTTTGCCCAGTGCGATGGGCAACTGATAGTTCGCATTTTTGAATTTTGGAGAGCGGATAATTTCGCTGAATCGCACAATGGCTGGCTGGTGATTCGGAATTTCCACCGCAACCGTTCCCTTGCCCGGCACTGGTGCGATAATGCGGATACCACGGGCTTTCAGCGCCAGCGCAATGTCGTCCGCCAGGCTTTCGATCTGACTGACTTTGATCCCTGCGGCTGGGACGAATTCATACTGCGTCACAACTGGTCCGGGGGTGACTGTGATGTTTTCGATTTCTACTTTGAACGTGCGCAGTTTTTCTCTGAGAATTTCCGCATTTCGGCGGAGCTCTTCTTCATCAACAGCGCTGATTTCTTCCGGAGGATCCAGCAGGTCGATGGTGGGCGGATTGTAGGTAATGGGTTCGTCCAGCGGGTGCGTGTCAACGAAGGTTTTGTCAGGAACGGTTTCTTCCGCTTTCTGCGGCGTGACGTCCAGTTTCAGGGGACGAGCAGCAGGTGCTGGAGGCGTGGAGGGTTTTGCACGCAGGGTTCTGGATGGTTTCGTGTCCGGTGACGGAGTTGTACGGGTGGTGGATTTTTTGGAATCTGGTGGGGAGGTAGCCGGGGATTCGGAGAGATTCGAGGGCTGATCCGGACGCTGGATCACTACTTCCTGCTCCAGCTTCTGCCGGATGCGGCGGGCAGGCTCTTCTTCTGGCTCCACAGATGGAGCTGGTGGCTGCGGCGTTCGGGAAGGTGCGGATGGCGCTGTGCCCGGTGACGGTGATTGCCTGCGTACAAAAGCAGGAAGATTTACCTGAAGCCATCGGCGGACTTGCTGAATTTGACGCTGTATCCGGCTGGAAAAGCGTTCACCGGCAACCAGCAGTCCAATCAGAAAACCAAGAGCGGTCAGGATCAGGAAAGCGCCGACAATGCCAAAGAGGGATCGAAGAATGTGTGCCAGGAATTCACCAATGGAGCCACTCCACTCCAGTGATAGTGCAGCGGTTGCCAGATTCAGGACGCCGAATGTTGTGGCAATGAGTAATGCAGCGCTGAGCGTAATGCCGGTGTGAAAGGGCAGTTTTGACGGAATGTTCTGCTGCCAGATCCAGTATGCCCAGATTCCCAGCAGAACCGGAATGACAATGGCGCTGTATCCGATAAGCTGGTTGATGAGGAAATCCGCAATGATTGCGCCAACGATGCCCAGCCAGTTATGGGTCGTTTCGACTAAAGCCTGTAACTGAGGATCACCTAGGAGCAATTTCCACACGTCTCGAAAGCTGAGCATTGTCAACGTGGCATCGTATGGGCTGTAGGATACAATCGCAAGGAACGTTGCCAGACTGAGCGTGCCCAGGAGAATGGCAACGATCTTGTGCTGGTGTTTTTGAATTTGCTGCTGTAAGTGCGAGGGCTTTTTGGCAGGTGTGGTGCGTACCCGCTGCCGACGTATCGGAGATTTTTTCGTTGTCCGCTGGGAGGAGATAACGTTCGGCGTGCTGCTTCTCATCGTTCTATTTCCTGATTGTTCTTATCGATCCGCCGGATGATGTGCTGATCCATTACCGGGACAATAGCAAAGGTATCCAATTGCGTTGCAAAGGCAATATCATCACAAAAACCGAGAGATTGCAGGCGACGAGCGTGGTCAGTAGTGCGTACGATGTCAGCAAGGCGATCAGCGTTGTACTGGTAAAGCCAGAGAACGGCGCGAGAAGCATCGGTAAGGGTTAACTGTGGTAAGAGCGACTGCAATCGATCAATCAGTGCGCCAGCAGCCAGCGCATCTTCGAGTGCCAGCATACCGGTGGTGCCCGCACAACACAGGTGAAGCTCGGCGTATTGGCTGGCTCCTGCTGCAATTGCAGTGGCAGTTGCAGATACGTTCACGAAACCCGCAACGAGTACCGATGGCGCGAAGCGGAGGCGGTGCAGAACCTGCGTTCCATTGGTTGTCGTGAAAATGATCCTTTTGCCAGCGACCACTTCTGAGGTGTATTCCAGCGGCGAATTTCCAAGATCAAATCCTTCTGGTTTCTCTCCTTTGCGCTCACCTGCTAACAGGACAGTCGATCGTTCAAATTGACGTGCCAATCGGAGAGCCTCTTCCAGCTCTGCAACGGGGATAATCGCTTCCGCTCCGGCAGCCAGCGCCGCGCAAATGGTTGTACTGGCGCGCAGCACGTCAATCATTACCGCCAGCGCTGGTGACGGTCCCGGAGACTCCGGTAGCAATGAAGCTGTGAGATACGTCTGGACTCTCACTTCCTCTTTATGCTGCTTGATTTACGGAAATCGAAATTTACGGATTTTTCTGCAATTAAGTGCTGGTTAAAGTGTTTGTACAGTACGTTCTGAGGTAACCAACGATGTATCCTCAAAGAAATGGTTGTCTGGTTCGGTCGGTGCAATCTGGTGGTCAGTAGGTACAGAGTGAGACAAAGATGAAACAATTGTCATCGAATTGTCATCCCGTTTTTCTACCGCAACTGCTAATTTTGAGTGTTTTTGTGTTTGCGAGCGGCTGTTATTCCTTTACGGGTGGATCCATTCCCCCGCACCTGAAGACATTGCATATTCAAACGGTGGATGATCAGAGTGGCTTTGGGAATCCAGAATATGCGACGTTTTTGACACAGGAATTGATTCGGCAATTTGAAAATGATGGCAGCTTTACGCTGGTACAGCAGAATGCAGATGCCACCCTGTCCACGGTCATTCGAGCAGTGCGGGACGAAGTGCTTACCGTGCAGACAGGCGAGCAGGAGCAGGATCGAAAAGTTACCGTGGTGGTGGAAGCAGAATATTGGGATCGGGTGCGGAAGAAACAGATATGGAAAAAGACCTTCACGCAGTACCGTGTTTACCCGGTGGCAGGAGGTGCTGAAGCGCGGGATCAGGCAGCTCAGGAAGCGCTGGCAGCCATTGCGGAGGATATTCTGCTGGCTGTTATTTCCCATTGGTAGCGCAGCGTGGCTTCAGAAGAAGCAGATCATTGCAGTAGCAGTTTCCTTTGCTGGCTTTCCGTTTTGCTGTCCAGTACTGGTAGCACTCAGTGTTGAGGCGTTTGCTGATCTGTCCATCGGTAGCATACCCTCCAGCAAGAGGTGTTCATAACAGTAAGGAGTAGCGATGCAGGAACTGTTGTTGGTGGTTTATGGTTCTGTTCTCTTTGCATTGTCGCTATACGGCTTCCACGGCGCCTATCTGGCGTATTTATATTATCGCCTGCGGCATCGGACGGAGCCGGAACCGCCGCCACTGAAGGAATATCCAACTGTCACGGTGCAGTTGCCGATTTACAATGAAATTTATGTTGTCGAACGGTTGATCCGGAACGTCTGCCGCCTTCGCTACCCTCGTGAGAAGCTGGAAATTCAGGTGCTGGATGATTCAACAGATGATACGCGTCTGATAGCCCGCCGGCTGGTTCGAGAGTATCAGCGGAGAGGGGTCAACATCGTGTATTATCACCGGTCCCATCGCAATGGTTTTAAAGCAGGGGCACTCAAAGAGGGATTGGCGAAAGCTCGCGGGGAGTTTATTGCGATTTTCGATGCGGATTTCGTTCCACATCCCGATTTTCTGCTCCGAACGCTTCCTTATTTTCAACTGGATCAACGCATTGCAATGGTGCAAACGCGGTGGACCCATCTCAACGCTAACTATTCCTTGCTGACTCGCATTCAGTCGCTGATTCTGGACTATCATTTTGGCATCGAGCAACTGGTGCGCAGCCGGGCAGGCTTTTTCCTGACCTTCAATGGAACGGCAGGAGTGTGGCGGAAAAAAGCGATTATCGATGCCGGCAACTGGGATGGGAGCACGCTGGCGGAAGATCTGGATCTCAGCTATCGAGCGCAGATGCAGGGGTGGCGGTGCCTTTTTCTGCCGCATATCACAACGCCAGCCGAGTTGCCAGTGGATGTGCAATCGTTTAAAGCGCAACAGTTTCGATGGGCGAAAGGCTCCATTGAAGTAGCCCGGAAGTTAATCCCGCAGGTGCTGCGAGCCTCATTGCCGTGGAAGGTCAAGTGGCAGGCGATGATGCATCTCAGTGCCAATGTGGTGTATTTGCTGTTACCGTTGATCGCTGTGCTGTGTTTTCCGATCGTAATGTTGAAAAAAGCTTTCCCTGTATACGATCCGGTCTTTACCTTCTTTGCCGTTTTTATCTTTGCTGCCCTGAGCACCTTCGCCGCTTTTGCCTGTAGTCAATACACGGTGACGGAGGACAGAGAAGAATGGCAGCAGCGGCTCTGGTTGTTCCCGCTGTATCTGGCGGGGACGATGGGATTGTCTGTGAACAATGCAAAAGCCGTGATTGAGGCATTGCTCAAACGCCGATCTGCTTTTGTCCGGACGCCTAAGTATGGAATTGAACGGGCGTATGATGATTGGCGACGGCGGTGGCGGTATATCCCCCGAACGGTGCATTGGACCACCTGGATCGAGGCGGCATTGGCGCTCTATCTCCTTGCTGGTGCTGGTATCTCCGCCTTCTGGTGGGAATTTGCAGCGGTGCCTTTCCAGCTCCTCTTTGCTTTCGGCTATGGCTATTTTGCCTGGCTTGCATTCCGGCACGTTCGCCAATTGCGGCAACCAAAGCACGAATCGGTAGTACCGCTCGTTTTTGCTCCCTCCAAAACGCAGCAAACGACATCGGTGCCAACAACTTAGGGGATGTGAGATGAAGCTTGTAACGTATGCAGTGGGTGCAGCGCAGCGGTTTGGCGTTGTAGTTGCAGATCAATGGATTGCGGATGTTGCCGAATGCTATCAGAAAGCGAAAGCCCATTTTGATGCTCCGCTGGAGGCTTTGCCGTCGGATTTGCTTTCGTTTTTGCAGTTGGGGACGGCTGGATGGGAGGCACTGGCGCAGCTTTTTGAATGGCTCCAGAAAGAGTATGGCAATTTGAGCAAACCGGCACTTTTTGGCTCAGCGGAGGTGCAATTACTGGCGCCGCTGCCACGACCTGTATCAATGCGCGATGGGTATGCATTCCGACAGCACGTTGAAACTGCCCGCCGAAACCGGGGACTCCCAATGATTCCGGAATTTGATCAGTTTCCTGTTTTCTACTTCACCAACCATCTGGCGGTGGCAGGACCGGGACCGGTATGGGTGCAGCCGCGCCATCTGGAACGCCTGGATTTTGAACTGGAATGTGCAGCGGTGATTGGCAAAACAGGCAGGAATATCCCGGCTGAACAGGCAGATGACTACATTGTGGGGTTTATGATTATGAACGACTGGAGCGCCCGATCCCTGCAAATGGAGGAAATGAAATTGAACCTGGGACCTGCAAAGGGCAAAGATTTCGCAACGTCGCTGGGTCCGTATCTGGTGACGAAAGAGGAACTGGAGGATCGCCGGATTGAGACCCCAGCCGGTGCCCAGTACGATTTGCAAATGGAAGCCTATCTCAACGGAGAGCGAATTTCGCAGGGCAATCTCAAAGATATGAGCTGGACATTTGCGCAGATTTTAGAACGCATCAGCTACGGCGTTACTGTTCATCCTGGAGAGGTAGTTGGCTCAGGAACCGTTGGTACCGGATGTTTGCTGGAGCTCAACGGCAGCAAAGTATTCGATCCTCCCCGCTGGTTGCAACCGGGCGATACTGTAGAGCTCCGAATTGAGCGGTTGGGTGTTTTGCAAAATGTTGTCCGCGCCGAGAATTAATTAGTTGCGCAGCACTTTCGCTTCCGCCAGCGATTGCATTTGCTCCTGAATGAGCGTGGGAATATGGGCTTCGTCAGGGAGGAAAAGTTGCGCCTGGAGCATTTTGCGCGCGTATCGACGCGCGGAAGAAAGGTGGATAAACGAGCGCGGATAATTTTCCTGCTTCAGTTCCTGGTGAGCTGCTTTTAACAGTTCAATAATTTTTGATTGCAATTTATAACGCTCCAACAACTCCTGCATATTGAATTCTGAAATATCACGTTTCATCGTCGGAGGCTGGATTGATTTTACTTGCTGCTGCACGTGTGAGACGAGATTCGTAGAAATATCGTGCAATTTCCGCGGAGAGGAGAAAAATCATCCAGGTGTAATACATCCACAGCGCTGATACGACGATAACCGCGTACGTTCCGTAAATTGTTCCGTACGAGGAAATATTGCTGATATACCAGGCGAACAGATACTTTGCACTTTCCCACAAAATCGTACTGAGAATAGTGCTGAAACGTACCACGGAGGAGGGGAGAGAGCCGTGCGGTGGGAGGAGATACAGAAAATAGAAGAAGACGGCGGTAATACACAGCGAAAGAAGATTGCGCGCCCACAGCCACAGCGTCGAAATTTTTGGAAAATACGTTGACAGGAAAATTTCCAGAACGGTTGTACTGGTGTTGAAAATTCCCACAAGCATTACCAGCAGGGTAAAAAAGAGCAGAATGCCGATATCTTTGAGTTTGTATTTCAGGAAAAATCCCGGTTCTTTTAGTTCAAAAATGGCGTTTAGCGCTGTGCGAATAGAACCAAACAGTGTTGAGCCCAGCCAGAAAACGGCAGGAATGGAAATCCATCCCAGCGCTAAGGCTTTGTCCAGAATCCATTGCAATTGCTGCGTTGTTTCATTGACAAAGGATTGAGACCACTGCTCCGGTGGAAATACCTGCTGCAAAAGATCTGCAAGTGTTTGCACAATGGAGTGGGCATCCGTAAAAAGTCCGACCAGAAACACCATAACCAGCAGCGTTGGCAAGGAAAACAGGAAAGCATCATACGAAATGCCGGATGCCAGAAGAAAGAGATGATGGTGCTCGGCGCGGAGAAAAATAGCGCTGAGGTGACGCCACCATTGCTGCAGGTGCGAGAAAAGCGTCATTTTAGCCCGCTGGAGTTTGCGAATCGCCGGAGCAGCATTTTTCAGCATTTGTTGAGCACTCCGCTGCCGTTATTCTAACCCGTATGCAGCAAGTTTGCGGTACAGCGTGCGAGGGC
>JALWUI010000196.1 GCA_027082775.1 Candidatus Kapaibacterium sp.
TGTCAGCTACTATCCGCACCTCTATGTCGTACAACCGGTTCTCCAATATCTCTACTGGATGCTGCAACACTGTCTCACTCCACACTGTCCGTCCTCCCAGCACGTTTCCCAGATCTCCGGCATACGTTACCGTTGCTCCCGCTGCCATTTCCGTATTTCCCCATCCCACCGCCACCACATCGATCCGGTTCCGACTCTCCACCACCTCTACCTGCCGAAACTCACTGCACCGCTCCTCACTCGCATACACAATGTCCCCCAACGGCATCCCGCTGTATCCATCTACTACCAACAACCACCCCTGTTGCCGCTCATTCTCACAGTTGGACGGCGGCACCGGTCGCACAAATTCCGTTACTCGGCTCCCACACAGCACTACCTCCTTGCCCGCTCGATAATCCATATCCCAGCACCACAGCGGTGATGCCAGATGATCCTTCGTCGCCTCATCCCAATACACCTGCACCCACCGCACCACCCCCTGATCATCTATTTGCAGCAAAAACGCTCCCTGCTCATTGCCTCGCCGCACATACCCGCAGATCAGGTACAATCCCTGCACCGAATCAAACAACACTACCTCCGTCGGCACCGAAACCTCATACGGCACTCCCACCGTATCCATCAACATTAAATGCTGCGCCCAGAGAATGGTCCCGCCAGATTGCCAGTTGGTGGTATCCGCCCGTGCGACAAACAGCAATGTATCGGTGGGACTTGCCACACCGACGCCAACGATCAAATACCCCCGACGATCCACGCTGCGGATCACTCCCCGACCTTCCGTCCACAGCACTGTGTCCCGAAAGCGAACGTATTCTTGCAGTGGTGCTGTCGTCGAATCAACTTCCCAGATCCCGATTTGATTCCATCCTCCGTACACTTTGTAATTGACGCCCACGATTGCTTCTCTGACCACTGCGGGTTTTTCCAGATCAAAGGTTCGGGTCACAGCGTTGGAAATGCCGATGGTGCGTTCAAAGACGTGCAAGCCCTGGGCAAGTGCTGGAAGGGTCATCAGAAACAGGAGTGTGTACACACACACACACACACACACGATTTGCAGAAAATGTTTTCGCTTTTGTCATTTTGTAATCCTTGAAATTGTGAAACGAACTAACAGTGTGAGGCAAATATACAAAAAATTCCGGACACAGGCAAGACCATCGAAGAGGATCCGGGAGCGCACACTTCAGCGTGCATTCACCGGGAACGTACCCCCCTTAGGATGCACTTTCTTTGCCGGCTAAAGCCGGCGCTCCCAGTCGTGATCGGCGGATTATCCAACTTTCTGCCTGTAGGGATGATCCACCGGATCGCCCGTAGGGCACACCAGCGCTGCCCCCTACCACTTCACTGGTGACACCAGGATTGCTGCTGGATCACTCTTCGGATTCTACGACGATGTAGTGCTCGGCAATGTCGGGAGGGAGTTCCTGAAGAAATGGCGAGGGAAGGGTGAGAACTCGCCCGTGTTCGCGGGAGTACATCTGCTCTGGATAGGTGAGAATGAGATGCTCTTTTGCACGGGTGCAGGCGACGTAGAAGAGTCGGCGCTCTTCTTCCATCCGCTCGATGCTCTCCTGCGCCTGCGGTGGCGGGAATCGCCCATCGACCATCCAGATGAGGAACACCACTTTCCATTCCAGCCCTTTGGCTGAGTGGACGGTGGAGAGCGTGAGAATCTCTTCCTCCGGCGATACTGGTTGCACGGCTTCCAGTGATCCTTCGATCGGTTCCAGCGCAATGTCGGTGAGAAATCCTTCCAGATGTTCGTACCGATCGGCGATGGAGAGCAGCGTTTCTAAATCATTCCAGCGACGCTGCGCATCGTCGTATCTGTCCCATAAAATGGGGCGGTAGTACTCCAGGACTGCAAACAGTTGATCTGCCGGGGTGGATAGTTCCGTTGCGCTCTTGCCCAGCAACCGGAACAGGGATTCGATGGAGGATGCGGCTTTGCCAAATGAGGAAAAGTCGTTCGAACGTCCTATTTGCAGTTTCCCGCTGACAACCGCTTCGACCACTCGCTGAGCAGTGCGTGGACCAACACCCTTGAGCAGCAGCAGAACGCGGTGCCAGCTTACAGCATCCGTGGGATTCAGCATCAGCCGCAGGTGGGCAAGGACATCCTTAATATGGGCGGCTTCGGAAAATTTCAATCCCCCGAATTTTTGAAATGGAATTCGCGCTTTCTGTAACTCGATTTCCAGATCCATTGAGTGATAGGCGGCGCGGAACAGAACGGCTATCTCGCTGAGCGGAATGCCTTCTTCGACGAACTCCAGAATCTGCTGCACAATGTATTGCGATTGCTGCTGCTCGGTTTCTGTTTTGACAATAGCGGGTTTGTCGCCGCCCTGCTTTCGGGTGTACAGGTGCTTGGGAAACAATTCCACAGAGTTCTGGAGAATCACGTTGGCGAAATTCAGAATCGGCTGGGTGCTGCGGTAGTTTTCTTCCAGTTTGATGATCCGGCATTCGGGAAAAACTGCCGGGAGATCCTGCATATTTTCGATCCGGGCGCCGCGGAAGCCGTAGATGCTCTGGGCATCGTCGCCGACTGCAACGATGTTTCGGTGTTCAGCAACCAGTTCGATGACAATCTGGTGTTGCAGGTAGTTGGTGTCCTGATATTCGTCGACCATCACGTATCGGAATTCGTTGCCCAGTTGCCGGCGGATGTCGGGGTAGTCCTGAAGA
>JALWUI010000197.1:0-7710 GCA_027082775.1 Candidatus Kapaibacterium sp.
AGGATGCACTGACGCAAATGTGTAGGGGCGACCGGCCGGTCGCCCCTACGGGTGTGGGTGATGGCGACCAGCCGGGTTGCGCCGACCGGCAGCGCCGGCTTCAGCCGGCAAAATTGCACACTAAAGTGTGCGCTCCCAGTAAACCAGGAACGCCGCCACTGGGAACGCCGGCTGGGAGCGCCGACTTCAGTCGGCATGCACCCTAAAGCGCGCGCGCCACTGGGAGCGCCGACTTCAGTCGGCAAAAATAGAAGGAGGCACTGACGTAAAATGTGTAGGGGCGACCAGCCGGGTCGCCCCTACGGGTATGGGTGATGGCGACCAGCCGGGTTGCGCCGACCGGCAGCGCCGGCTTCAGCCGGCAAAATTGCACCCTAAAGCGTGCGCGCCGACTGGGAGCGCCGACTTTAGTCGGCATGCACCCTAAAGCGTGCGCGCCGACTGGGAGCGCCGACTTTAGTCGGCAACTACCGGGAGCGCCGGCTTTAGCCGGCAAAATTGCACACTAAAGTGTGCGCTCCCAACAACTGGAGCGCCAACTTTCGCCGGCAATGACTGGGAGCGCCGACTTTAGTCGGCATGCACACTGAAGTGTGCGCTCCCAGGCACCCTAAAGGGTGCGCTCCCAGTAGGAGCGCAGCGGCACTCGCCTATGCGGGCGACCAGCCGGTCACCCCTACAAATGGGATTCCGGGCAACCACAGAACGTCGTCCCTACCGATGAAATTTCCACCATTAAACGCTGGCTGCTGGCAAACGGTCTCATAGCTCGATTTCTGGCAGCTTGTGTCACAAAAACGGAAGGGACCACACGATGAAACGCTTTGTAAGCATCCTGATGCTGATGACCGCTATTAGCGTGCATCCGCTGTTTGCTCAACCGCAAACGCTGCGCCAGGCAATCCACGATTTTGCAAAAAGGGAAATTTTTCCAAAACTTCTGGAATGGAAAGCGGAATTCGACCAGCAACTGGAACCAGCAGATCTGGAGCGGCTCAATCAATTGCGGAAACAGGCTTCCCAGCTCCGTCACACATTCCGCCAGCAACGCCGCACCCTGCTGCACGACCTCCGATCATTGCGCCAACAGCAGGCATCACCGGAGCAACTGGCGCAAAAGCGAGCGGAGCTTCGCCGATTATTCCAGCAACACCGGGATCAGATGCGTCCTCTTGTCCAGGAAGTCCGGGATCTTGCCAGAAAATACCGGGCATCGCTCAAAGCTATTTTCCAGAAAGCGAAGCCTTTCGTGATCCAGTGGCGCAAGGAACTTGCCGCACTCCGCCAGCAATGGCGCACTCACCACACGGAACAGAGCCGATACCGGTTACGGAAGCACTTGCGTGCCCCCATCCACTTTCGCCCCGTTATCCGGTTCCTTCTCTGGAATGGCGCGATACCTGCAGAAGAAACCTTGCAACCCGAAGGCAGGAACACACCATCAAAACGCCCGGTGAAGCAGCAACTGCTTACTCAATCATCCCTTGCTCTTCCCGCTACCGCCGTCCCGCTGTCCTCCCGAATTCACCGGGCAGTGATGGTAGATCTTCAGGGCAGAGCAGCTTATCAGGCAGACGATCCCTCGCTGCCACTGCACCTACCATTGCACTCGCTGCCCGCAGGTCCGTACTTCCTGCAGTTGCACCTTGACGATGGAACAGTTCAACAGCTACCGGTACAGGTGATGCACTAATCAGTGTACCCCCTGATGGCGATTCCTCCCTGGTAGGGCGGGAGGAATCGCTCTTTTTTCTGACGCGTCTCTTTCGCAAAAAGAAACCTCCCGGTTATCCGTTAACATCCCTTGCCCAAGGGAGAAAAACAACAACAGTGAAGCGGGAATGATTGAATTACCGATCGTAACGCAACCATCGGAAGTGACAACGTACGCAGCGGAACTGCAGGGGGAAGAGACGGCGGCTCAGGAGCGTCGACTGTACATTGAAACCTACGGCTGCCAGATGAATGTCAACGATTCGGAAATTGTCAAAGGCATTCTGCGCCGATATGGCTTCCGCCCGACGGATAGAATCGACCAAGCTGATGTCATTTTCCTCAACACCTGCTCAGTTCGGGAAAATGCCGAGCGGAAAATTTTCGAGCGTCTCCGTCACCTCCGCCACTTCAAACGCAAAAAAGAGGATCTGGTCATTGGTATTCTGGGATGTATGGCAGAGCGGTTGCGGAAAGACCTGGTGCAGAAAGAACCCATCGTGGACTTAGTCGTGGGACCGGACGAGTACCGCAAACTGCCGACGCTGGTGCAGGCAGCCCAGCAGGGGGAAAAAGGCATTGCAGTAAAATTGAGCCGGGTAGAAACCTACGATGACATTGAACCGCTGCGCACCGAAGGCATCAGTGCGTGGATTTCTATTATGCGCGGCTGCGATAAATTCTGCACCTTCTGCGTTGTTCCCTTCACTCGCGGGCGAGAACGTTCCCGCCCCCTCCGTTCCATCGTAGCGGAAGTTCAACGTTTGTGGGACCAGGGATTCAAAGAAGTTACCCTTTTGGGACAGAACGTCAACAGCTACCGATGTCCCGACACCCAGCAGGACTTTGCAGACCTGCTGGCTGCGGTCGCCCGCGCCGTACCGGCAATGCGTATTCGGTACACCACTTCGCATCCGAAGGATATGAGCGATAAGCTCATTGAAACGATGGCAGCATACGACAACATCTGCAAATACATTCACCTGCCAGTGCAATCTGGCTCAGACCGAATCTTAGCGCTGATGAATCGAACGTACACAGCAGAGCAATACCTGGAACGGATTGAAAAGATCCGATCCATCATCCCTCACTGCACCCTGTCGACCGACATCATTGCTGGATTTCCCACCGAAACCGAAGAAGATCATCAGGCAACGCTGGAGTTAATGAAACAGGTGCGATACGATGGTGCTTATATGTTCAAGTATTCTCCTCGCGAGCGGACGAAGGCGTGGAAGATGGGCGACGACGTTCCAGAGGAAGTAAAGCTCCGGCGTCTTCAGGAAATCATCGAATTGCAGAACGCAATTTCCTACGAAAAAAATCAGGAACTCATCGGCAGCGTCGAAGAAATTCTGGTGGAAGGTCCCAGCAAACGCAATCTGGAGGAATGGCAGGGCAGAACGGACGGAAATAAGGTGACGATTTTCCCGTACGACCAGAACCTGCAACCGGGAGACCGGATTTATGTCCGGATTGTGCGAGCAACCAGTGCGACGCTGTTCGGCGAGCGGGTTGATCAGCCCCATTGAAGCGCCCGACTGGTAGCACAACACAAGAAGGAAACCGTTTTCGTCTCTGGGCTTCGCAAAACGTCAGATAGAGCAAAAAGGAAGGGTGTAATGGTTACCGTGATGATGATTTTGTTAATCCTGCTAGCAATCATTCTGATCATTGCCGTTCTACTCCAGCCCGGCAAGGGAATGGGACTGGTCAGTGAAGCTTTTGGGGGACTGGCTGGCCAATTCGGCAGCGTCTTTGGAGTGCGGCGAACGGCAACCTTTCTACAAAAAGTAACGATCGGAACCGGAGCAGCCATTCTGGTGCTTTCCCTGCTCACCAACCTCCTCTTTGTCAACACGGTCAAAGAAGAAGAGCAGCGGCGACCGGCAACGGTAGGCGTAGAATTGCCGCCACCGCCGAGTCCGGCACCGGCAACGCCGCCAGCGCAACCGCAGCAACCGGCAGGAACGCCGCAGCAACAGGCACCCAGACAGCAGTAGCCTTTTGCTGCAACGCCAACCAGCGAACACAATCGCTGATCTTTTTCCTATGCAGCGGAATAAAGAAGCACTCCGGCAGGCAGGGTATACCGCTCTCACCCTCGTCGCTGTTTTAGCCAGTTTCTTCCTTGCCCGTTGGCTTCTGCAATTGTTTACCACGCCTGTACGTGCGGAGATTCAGGTTCATCCCGACGTTCTGTTCCTCTCCGATACCACCGCCGCCCGGCTGAGCGTGCAACTGTACAACCAACTGGGACTGCCGCTGGATCAGCATCCCCAGCTTATGCTGGAAATCGCCGAAGGCTTCGATTCCATTGTGATCGATACGGTCTATCCGGGTGGAGCAATCCTCCGAGCTGGTACCAAACCGGGAGTCGCAACGCTTCGCATCTGGATCGAAGGGTTCGCCTTTCCCTACGAAGTCACTATCCGTGTTCTCCCATTCCCCACAGGCATTGGGTACGCCCCGGTCTTCAAGCTTCCCTTCCACAGCACTGCTTCCACCGATGCAATGGTGGAACGTAACGCAGCAGCGCATTGCTAATCGCGCCGGCATTCGTCGGCACCCTGCTGGGAGCGCCGGCTTGAGCCGGCAAAAAATAGAAGGATGCACTGACGCAAATGTGTAGGGGCGACCGGCCGGTCGCCCCTACGGGTGTGGGTGAGGGCGACCAGCCGGGTCGCGCCGACCGGCAACGCCGACTTCAGTCGGTAAAATTGCACCCTAAAGGATGCATTCCCAATGAACGTATGAAGGCGAAACTTTGCTGCGCCCACGCGGACAACCCCATCAAACTACCATCACGGCAATGGGAATCTGGTAGTGCAATATCGTGTGGAGCAAAACAGCATGCCTATCTGTGGGCACGTACCACGTGCAATGGTAGGGATGCAGCAGCGCTGTGCCCCTACAGGTCGGGGAATGTGGACAACTGCAAGAGATTGGATCCTTACACGTGTGCTGTGCATGCGGAGGGTCACGGCATACCGTGCCCCTAAAAATGCAGAATTGTAACACGAGAGAGGTTCTCGCTCCTATCCTGTGCTGGAGTGCTGACCTTCACTGGCGAGCAAAAACAGGCGGACAAGCCTGCGACGTGCCCTGAGCAATCCCACGGATTGTACTGCCAGGGGCGGCAATGCACACCAAAGCATGTGTTGTTGACAACCAGAACCAAAAGAAGCTGGCGTTATTTTGCCCCTTTGCTTCCCAAGAGCGCTTCAATACGGGCAAGTCGGGATTTGAGTGCTTGAATCTCTGCGATCTGCGCCTTGAGCTGAGCGTTTTCTTCCCGGATTCTCTGGTTCTCTTCCAGCAATTGCTCGATCCGCTGCTGTTGCTGCTCCAGCACGTGTTGCTGTTGCTGGACCACCGCAACTAGAATGGGGATGAAGCCATCGTACTCCAATCCACGGGCAATTTCTGGCGGGGCTCCAGCGTTGAGAACTAAGTTGGGGAATAATTTCTCCACATCGTTGGCAACAAACCCGAAGCGTTTCCGGTCCGGATCGTTGACAGGCATTGTTTCAGGATTGGGAAAGTACGCCACAGGCTCGAGTTGCAGGAATTTGCGCACTAAATCTGTTTGATCCTGTACCAAAGGTACAATGTGTGTTTTGTATTGACGATCCGAGCGGAGCCAATAGCCGCTCATTAAAATACCGGCACCACAGATATCCCAGGTTGCCAGTCCCCCACCCCAGCCATTCGGCCAATCATTGAGATAGGTGGTTCCATCAGATCCTGCTGGAATAATTGCCTGAGATGGCGCATTACTACTTGATCCGTTCCCAGCCCCAGCTCCTGTATGCGGTCCCCACACGACCAGCTTAGTTGCGGGTGTAAGTGTTCCAATGCCGACATGTCCATCAGCTCGAATTCGGAAAACCACCTGAGGATTCTGTCCTCCCAAAGGCACGTGAGGATCATAGGCTGTGGCAACATCCATAATCACTTCACTGCCTGTCAATCGTGCCCGAGCGCCTCCAGCGATTTTTTGTCCCGCTATGAGTACCGCCGCCTCGGTCGGTGAAGAGCCGCCGTGTGTCCCCACCAAGCTCAAAGGATACCAATCATTGACGCCATTATCGGTGAATCCATAGAGTGCCAGTCCCCCTTTGGTCAAATTGTTGATAGCCCCCTTGCTGCTTTTCAACAGCCCGATGGCGTGTGAGCCAGAAACTTCCCCTAAGCTATTGGATGTAAACACAGGGAGCAACACATCGCCATCGCTTAGTCGTAACGTGGGATATGAACTCCCTCCGCTGCGATAAATTTCCAACGCTGACTGAGGAAAGCTGGTGCCAATGCCAATATCGCCAGCGTGGTACATCGTTCCACCCAAAGAGTAAATGGAGTAGTTGGAGGAGCTGCCAGCAGTCATATCCTCAATGAGGATCCCCGTGAGATTCTGGATGGTTCCGCTGTTGTTGGGAGCGTAGATGGTCATCATCCGCAAATTGTTGACCGTAGCACCACCGGTGATCACTGCCCCCGCTGTGAGCACATCGCCGTAATTGGTCGTACCTCCAGACCCCTGAAACTCGCCAATGGCAGAAATTGCCTGCAACCCGTGCAAAAGTCCCGTGGTGTGAGTGGCACGTGCAATGGTACGATGACCGTAAAGGGTGAAACCAGAAGGAGCGGTCTGTTCGATTTCAAACATTCCGCCAATATAGTCAACGTTGGCTGAATGAGAGGCACGAACATACAGTTTGTAGGGAGGATTCGAAATACCAATGCCGACGTTGCCGCTGGCAGTGATTCGCATTTTTTCGACGTTGTTCCCTGTTCGGAAAATAAGATCGTGATTGCTCATCACGGAGAGAATGCCCCCGTTGGGATCAGTTCCCAAGAGAATTTCCCGACTGCCGTCCTTGATGTTGAAATACGCCGATCCCGATCGGCTGAGGGTAATGTCTCGATCAGGCGTGACTGTCCCAATGCCAATGTCTCCTGTCGCAGTGACGGTCACCTGCGGCGATCCGCTGTTGCGAACCTGAAACAGGGGCCGAATGGAAAGAGAAGCCGACGGTCCATAAGCGTCAACGGCAATCAGTGGTTCCGTTTGCCCTACCCCATCGTTATTGGTTCGCGCCGCGATCGTCAGCGCTGGCCCATTATAGCCAATGGTATAAGCGTAGAGCCTGGGCATAAAGGTGTTATTTGCTGCAACATTATTGGCGATTTGCAGATAGCCGGAGGCGTCAGAAATAGAGAAGCGTGCGATGGTCTCTGCAACGCCGGAAACGGCAGCTTTGTGAACGTGTAATAAATCCTGAGGTGAAGGAGTTCCAATGCCGACGTTGCCAGTCGCCGTGACCCGCATCACTTCGGCATTGTTCGTCCGAATTACCAATGGCTGGTTGTCAGTAGTGCCCAGGAAATGGCTCGCTGGATTGGTCCCGCTGTTCCCGGTAAGCAACCAGGCGTTGCCACCGCCCAGACTGCTGGCACTGGTGGTGTAGACGATACCATTGCCGTCTACAGTCAATACACTGGTCGCTGCACTGGTCGATTGCAATCCTTCCAATCGCAGAGGATCACTGCTGGCAGCAACGTGCAACCGCGTCGTTGGTGTCGCTGTCCCAATCCCCACATTCCCATCTGCTGTGATCCGCATCCGCTCGGTGTAGTTGTTGGTGCTGAAAATAATGTCCCCCGTCGAGGAACTCACCCCTAAATACAAATCCGCTCCATAATGCGAGTGAATATAGGCATCGCCAGAATATGGTCCCGCAACCCCCGGATTGGCTGCCCCAAGACTCATTATCAGCGTCCCTCCGTTGTCCAAAAAGTCAATCGAAGTATAGCCCCCATTGTTCTTGTTCTGCAATGTCACCAGGTTCGTCCCCGCCGCATCATCTTCAATGACTAAGGTTTTTGCTGGCGTTGTCGTCCCAATCCCTACATTGCCATTGTCCTGAATCGTTACCAGTACCCCCGTTGTCCCCGTGTTCAACGGTCCTGCTGTGCTTTCCCGAGAGCGACCAA
>JALWUI010000197.1:7720-10664 GCA_027082775.1 Candidatus Kapaibacterium sp.
ATCCCGTATTATCGCCAAAACGCAAATATCCCGCATTCGGACTGGTGCCTTCTTCCAGACTGATCCCGTTAATATCATCATTGCCAACCACCAGGCGTCGCTGCGGTGTTGTCGTTCCGATCCCAACGTATCCTTGAGCATCGATGAAAAGCCGAGTTACTTCGGCATTGGTCGTTGGATCACGGGTTACGATTGCGTAATCGCCCCCGCCGCTGCTCGGAGTAATATTCCCGTGAGCGGTTACCAGTACGTATGCTAACCGCTTGTAGTTGCTCCCATCCCAGCCTGCAAAGCTATGATACCCGACTTCAGATCCATCGGTCACAGCAGCATTGGCATCGCCTGTTGTTCCTCGCTTCCGCACAAAAAGCCCTCCAGCAAAAGGACTGGCATCCTGCATATCTGCTAAGATAGTTCCAAAATTCCCTGTAGCTCCAAAATGTACAGATCCTGCTACATCCAGCAACCACTGTGGCGATGCTGTGCCAATACCGACGTGACCAGCGGTAGTAATCCGTACCCGCTCGGTATTGTTCACTTTGATGACCAGCGGCTGATTATCGGTAGTGCCTAAGAAATCCGTCGCTGGATTTGTCCCACTGTTCCCGGTGAGCAACCAGGCATTGCCGCTACCCAGACTGCTGGCGCTGGTGGTGTAGACGACGCCGTTACCATCTACAGTCAATATGCTGGTCGCTGCACTGGTCGATGATAGCCCTTCCACCCGCAACGGATATGTCCAGCTTCCAACATTGACGTGCAGCGCCGCAGTTGGATTCAGTACGTTGATCCCAACACGGTAGCTATTCCCATACGGACCAATCAGAAAGGCATCCGATGCGGTGATTGCCGTCGTCGCTGTTGCATACCCCCACGCAAAGGTGTGATCCGCAGCGGAGCTGAGGTACATATAGCCGCCACCTGCCCAGGAGTAATCGCCGCCAGCAGTATTGTACGATCCTCCAGCTACGGAACTTCCTGCTCCACTGGCAGTGTTGTTGGTACCCCCTCCCACTGCACTGGCATAGCCACTGGCAGCATTGCTGAGCCCTCCACTCACCACACCATATCCTCCGCTGGACGTATTAAAGCGCCCTCCGCCGATGGTGGCATACTCCCCAGCAACGGTATTATTTTCCCCACCACCAACAGTGCTTCGGTGTCCACTGGCAGTATTGTTCTGACCACCGCCGACTGTGCTGTAGAAACCATTGGCTGTATTGCCAGTACCACCGCTGATAGTGCTGCTAAGTCCCACAGCAATATTGTTTTGCCCTCCGCCAATCGTGCTCCCGGCGCCACTGGCAGTATTGCCTACTCCCCCACCAACCGTACTATTCCAATCACTGGCAGTATTATTTGATCCACCGCCAACCGTGCTACTATTGCTACTGGCAGTGTTGCCACTGCCACCGCCGATAGTGCTCCAGCTACCGAGGGCAGTGTTATTCTGCCCGCCGCTAATGGTAGCTGCATAACCACTGACAGTGTTGCTTACTCCACCTCCAATCGCAGCGTAGTCGCCGATGGCAGTACTGCCCTGCCCACCGCTAACCGTGCTTCCAGCGCCACTGGCGGTGTTATCGTATCCAAAAGCCACCGAATAGTTGCCAACATTCGCATCATTCCACTGATTGCCTGTCACCCGCCCTGCCCGAATCGCCGCTTTGCGCGGGTTCCAGATAAACGCTGTCTTCGCTCCCGACGGAACGGTTGCCCCCGCACCAAAAGTTCCCTCCGCATAGATCATCCCATCGCCAGCAAGGTGGAGGCGATAGCCGGGAGCACTGGTGCCAATCCCCACGTTCCCGGTCGTCGTGATCCGCATCCGCTCGGTATTGTTCGTCCGAATCACCAGCGGCTGGTTGTCGGTGGTGCCCAGGAAATGGCTTCCCGGATTGGTTCCGGCATTCCCGGTCAGTGCCCAGGCGTTTGAAGCTGCCAACGCACTGGCACTGGTTGTATACACTACCCCGCTACCATCAACAGCCAAGATTGTTGTGGCGTTGCTCAATGACTGCAATCCCTCCAACCGCAACGGATTGCTCCCAGCCTTGACGTGTAACTTCACCGTCGGCGTTGTCGTCCCAATCCCGACGTTGCCAACCTTAAAGTATGACCCGCTGTGACTGAGTTTTAGCCAGTTACCATGTCCCGGAAGTGTAAAGTACCACGCAGGGTCATCTTTGAACATTGCTATGTATCCCCACGCTGTGCCAGCACCAAAACTTATCGCCGCTCTGTTGTTTACCTCATCTGCCATTATTCCTATAGAAGTACCATCGGAATGAGTAGCGACCTTCGCCCTTACCCCTGTACCAGAGCCGACTACGGTAATGCCGTCTTCGACATTACCAATGTTGACTGAGAGTTTTGTAGTCGGATTGTTCGTCCCAATCCCCACATTCCCCGCTTCAGTAATCCGCATCACCTCGGTGTTATTGGTCCGAATCACCAGCGGCTGGTTGTCGGTGGTGCCCAGAAAATTGGTCGCCGGATTGGTCCCCGCATTCCCGGTCAGTGCCCAGGCGTTTGAAGCTGCCAGCGCACTGGCACTGGTTGTATACACCACCCCCTGCGCATCCGATACCAGCACCCTACTGCTGGCACTGGTCGATGGTAATCCCTCCAGTCGTAATGGACTGCTGTAGGTGCCCGCAGTCACGTGCAAATGCGCCGTCGGAGCAGTGACGCCAATGCCAACCCCTCCTTCAACTATCAGTCCATTGACCGGTGGTAACACGCCGTTGTATCCTGACCCGATCGATGTGGCATTATCCAGGGAAATCTTCTGTCGCCCCGGTGCCGTCGGATATAGACCAATTTCAATGCCGCCAGTCAATTCATCATCCCAGTTGACATATCCAACCCACACAGCATCATTGCGTTTGAAAAAGATTCCGGGATCACCGGCGGTTTCGCTCTGATGCCGATTGAGCACAAT
>JALWUI010000198.1 GCA_027082775.1 Candidatus Kapaibacterium sp.
CAACGGCATTCGGGAGAAGCATAATGCGAACCATTATCGAACCGTTCCGAATCAAAAGTGTTGAACCGCTGAAATTTACAACTCGTGCAGAGCGAGAAACCATCCTGCAAAAAGCGTTCTACAACGTGTTTGCAATCCCGGCTGAGGACGTACTGATCGATCTGCTCACCGATAGTGGCACGGGTGCTATGAGCGCGCAGCAGTGGGCAGGGATAATGCAGGGAGACGAGTCGTATGCAGGTGCAAAAAGTTTTTTCCGATTTCAGGAGGTCGTTCAGCATATTACCGGTTTCCCGTATGTGATCCCCACCCATCAGGGGCGGGCGGCAGAACGGATTCTGTTCACGATTGCTGGCGGCAAGGGCAAGGTTATTCCCAGCAACACGCATTTTGATACAACTCGCGCGAACATCGAGCTTACGGGAGCAGAAGCTGTTGATCTCCTCTGCGCCGAGGGCAAACAGCCAGCACTCATTGCCGACTTCAAAGGCAATATGGATGTAGAGGCGCTGGAAGCATTGATTGAACGGGTGGGACCAGACCGCATTCCACTGTGTATGCTGACCGTCACAAACAACTCAGGTGGCGGACAACCGGTATCGATGGCAAACATCCGGGCAGTCAAAGCGGTCCTTGAACGCTATGGCATCCCGCTATTTTTAGACGCCTGCCGCTTTGCGGAAAACGCCTACTTTATCAAGTGTCGAGAGCCGGGCTATCAGGACAAAAGCATTCTGGAAATCGCACGGGAAATGTTTTCCTACGCCGATGGCTGCACGATGAGTGCGAAAAAAGACGGACTCTCCAACACGGGCGGTTTCTTAGCCTTTCGAGATCCACAATGGGCGCAGCAGGCGCGGGAAGTGCTCATTGTCACCGAAGGATTTCCCACATACGGCGGACTGGCGGGACGCGATCTGGAAGCGGTTGCTCAGGGCTTGCTGGAAGTGCTTGATGAGCACTATCTTAAATACCGCATTCGCTCCGTTGCATATTTGGGTGAAAAGCTTCTGGCTGCTGGAATCCCCATTGTGCAACCGCCGGGTGGACACGCTATCTACATCGATGCCCGGTCGCTGGTGCCCCATATCCCACCGGAACAGTTTCCGGGCCAGGCAGTGGTGTGTGCTTTTTACCTCGAAGGAGGAATCCGGACTGTGGAAATTGGATCGCTGATGTTCGGTAAAACCGATGCGGCAGGCAATCACGTTGCTCCTCCAATGGAGCTGGTGCGTCTGGCCATTCCCCGGCGAGTTTATACCCAGAGCCATATCGACTATGTCATCGAAGTTGCAGCACTGGTTGCCCAGCAGCGAGAACAGCTTCGCGGCTTTCGCATTCTGGAACAACCCCGTTTCCTCCGCCATTTCACCGCCAAGCTGGCACCGGTGTA
This sequence comes from Candidatus Kapaibacterium sp., assembly GCA_027082775.1. Classification (GTDB taxonomy): domain Bacteria; phylum Bacteroidota; class Ignavibacteria; order Kapaibacteriales; family WFXC01; genus WFXC01. The sequence continues at coordinate 1,394 of JALWUI010000198.1, forward strand.
ATCCCCTATTCGGGCGATCCCATCGCTATTCGGGCGCCAATGCGAAACCGATCATAAGGTGGGTCGTCGCGGTAGATCAGAAACAGAGCGGTCACGGTGGTCGTCAACGGTGTCCACTGCTGCTGGAGTTGATCACACAACGTCCGGACTTCCTGTTCCGTACCGTGAAACTGTCCAACGCTGAGGTGAGGGACAAAACCCGATGGATACGCCATCTGGTCGCGGTAATCAGGAAAACCGCTCACCAGATGCGATGCTACTGCCTGCCACTTCTCCACAGGCTCCGGGCGAAGCCAGAGGGTAAAAGAAGTTGACGAATGCTGAAACCAGCGGAACTGACGGAGATGCGTTTTAAATGGGGAACATTGTTGCAGTAGACGCGCCAGCGCTGGAACCGTTGAGGCGAAAAAAGGCAGCGGAACGAAGGGATACAGCAGGGTAATATGCGGCATCCACCGATGGATCTTGCGGTCATATTGCCGCCGTATCCGCTGAATGGGCTCCCATAACACAAGCGGAGGGATCCACACCACCGCTGTTTTGTGCGACTTTCCGGATTTTCTGCTTACCTGTGCTGCCATTGGTGCAAAAGCTGCTGAATGTACACGGCATTATCACTCACGATTGCGGTAACCTGCTGCTGCAATGCCCGCTCCAGCGCCGCTTCCGAATTGATCGTATAATAAGCCGCATACAACCGGTGACGCTGGAAATCTGCCACATCTTCTGCCGTAATGCTTTCAAGATCGGCGACAAAGACGGAGGCATTGCAGCAGCGCACCAGTTGGGAGGGAGGAGTGCGATCCTTCGGGAAACGGATGGGGGCTGTCTGTGCCTCCGGGAAGTGGGTTGCCAGCCATTGCAGGGAGGGATAATGGAAGGAAGAAAACAGGACAAAAGGAAAAGCCCGTCGCTGCTGCACCAATTCGGCGGCACGCTGCACTTTGAGCGGGAAATGGTCGGGGATCGCTGGCGGCTTGATCTCAATGTTCAGATAGCAGTGCGGAAGCAAAAGGTCCAGCGCTTCGCTCAACCGAAGGATCCGCTGTCCCGCAAATTCCGGCGCAAACCAGCTTCCTGCGTCCAGTTGCTCCAGTTGTTCCATCGTGTGGTGGTGCACCGCTCCTGAGCCATTGGTCGTTCGATCCAGCGAGAAATCGTGGATCACAACCAGCTCCTGATCCCGGCTCAACTGAACATCCAGCTCGATCATCGGGATATTTGCATCAATAGCGCGCTGGAAAGCGGCAATGGTATTCTCCGGCGCTGCGGCAGAGACACCCCGGTGCGCAACCAC
>JALWUI010000199.1 GCA_027082775.1 Candidatus Kapaibacterium sp.
GACTTTAGCTGCTTTTGTTTTTCCATTTGTTTGCAGTCGCAGGAGATAGGCGCCCGGCGGTAGCGATTGCACGTTGTGCATCAGTTCACGATAGCCGGCGACGTTTCCATCAAAGATTCGGGCAATCTGCTGTCCTGTCAGGCTATAAAGATCAAGCGTGACGGAGGCTGGCTGCGGCATCCGGACGGAAATCCACAGCCGCTGGTCAGCTCGAATTGTAGCGTGAAGATCCGGTTGCGATGTCCCTGGCGTGGCTGCAGGAACTGATGTCGGATTCAAAGCAAAATGGGTGATGGTGACCCATTGCTTGCGGAGCAGTTGCCGTTGCGCCGTGATAGCTTGCGCTTCCGGCGTCGTTTCATTGGGTTCTGGTACGGAGATAACGTTGAGCAGAGGAATGTTCTGGAGATCCGGCGGTAACAATGGCGCAATATGCGTAATGCGATCCAGCAGCAGCGACTGGGTGACATTGATCGGATCTGACCAGGTCGTAGCATTTGCCGATCGGAAGGCGACAAAAACATCGGTTGTAAACACGGTGTCCGGCGCATTTCCATCTCCGTCGAAGTCATCCTGAGAAATGTATCCGACAAAGTCGAGCCATTTTGCCATAATCGTTGATCCATCCGGCGTTCGGGCGACCTGGACTTCACTACCGGTTTGATTGAAATCAGTGTCCTCGTATGCGATAACGAAGCCAGAAATATCTGCTACCGTTCGCACTTTCCATTCGCCATTTTCCTTGCTGATTTCCAGCAATCGCCGGAGTTCTGGTTGACCACTTTGTTGCTTGTTTGCATTCACTTCAAAGCACTGGACAATGAAGCTGTACTGGTCTGTGCCAGTGACAGTAAAGTCTTTTGGTCCGAAAGAAATGAAGGAGCTATCGGGCTCAGCGCCCTCTTCCAGCAGATACTCTTCCAGCACGGACCAGGGAAATGTATCGAAGTCGCTCCAGGTTTCTCCCCCGTCAGTGGATTTGGAGACCGCAGGCACTGCCCTGAGGACCGAAGCGTTGGCAAAGACGCCGAAAGCGCCGAAATAGAGATTGCCATCAGGGTCTGTGTCAACGTTGACAATGGTAGAAGTTCGAGAGTTGGGGTTGCCGGGATCCAGAAAGACCGTTGATGCCCATTGCGGCGGGATAAAGGCTGCAACTTCTTCGTTAAAGATGTCAACCAGGATCGCTCCCAGGGCGTTGTTTTCGCTGGTTGGAGCTCCTTCTGGTGGAAAGAGCTGGACAACGATCAAAGCCATCTCGCCTCCGCCGAAGATGCGCAGCTTCGAGGAGGTACTGATGGGATAGGTCTGTCCGTTGTCACCAGTGATTCCATTCAGTTGCTGCGTGGCAAACACCGATCCTACCGCAATGCCGGTTTCAATGGAGCCCCAGGACCCGTTCAGCACGATGGGGAAGAAGTAGACAAAAATTGTATCGCTAATGCTGCCATCGGCTAAAATCGTTGATGCAATGCTGGGGTATCGGGGAATATCGTTCGGCGATAATTGGATTGGACCGATCGGCGGCACCCAGCTTTCCCCCCGGTCGCCAGAGTAGCGATAGTAGATCTCATTGCCATTGAGATCGCCACGCTTAATCGTAACCAGGAAATCGGCATCAGGATCGTACCACAGGGGCTGCTGCCGCCAGCTAAAATAGGAATAGGCGTTGACTAAGGAGTCAAAAATGGCATATTGGAGCTGCAATGGCGATGATGGTGCAGGATAAAGCGCTACAGATGGTTGCGCTGCTCCGGGAACGACCGGTGTGTACCATTGCTGTGCGTAGGCGATACTAAATAGTCCCAGGGTCAGGAAAAAGATAGAAATCGAGCGCATAAGAGCCTCACTGTTTGTGCAACAAAACCTAATACTGACTGCAAATTTAAGAAGCGCTGGACAAAAACCTCTATCCTGAGCGGAATTTCCAGTGTTCGTTCATCACCCGCCAGAGCACGGCAATACCACCGATGCCGATCAGTATATTCGCACCCCACATCCCGATCCACGGAGGAATGATCCCACGATCTGCTAATTTTTCTCCGCCAATGAGCAGTGCCCAATAGAGGATGTAGAATCCCAGACTGATAGCAGCACTGATGCCGAAATTGCCACGGCGGGTCAGCATTCCTAAGGAGCCACCAATAAGGGCAAACACAATGCAGGCGGCAGGAATGGCATACTTTTTCTGGATCTCGACTCGATAGCGGTTTGCTCGGAGGACCGCAGCGTGAGCCTGGCTTGCAGGACTCAAAATTTGCAACTGGAGCTGGTTGAGATCTCGATCGATTTGCTGAACTACTGGCTTGCGAACACCGGAATCCAGCGTGTCAGCAGGCGGCATTCCCAGCAACAGGTAGTTCAGATGTTGATCCACGGCTGCGCGGAACTTTTGCATCGCTTTGCGGTGTTCTTCCATTGCTGCCTGTACGATCTGTTCCATCGCCGCAATGCTGAGTTCGCGGTCGCCCCGAACAAGTCGCTCTTCGTCGGTCTGCGAAAAGAGAAATCCCGAAGCATCGAGGTAGACTTTGTGCTGGGCAAAAACAATTTTGCGGATTCGGTGGGACGCAGAACGGTGGTATTGATGGATTTCGCCATTGTAAAGCTGCAAGACAATGTATCGAAAATCCCCGGTAAATTGTGCTAAGGCGCTATCAGCAGAAAGCACAGCAGATTGCCCCGGAAATCGGTTTTCATAGATCGTTACTCCGTAGAGCCAGTTGGTGACGGAATCAATCCTGCGAGCTAAGATGCTATAGCCTTCAATGCCCTGGTAGAACTGACCAGGGGTGAGGGCAAACGTTGGCTTTTTTCGCTGGATGTCATAGAGTAAAACCTTAGCACGGTGGTTCGCATCTGGCAGGACTCGATCATTGAACCAGAAGAGCGCTAACGCCAGTAAGATCGAGATGACAAAAGGGGCACGGAGCAAATGCCAGGGGCTGCCACCAGCGGCTTTGACGGCAGTTAATTCGTGGGTCGCTCCCAGATTGCCGTAGATCATCAATGTTGCGACTAAGACTCCCATCGGAACAGCCAAAACGATCATCCACGCTAAGTTCAGTGCGATAAGCTGCACAATGATCCAGGTGGTGAGCCCTTTCCCAACCAGTTGGTCGATGTATTTCATCAGGAACTGCAGAAGGAACAAAAAGACAACCGTCGCAGCGCCCAGGAGGAACGGCGGCAATAGGAGCCGGAGGACGTAGCGGCTTAAAATACGCATACTCGCTTTGCTGCTATAGCTTTATGAATGTTTGTTGTCGCCTTTTCGATATCGGTTGGGATCGATACTGTATTTGCGGAGGTATTGGTAGACCGTTTCCCGACTGACTCCCAAAGCTCGTGCCGTTTTTGTAATATTCCCACGATGCTTTTCCAGTAACTTTTCCAGCTTTTCCTTTATCACCGATTGCACGGTGTCTGATAGTGTGCCATCCAGCTCTGGGTCAGATTGCACTTCTGGAGAAGGTGGGGAAGTGGAGATTCCCGGCTGCGGCGACGGTTGCGGAGATCGTTGAGTTGGAGCACCCAATAAGCTTTGCTGGCGCAGGAGCAAGGCAACATCTGAGAGCCGGATCGCAGGTCCTTCGAAGATTTCATAGCATCGCTTGACGAATTGAACCAGTTCCCGAACATTACCCTGCCACGGCTGCTGTTCCAGAAGCTCCAGCGCGGCAGGTTCAAAAAATTTCTCCTGATTTCTCTGTCGATTGAACTGTTGCACATAGTACTCTACGATCGGGCGAATATCCTCCGGACGTTCCCGAAGTGGTGGCAGATGGATCCGGGCTTCATTCAAACGATAATAAAGCTGACTGCGGAATTCTCCCCGCTGAATCGCTGCTTCCAGATCTTTGTCGGTTGCTGCGATGAACCGGACATCTATGTCGATCCAGTTTGTGTCTCCTAAGCGGTGGATGCGCTTTTGCTCGATGGGAATTAACAGTCCCGCTTGTCGTTCGGGATCTAAGTCGCCAATTTCGTCCAGAAAAATAGTACCCTTGTCTGCTTTGTGGAAAAGCCCCTGTTTATCCCGATCTGCCCCGGTGAAAGCACCCTTTTTGTGCCCAAACAACTCGCTCTGGAAAAGGTCTCGCGGAATATTCGGCAGATCGATATGAATAAATGGATGTTTACGGCGCGGACTGAGCTCGTGAATAGCTCTGGCAATCAGCCCTTTACCAGTTCCCGTTTCACCAGTGATCAAAATGTTCAGGTCCGTTTGAGCGAACAGGTAGATAATCCGGGCAACATCCTGCATTGCCTGAGAGCGACCTACAACGCCGAATGTTGCTAATTGTCGGAGGATCTCCGCATTTTCCTGCCGTACTTTTTCTGCGATTTCGTACAGCTCCTTGCGGATCTTTTCCGGAGTAAGCTCGCTTTTCTGGAGGAATGCCATTGCTCCCAGGCGCGTTGCCTGGACGGCAGTGTCGATAGTTCCAGCACCAGTCAGAATGAGCACTGGCAGTGTCGGATAGGATTTCCGAATCTTTTGCAGAATATCCAGTCCGTTCATTTCGGGATGGCGGAAATCTAAGTCCAGCAAGACAGCGTGAATGCGGTCTCCCTCTGTTGCAATGGTTTGTAAGACTTCAGGAGGAGAGGTGGCAATCGTCGTTTCCCACCCTTCCGATCGCAAAAGGGTCGCAATGGTGTCACAGAACTCGATTTCGTCGTCGGCTATTAGAATGTACATCGGGTGTGATCCTTTCGTGCGACAGTTTGCAAAACATAGAAACGAACATACCGGCAACAACAGTAAAATATCCGGGGATCAACTGGCGTCACTGGCGAGCAATAATGCGGAAGGAAGGTTGTCAAGGTTCATATGCGCATCGTTTACATTTCACACTCCGCCGTAGTTCCTACCTATCACACGTTCTTTTCACCGCTTGCACAGTCTCCAGATATCGATTTTGTCCTGATTACCCCGGAGCAGTATAAGGAAGCAGGGCACGTCACAACGGCATATCGGGGTGATGGAAGCTATCAGGTAGTGCCATTACCCGTGGTTTTTGGAAAAAGCGGTCGACAGAATCTGCATTTCTATAAACGCCTTTATCCCGTGCTCTGGCATTTGCAGCCGGACATTTTACATTTGCACGAGGAACCGGAAAGCCTGGTGACCCTGCAAGCCATTAGCATCGTTCGACAGTTTCCGAAACGCCCAAAAATCCTGCTGGTATCGTGGCGGAATTTGCCCGATTACTACCAGCTCTGGCGCCGATGGCAGATTCAGCGATATTTGTATCCACGGCTGACGCAGTGGACCCTCCGGCGCATCGATCATTTGTGTACGGGCACCCGTGAAGGGGAAGCCATCTTTCGAGCCTTAGGGTATGCGGGACCCATTACCCATTTGCCTCATCACGCCGTTGATACGAAGCAATTTTTTCCTTACTCACCGGAGCGGCGGCGGGCACTCAAGGCAGAACTGCTGGGTGATCCAGCCACTGTTGCAATTGGATATGTTGGGCGATTGTGGTCTTTGAAAGGCGTTGATTTGCTGATTCGGGCACTGGCGATGCTTCGTTCGTTGCCGTGGCAGGCAGTGCTTGTAGGGAGCGGTCGGGATGAACAATGGCTGCGGCAGATGGTTGCAGAGGCAGGGCTGACAGACCGAATCCGTTTTTTCGGCGCCTGTCCGCCTGAACGTATCCCGGAGGTTATGAACGCACTGGATGTGCTGGTGCTGCCATCCCGAACAACGCAGGAAGGCAAAGAGCAATTTGGTCGGGTGCTCATTGAAGCAATGGCGTGCCGTACGGCTGTGATCGGGTCGTCGTCGGGAGAAATTCCCGTTGTCATTGGCGATGCTGGCCTGGTCTTCCCGGAAAATGATCATACGGCGCTGGCGCAGCACCTGCGTGTCTTGGTGGAAAATGAACAGTTTCGGGATGAAATTGCGATAAAAGGCTATCATCGCGTGCGTCAGCATTTCTCTGGTGAAGCCATTGCTCAAAGAATACGGGCGCTGTATGAGCAGATGCTGAGCAGGGATCACGGTGTCAGGAAGTAGGAGGAAGTTCTGGTGTGAGTCTGGATGGTTGATATTCCTCTGCACCGCTTTTTGTAATTTTGAAGCTTCCGGGTTGAATAGCAGAGGGATTTCGAATGCGGGCAATTGGGATTCTCGTGTGCTGCCTCTGGAGCGCTTTGCCTGTTTATCTATCCGCATTTCCAGTTGCCGACACGGCGTGGCAGGAACGACTGACTCGATGGGCACATCCGGAGCCGATTCGCCAAAAAGAAATATCTTTCCAGATACCGCTTCAGCAACATCCGCTGCCCTCGTATTTCCCCAACGTTAATCTGATCGTTTCACCGGAAAATGATCCAGTACCGGTGCAGAACGAGTCCTCCATTGCCGTGAATCCTGTGAATCCATCGGTTTTGATAGCATCTGCCGTGGATTATCGGCGAAATTCTTCAACCTGGGTCTACATTTCGACCGATGGGGGACGAACGTGGATCAACAAGAATCTGGGCAAGCCTTTTCCGAGCTGGGTTTCCAGTAATGATCCTTCCGTGGCATTTGATGCAACCGGTAGAGGCTATCTGTGTTACGGTGGGTTTGACGTTTCTCAACCCCGGACGGGCGAAAATGGGGTATTCGTTGCGATTACGACCGACAACGGGCAAACCTGGCAGGCACATATCCCCGTGATTCTTCATACGGGTCCCCAAACACCGGATTCCGCCTTCGAGGACAAATACTACATCACCGTTGACAACAGTTCCACATCACCGTATCGGCTTACCGCTTATATCCCGTGGAAGCGGGTCATTGCGCGGGATTCGTCGACCCAGATTGTATTGGCACGCTCAACAGATGGGGGATTAACCTGGTCTGCGCCCGTACCGGTGAGTCATCGACTTCCGCATTCTTCAGAGGATACAACGTTTGGACAGAGCTTCCCGCTGGCGGCAACAGGACCGAATGGGGAAGTGTATGTGGTATGGAATTATGGACCAGAACACGGCATTGGATTTGCTAAATCTACCGATGGCGGGCAGAGCTTTTCGGAGCCGAGAATTATTGTTCGGTATCAGCCGCTGGGCACAGCACGGGAGATTCCCGGCGGTATACGGCACACAGTGAAAGGAGGTGTGCGAGCGGAAACGTATCCTGTGTTAGTATGTGATACGTTGCCGGGCGAACGGAACGGATATTTGTATCTGTGCTGGGCAGCCGGCTCGATTCCTTCCGTGTACTTCTCTCGCTCAACCGATGGCGGCGAAACCTGGTCGACGCCCATCATCGTACACTCCGATGCAACAAACGATCAGTTTTGGCCCTGGATGAGTCAAGATCCGGTGACCGGATATCTGGCGATTATGTATCTGGATAGCCGGGATGATCCGAACAATATCCTGACCTATACCTATGTGAGCATATCGACCGACGGCGGACTGACCTGGGTCGATCGCCGCGTTGCAGATATTGGATCTGATATCCGCCGCAATCCGTTTCAGGGTAATTCTTTTGCTGGGGATTATAGTGGCTGTGCGTTTTACGATGGTATTGTGTATCCCTCGTGGGTGGATATGCGGAATACCATCGTCAGTACGCTGGATAATGATGTGTATACGGCAATTGTCGATGTGCAGGCGCCACTGCCCGTCGATACACTCATTGCTACGGTGCTGCCGCAGCAGCCGACCGCTTTGCTGTTATCGTGGGATTCGGTCCGTTCTCGGGTGTTTGGACAGCCGCTTTCAGCAAAGGAAATCCGGTACGTGTTGCGGCGTCAATCGCAAGTCATTGCTGTCTTTTCAGGATCCCAGCACCAGTATCTGGACACGGGCTTGGTTCCTTTTGATACCGTCCTGTACGAACTCCAGGTTGTTGTCGGAGAGGATACCAGCAAATCAGTGCACACCGTTGGTTATCCCGGCGGTGCCCGGCAGCCGGCGCCGCCAGCAATGCAACTTGTTGCAGCTGGCTCTGAAACGGTAGAGTTGGAAGTGTATCTGCCAACCCGGCGTGCCGATGGGCAGACACCTCTGGTTAATCTGGCGGCTGTTTGGCTGTATCGCGATGGGGAATTGCTCAAAACCATACCCGTAGCCCGGACGGATACAGGCTCGGTGATTCGTATTCGAGATACCGTGTCCCAGCCGGGATTCTATACCTATGCGGTTGCGGTGGCAGATGCTATGGATCCGCCCAATGTGAGTGAACGAACGCCTCGAATACTGCTGTTTGTTGGTACCCCGGTTTCCACGCTGGCTGAAAACTTCGATGATGCGGATGTCCCCAGGTATTTCAATGCCGGATGGAAACGCAGCGGGGAGTTTACGCATTCACCACCCTTTGCTCTAACGGAATCGCCGGGACAGCGGTATGAGCGTCGTGCAAAGGATACGCTCATTCTGTTTCCTGTTCGGGTTCAGTCGGGAGAGGGCGTCCAGATTCGGTTCTGGCATGCCGCATTGATTCATCACACCGATACCGGGTTTGTCGAAATTGCGTGGAATACCCTGGAACGGTGGGAAAAGCTGCTGGCAACGAACCGGGAAGATTATCCTGCCTGGAAAGATGGCGTGATGGATGCCAGCGATTGGAAAGAAGAAACGCTGGTCGTTGCGCCTCCCACGGCTCAGGATTCCCTGCTGTTTGTCCGGTTCCGCTTCAAAGCAGGGGTCATTGGGAATGATGAAGGATGGTATCTGGATGATATCCGAATTCAGGCGATCTCGACCGTTGCGGAACTGCAAAGGTCCGACTTACGGGTATACCCGATTCCTACAGCCCGGTGGCTGGTTGTTGAATCTGCTGGGCGCCCCGTTCCTGTTGAACTCTGGTCGCTGCAAGGGCGAATTGTTCCGGCTACGGAGTATGCAGTGCACGAGTCCGCGGGGCGGTATCTGCTGGATGTGCAGAAGATACCGCCCGGTGCCTATATACTGCGCGTCGGCGAAGTAAGAAAAATTGTCTGGATTGTTCGCTGATTCCGCAATGCTGCGCCATTGTTTGTGTCCAGTAGCGAACTATTCGATTGTCCCCAGAAGCTTTGCACTGAATTACGGGTGATACCGCAGCAGTTCCAGCATAACCGAATCGAAATATTCCAGCGGGAGCAAAAGGAGCGGTTTGCTCTGATGCTGGAGGCGAAAGCGTAAGTAATCAGCAAAACGCAACGAAGTCTGGGCAAGCCGGGGAGTGGGAGCGAAGCTGGCGATGTCGAACAGTGGTGGTTGGGGATATTCGACAATCTCGACAGGAGTATCGTCGCTTAATCCTGCCCGCTTTTTCGCAAGCCGGATGGCATCAGTGAGGGATCCTAAGACGTCCACCAGCCCAATCTGCTGAGCTCGAGCGCCACTCCAAACGCGACCCTGAGCAATGGTGTGGATGTAGTCCGCTGTTGTGTCGCGCCCATCCGCCACATTGTCCAGAAATCGCTGGTACAACTGGCGAATTTCCTGAAAAGCGCGCTGTTTTTCATCCGCAGAAAGCGGACGATGAGGGATCGTAATGTTGCCAATGATTGGCAACGGCAAGGTGTAGCCGAAGCCTAAGTCTCCGTGTCTGCCCTGCTGGACAAAGTCCAGATGGAGATGAAGCTTCTTGCTCAGCCCCACATCATACATCCATCCGCCGATTACTCCAATGGATCCAGTGATGGTGTACGGGGTCGAGACGATGGTGTCGCCATACATTGAAAGCCAGTAGCCGCCGGAGGCAGCGACGTATCCCTGCGAAATGATCACCGGTTTTTTGCCTTTCGCTTTCTTCAGAGCGGCTGCAATATAGTCGGAAGCTAAGGGATCACCACCGGGAGAATCGACGCGCAGCACGATGGCTTTCACCGATTCATCGCTGACCGCCGCTTCCACATCTTTGATTAAACTCCGGGCTTTGATTCCCTCATCCATAGCGCAGACGCCAATGGCGTAGATGACGGCAATTTTTGCAGGATTCTGCCATCGCTGATCCCGGTTTTGCGATTCCACCAGTGTGCTGTTGTAGTGCGATATTTTCGTTGCTTCGGGAAATTGCTGTTGTATCAAAGAATCCAGCACGTCGTACCGTGCAATCGTATCCACCAATCCGATTTCATAGGCTTGTTGGGCGTTGAGGAATGCAACATTGTCGATGAGTGAATCGATCTGGGGTCGGGAAAGATGGGAGTCTTCTGCTAAGGTTTCTAAGGTGGTACGATACCAATCCTGGATCAGGGTGCGGAGTTGCTCCTTCTCGCCTTCAGACATCGAAGAGCGTGCCAGAGGTTCCAGCGCTGATTTGTATTTGAATAAGCGGAACTCTTCGATACGGAGTCCTAAGGAGTCGAGCAATTCTTTGTAATACGTATGCCCAGCCACGTATCCCGGAATCCCGATGAAGCCATAGGGATCCATCGCAACAACATCGGCAACGGCTGCAACGAGGAGGTGAGGGAAAGAAGCGTGGGTGATATATACGAAGACTTTTTTGTTTCGATCCCGAAAGTGCTGAAGCGCCTGCCGTAATTCCCACGCCATTGCGTGGTTCAATTGGAGCGTGGATAAATTCAAAGCAATTGCACGAATCGCTGGATCTGCTGCTGCTTTTTCAATCCGGGTCAGAAATGGGCGCCACGGCGT
>JALWUI010000200.1 GCA_027082775.1 Candidatus Kapaibacterium sp.
CACATATTCCGGCGCCGCACCAGTTGGCGTTGCAATGACCGGAATGCCAGCCGCTATCATTTCGATCCCTGCATAACCATACGTTTCTTCGCAGACCGAAGGCACAATCCCGACATCAAATCGACGGAAGACCGATGGCAAATCCTCTCGCTGATAGCTTCCATAGTAGATCAGATCGGGATGCTGATGCACAAATGCCTGATACGCTGGATGCAGCGCCCCAAAAATATGGAGACGATACTTTCCCCGCCATCCCCGACGATCTAACATTTCAACCGCCTCCTTCAGCAGTTGCGCTCCTTTGTACGGTCCAGCAAATCCTGCCGTCGTCCCGAAATCGACGGGCAATGAAACTGCCGAAATTTCCCTCATCGGAAGTGCCGCGATGTGTCGCATCGTCGGTGCAATGACGCGATACGGTGGCAACGCCGAAAGCCACTGCTGAAATATCTGGACGCTCCGCTGTGACTGAAACAACAAGCAATTCACCTGCTGCAACCGTTTGCGATTCTGTTGCCATCGCCGATGATAAAATTCGACCTCTGCCGGCGGGATTTGCTCCGGCAACCCGGTGTCGTTCTGTGCAGGCTGCGCTATTTCCCGATGGGAAAGCTGCGCCCGACGTTCGTTTCGATGTTTCCACCATCGGTAGACTGAACGGACTCCTCGAAGCATCACCGCAGGCAACCACCGCTCAGCTTCATACCGCAACGTTGCCTGCGGTGACGGTTGCGGCAACGGCTGATGCCGTAAACATTCCGCACAGCGACGCCCCTGCTGGCTGTCACCACATCGTTGCTGTTGCCAATCCCACAGAAAGTGGGTGGGGCACAAAGGGGTGTAATCGTGCACCGAAAAGATGACTGGTACTTTGTGCTGCCGCGCCCGATCCAGCAGAGATGACGGCAAGCCGCCGAAACCACGAAAGTGCACAACCGAGGGTTGCACTTCCTCCAGTACCTGTTGAAAGATCTTTTCAATCATCTCCGACTCCAGATCATTGATGCCGCCGCCAATCCGTTGTTGCACGACGGGAACATTCTGGAGTTCCCGAAATTCCACACCTCTACGACGCCACCGTTTGAGCCGCAGCGACCGCGCTCGGGGATAAAATCTGCCCTGACAGAAATAAAACACCTGATGTCCCCGTTCCGCCAATCCCTCCAGAAGATCATTGGTCGACTGCACCAACCCACCATACGCCACCAGGGGATAAAAACTATGACCAACGATGAGAATGCGCATTCTCAGTAATGACGCTCGCTGTGCGTGGCTTCACTCTCCAATCGCCTTACATCCCCCTTCCCCCGCAGCAGTTGCTGCAAAGCACTTTCCACCGACTGCAACTGCGGCTCTGGCACAGACAGCGTGAGGGTTACGGTGCTTGCGTCATACTGTGCTTCAAATGGAAGTTGATGCTGATGCAAATAGTGCTGCACCACCGGCGACAGCTCATAGTCCACCTCGACGACAACCACACGTTGCTTCACCTTCTCAACAATGGTGGCTGTCTGCACAACGTGTTCAGCCGCCTGCCGGTAAGCACGTGCCAATCCGCCTGTGCCCAGTTTAATCCCTCCAAAGTATCGGACGACCACCAGAAGCACATCGGACAACTGGTGTTTCTCCAGCACCATATAAATCGGCTTGCCTGCCGTACCAGATGGTTCTCGATCATCCGAAAACCCATAGGGCTGTCCCTGCGGTCCCAGCCGATAGGCGTAGCAGTGATGGGTAGCATCCGGATACCGCTTGCGAATGCTCTCCAGTGCTGCCGTCACCGCCTGCGGCGTATCGACCGGCTGGAGAATTCCGATAAATCGGGACTTTTGCACCACGACTTCTGCCTGGAACTGTCGCTCAACTGAACAATATCCCATTCCTTCCGTCTTCATTTTGAACTAAAGATGCGGAAAACGAATAACAACAAGGCAACAATAGAAAGATGAAGATCGGGATCGTGTGTTACCCAACGTACGGCGGTAGTGGTGTGGTCGCAACAGAGCTGGGAATCGCCTTAGCAGAACGTGGACACGAAGTGCATTTTATCACCTACGAAGTTCCTATGCGGTTGCAGCAATATCAGGAAAACGTCTTTTACCACGAAGTCGACATCCCCAATTATCCACTCTTTGAATTCCAGCTCTACAGTCTGGCACTGACCGGCAAGATTGTCGAAGTTGTCCGGTACGAAAATCTGGACATTCTGCACGTGCATTACGCCATTCCGCACGCCATCAGCGGTTATTTAGCACGGCAAATTCTTCACGATTTGCACTGCAACCATACCAAACTGATCACTACCCTGCACGGCACAGACATCACCCTGATCGGTCTGGAACCTTCTTTTGCCCCGCTGGTCAAATTCTCTCTTCTTCATTCCGATGCAGTCACCGCTGTATCCCGGTTTCTCAAAGAGCGGACGATGGCACAGTTTCAGGTGGAAGAAGGCAAAATCGTGGTGATTCCAAACTTCGTTGATACAAATTTGTACCACCGTCGAAAAAATTGTCGGCTGCGCCAGCAGGTTGCTCCCAACAATGAACCCATCCTGATGCACATTTCAAATTTTCGTCCGATCAAGCGGGTACCGGACACCGTCCGCATTCTCCATCACATTCGCCAGCACATACCGGCGAAACTGGTATTAGTTGGCGATGGTCCGCAACGGTCGGAAACCGAAATGTTAGCCAGGGAGCTGGGATTAGCAGAGGATGTGAAGTTCTTAGGAAAACACACCGCACTGGCGCAAATCCTCTCTGCCGCCGATCTGTTCCTGCTTCCCAGCCAATCTGAAAGTTTTGGATTAGCGGCGCTGGAAGCGATGAGCTGCGGTGTACCCGTCATTGCAACCAGCGCTGGCGGCATTCCGGAAGTAGTGCTCCACGGCGAAACGGGCTACCTTGCCGAAATTGGAGATGTGGAGCGAATGGCTCGATATGCCATCGATCTGCTGACCAATCCTCGCAAGTGGGAACGCTTTTCTGCCGCCGCCCGCCGGCGCGCCGAGACAGTCTTCGATAAATCCCTGATCGTTCCTCGGTACGAACAGCTCTACCAGCAGGTGCTGACAACCAGCACCCCGATTGCTGAAGCCAGTGCCCCAGCAGTTGAAATAGAAGCGGCTACCAGCGAATGAAACTCTGCCCTGTGGGGATTGTGATATGCTGGATCCTCCTGCTACCCACCGTGACGCTGAGTCAGAAATTTGTCATCAACGAAGTGTATCCTGCTCCCATCGGGGATGAACCGGAGTGGTTAGAACTCCACAACACGGAAAACCGAACCCGGATTCTGCAAGGGGGATGGATCAACGATCGGACTCGATCCGTTCGTTTGCCCAGAATCCGCATTCCTGCCCGTGGCTTTGCTGTGTTGTGCCGTGATACCACAGCGTTGAAACAATACTGGTACATTCCTCCCGATGCGGTTTTAATTGAAACTTCTCTCCCCTCGCTCAACAATTCCAGCGATAGCTTTGTGCTGCGCGCCCAGGACTCCACGGTACTGGATTCCATCTTCTACCGATCCCGCTGGGGTCGCAAGGGACATTCGCTGGAGCGAATTCTTCCTACCCAACCAGCGGTCGACGCGACCCAGTGGAAAGCCTCAGAAGCCTTCCAGGGAGCAACGCCGGGGTGGCAAAACAGCGTCCTTCCGCTTCCCTTCGACTGGCGCATTCTCCGCCTTTCTGTTGATGGGTATACCCAAACACTGACGGTGCATTTGCGGAACAATGGTACAGAAGTCATTGATTCTGCTACCGCTGCTGTGTTCTATGATGCCAATCGGGACAGCGTTGCGCAACCAGCAGAACTGCTGCAATACCGCCTTTTTACGAACATCCCAGCCGGCGACACAGTCCTCTGGAATATTGACATTGCCAATCTCCCGCGTGGCTGGCAACCGATCATTGTTGTGATCCATTTCGCCAGAGATCAGCGTCCCACCAATGACTCGCTCCAGCAGCAGATCTATTGTTCCTATCCCCCACACTCGCTGCTTTTCAACGAGATTCTTTATGAACCGGAGGAAAACTGTGGGGAATTTGTCGAGATCTGGAATGCTGCTGCCGACACGCTCGATCTGCGAGGCTACCGCCTTCACGATCTTTCTGCTTCTGGCAAAGCAGACACGGCAATGCTGGGATCTTCCCTGCTGCTGCCACCTCGCCATCTTGCCGTTATCGTGTGGGATACTGCCTGTTTCTTCGATCGATTCCCCGATCTGCGCGACAGCGCCGCTATTGCTGTGCCGCCCGAAGGGATTACGCTGAACAATACCGGTGACATTATTGTACTCCGCGATCCCAACGGAGTGGTTCAGGATTCGGTTGCATACAAACCCTCGTGGCATGTCGATGCGCTCCCCTCCACGCGCAACCGATCCTTAGAAAAACTGACGCCTTCCCTTCCATCCGTTCTTGCCAGCTCGTGGACAAGCTGCGGCGCCCGTGCCGGTAGCACCCCGCTGGCGCCCAACAGTGTGAGTATCCCACCTGAGCACGAAGGAACGCTCAATATTACGCCGAATCCCTTTATTCCTCGCCCGGATGATCCCCGCGCTGGATGCCTGTTGAGCTACGAACTTCCTTACACACAGGCGCTGATCACTGTTAGCATCTACGACCCAAACGGGATTCTGGTTCGCCAGTTGGTGACGAACTTCTATACTGCCGCTAATGGCGAATTGTTCTGGAATGGACTGAATGATCAGGAAGAACTGCTCCCTCCAGGTCCTTACATCTGCCTTTTCACTGCGACGGACCTGCGAACGCGCCGTTCGATCCAGTTAAAGCGCCTGGTTGTTCTGGCACCGCCGTAAAATGACTGGAAACGGTAAGCGAGAGTGTCAACTCAATCCGGAGTTTCTTCATCCTTTGGTGCGCAGGTTTTGTTTTTAGGGAACACCGACTGGGAGCGCCGGCTTTAGCCGGCAAAGGGTGCACACTAAAGTGTGCGCTCCCAGAAGATGCACCCTAAAGGGTGTGCCCCACCAGGAGCGCCGGCTTTAGTCGGCAAACAACGAAAGATGCACACTGAAGTGTGCGCTCCCAGGAGATGCACCCTAAAGGGTGCGCTCCCAGTCAGCCGGGAGCGCTGGAAGCAGGAGCGCCAACTTTCGCCGGCAAAAGATGTGCCTCTTAGAGGTATGCGTTTCTAAAAGACAAGCAAAGCACCTTCCTTCAGAAAATACAGGCTAAATGTGCACACTCTATTACGCACAGCTCGGACCCTATGCGCAGGAAATCCTCCGAAAGATTGCGTTGCCAGAACAAACCGACAGCAATGTCTGTATCCATTCTTTCCCATTGGTCGCAGATTCTTCTGCAAATCCTTTCTATCCCCGTATCCCCTCTTTCCCTTTTTTGTTGTAAATTTGGCATCTTGAAACAACAGGGAGAATGCTGGTGGAAGATATCCTGGTATCCTTGCGGAATGCCATTGACCGGGAAGTCGAATTACTGCTGGAGCTTCGTCCCCGGTTGCAGAAGCTGCACAAAGAATTCAAGCAACACTTTGCTGACCTGGATGAACTGAGCAGCGCCGTACAGTTAGCAGCACGGGATCTTGCCGATGCCCAGTTGCGAGAATTTTTGCTAAGCAAAAGTAAGTTTCTCCAGAAGCAACTCTATCAACTGAAAAACGCTCTGGACTGGGCACGCAAGGAAGCACCGAAAGCGGCGAAGGCAGCCAAGCAGTTGAAGATCCAGCTTACAATGCTTCAGGCTACCCTGCAGTATCAGGCAGGAATGATCGAAAGCTCTGAGGTAGTGGAAATGCTCAAGGAAAACCTTTCCAAAATGACGGAACTGGTTCGACAACTATCCAAGACCGTTGCGAAGATTGAGGTCAACGTAATGATGGCTGAAGAGCTGATGGCAAAGTGTTTGCAAATACGGCAGGAAATCGAACAACGGTTAGAAGCAATTTAGCGATGAAGTGGACGACGCTGCTGTGTTTTCTCTGCTGCTGGCTCTCTATGGATGCCCAGATTATTCCTGCCAGTCCCGCTAACTGGCTCTATCCCCTGGGAAATCTGGAGGCTACTCGCCATCAAGTTTTCCGATCCAATCCCCAGAGCTATGATTCGCTCACGATCAAGTGGAGCATTAGCAGCGTTTATGGCGATATTCAGCCCCTGGTGGGGAATATTGTCAGCAATCCCCGCTGGTTACCAACGTATCCGTGGGGACCCAATGAGTTTGCTGTCGTGTTCCGCGATAGCTTGCTGATCTACGGAGCCGATGGGAAGCGAATCGCCACGATGCCGCTTCCTCCCCACGTGTATCGCGTTTCCGTCCTGTTTGACTCCTCCGCTATCTTACCGAACGTCTACACCGTGTTCCCCGTCATTCTGGGACTGGAGACAGTGGAACACGAGACCCTGCAGGACAGTGCCGCCTCTGCTTACATTGCAGCCTACGATGCGCAGGCTCAGCAACTTATCCTGATCAAACGGTTGACGGTCGACCTGCGCAGTTATCGCCCCAACAACGCTGCCAGTGTTGCCCCGATTTTCGGGCGCACCCTTGGCAATGATATGGTAGTGTATGCAACGGTCAATATGAGCAATCCACGGGTACCGGTGCAGGCACCAGCCGATCCACCCTTTTTTCGTGGACTGACTTTTTTCCGCACCGCCGACTTCCGCTTTCCATTTCCTCGCCCGGACGTGCTGGACAATCCACCGGATCGCTACACTGTTGGGCCAGAGGTTACCGTCGCGCCTCCTTCCATCAGTGTCATCGGCAACCAATTGAATCTTTTACTCCCCTGCTATCCAACGCCAACCCTCAGTCTCAGCAACCCCATCAGCAATCCCTATACGGATTTCACTTTTCCCAACTCCCTGTATTTGCTCCATCTCAACATCCAGAATGCCACACCGGCTGCGGGGTCGGCTTTTACGCCCCTACCGGATTTCCCCGCCACGCAAAGACCTCGCATTCGTCCCCTGTTTGTTACCCTGACCGATGCGGGGCAAACCAACACTCCGCAACCCTACATTCTGGTGGCGGAAGAATACTATGGGCGGGATGGATCTCAGGGCGTTTCGGCACTGCACCTCTTTGATCTGAATGGTAACCCGCTGACCTTTCCCCGTCCCTATACCGTTGAAGCGGAAGAATCTTTCGAGGGCGGAAACGATCACCTGTGGTCTATTGCCGTTGGAGATGTCGATGGGATCGGTTCCAATGAGTCACTGCCGTACTATCCCAACAATCCGGGCAATGAGATCGTGGTGACCCAGAGCTCTCCTCTTTTCGACTATCCCAACAGCCGTCTGATGATTCTCCGCTACCGCACCGGGCAACGCATTCCAAAACCGGATATTTCGCAGGATAGTCTCCGCTACTTTGACACCATCGTCACCCATCGCATTGCTGGATGGGTGGCAGCCGTTAGTGATTTTGATGGCGCCCCAGATGGGAAAGAAGAAATTTTCATCGTCAATGGTCCTACGCTCCGCATCCTCCGGATGCGAGACTACAGTGATCCTCGCTTCATCTTAGGCGAAGCCTTCGACACCGTGTACTCTGTCACTTTCCCAAACGAAACGATTTTTTCCATTGCCGTTGTCGATATGGAAGGCGATGGCTATCTGGATATTCTGGTCACCACTTCACAGCACACCTATCTGATCGGCAAAAAGATCGTGGGAGCAATTGTGCTCCAGCGCCCAACTTTGCCGCAAACTCTGTGCGATAATGACACCCTCACGCTCGAATGGATCAATTACACCGGGGGCAATCCAAAAGTTGCCATCTGGTTTCGCCAATACCTGAATGGGCAACCAACGGACGTGCTCATCCCGATCGTTCCGGAACTGGATAACACCGCCGATACTGTGCGGTATACTTTCGTCTACAACTCCGACACCCTCGCAGGCGAGGGACGGTTTATCATTCAAAGCATCGAAAATCCGCAGGTTCGAGACTCTTCAGGACTGGTTTTCCTCCAGACACCCCAGCTCACCCTGGAAACGCCGATGGACGGCGATCGCTTTTCAATCGGTAGCACCGTCACCCTCAGTGGCACGATGCAATGTCTGGAGGAAGCGCTTCTCCAGTATGGTTACCGCACTGATACTGGAATGGTCTGGCTGGATATTGCAGTGGTCCAACCAGCGGCTGACAGCACATACCGCTATGACTTTACCATCCCCTGTGTCCCTTTCTTTCCGTGCGATGGTTCACCCGTCGATTCACTCCTGTTTTTCCGCGCCATTGGTGTGCGTTTCCTGCCTAATCAGACGGTGCGCGATACTTCGGTCATTCGCACCATCATTGTGTCGCCCCAGCCATTTTCCGTGAGCATTTCTCAACCATCGCAAACCATTTGCTCGGAGCGAACGATCGACTGGCAACCAATCGCAGGATGCGACACGCTCCTGCTGTATCTTTCCACTGACAACGGCAATACGTTCACGTTCATCGACACGCTCGATGGGCAATCCGGCACCTATCTCTGGCGGATTCCTGTGGATCTTCCTGACACAATTCTGCTTCGATTCTGCTGTCTGGGCGGCTGCATCCAGCTTGACACGCCGCTTATCGGAATGCGTCCAACCTACGTACAAGCCGTGGCACCCAATCCTTTTGATCCCACCAGGCCAGAAGAATTATCCATCCTGTCTTTCGTGCCCGAACCCACAACCGTAACCATCAACATTTTCGATAGCGGCAATCGCCTCCTCCGCCGGCTGATCGATCAACAATACCGTGAGCCAAACGTTTTATATTGCGACCGTTGGGACGGTACCGTGCGTGGCGCCGTCGTACCCAACGGGATGTACTACGTGGTGGTGGAATTTGGCACGGGACATCGAGAAGTGTATGCTGTCTTTGTCGCCAAGGGATATTAAGGACTGTTTCACAAATCCATCGTAGCATTAGCCGTGTTGATCCTGTTAGTCGATGATGAGGAACGCCTTACCAGTTTCCTGCGTCGGGGGTTGCAGGAAGAGGGTTACACCGTAGACATTGCTACCGACGGCGTCGAAGCTATTGAGAAAGCAACGAAGCATCACTATGACCTGATTATCCTCGACGTAATGCTGCCCCAGAAAGACGGATTTGCGGTGTTGCAGGAACTGCGCGCGCAGGGGAATCAAACACCGATTTTAATGCTCAGTGCTCGAGGGACAACCGAGGACAAAGTCAAAGGGCTGGATCTGGGCGCCGACGACTACCTGCCGAAACCCTTCCATTTCGATGAGCTGCTGGCTCGAATTCGTTCTTTACTCCGTCGCAGCAGCATTGAAAAACATCCGATTTTGCGATGTGGGGATCTGGAGCTGGACACCGTCAAACGGATCGCATACCGGGACGGACAGGCGATTCCATTAACCAATCGGGAATTTGCCCTGCTGGAGTATTTAATGCGCAACAAAGGCAAAGTGCTGAGCCGTACCCGCATATTGTCCAACGTCTGGCACTACGACTTTGATCCGGAATCCAACATCGTCGATGTGTATGTCAAGCGGTTACGAAAAAAAATCGAAGTACCGGGGAAACCACGTCTGATCCACAGCATTCGTGGAATGGGCTACCTGATTCAGGAACCGGAAGAACCGCAATGGTGGGAAGAGTAAAGGATGATC
Organism: Candidatus Kapaibacterium sp.; assembly: GCA_027082775.1. Taxonomy (GTDB): domain Bacteria; phylum Bacteroidota; class Ignavibacteria; order Kapaibacteriales; family WFXC01; genus WFXC01. The sequence continues at coordinate 9,607 of JALWUI010000200.1, forward strand.
GAAAACCTTCCCGAACGGTATTTACAAAAATTGATCCGCCTCGCACTGGCTGATAGCACAACGATCTGGTCAACCACCAATGGGCAACGGTGTCAATTCCTTTCGCCCGGCGAATGGAATTTCGATGCCGGACCGGATTTTCTCCGTATGGCGGCAATCGTCGATGGGCATATACACGTGGGACACGGAGAAGTACATCGGCACCGCTCGGAATGGCACACGCACCGCCATCAAGAGCAAGCGGCACATCAACAGACACTATTCCACTTTTTCCTTATCGATGATGCCGCGCCAGCCTCAGAACCTCCTTTCTCTCTTCACATTCCTCCAGGGCATTTGCAACCGTTCTTTGAACAGGATCAGCAAATGCTGCAACAACGGCTGTGTGACCTGGACTCACTGGAAATCCTGCAGGAGTACGCCTATCGCCGCGTGATGCGGAAAGCAGATGCAGCGTATGAAATGCTGGAACACGCTGACGGCAATCTGGAAGCGGTTCTCCAGTCTGCGATGCAGCAATTCTTTCAGCGACATTGAAAAGTATCCTGATTACTGTGATAAAATGCGTTATTCATATCGCTGAGAAAAGTTCAGCTTCCTATTTTCTGCAGTTTCTCTTCGTTGCCTAAAACGAGGATAACATCACCTTTTCTTATCTCCTCTCCCGCCTTTGGATTTACTATAACGCTCTCTCCCCTTTTTATTGCAAGGACGTTAACCCCATACCTGTTTCTTAGATCAAGCTCTTTGAGCGTCCTGCCCGTTAACCTCTCCGGGGCTTCAAGCTCGTAGATA
>JALWUI010000201.1 GCA_027082775.1 Candidatus Kapaibacterium sp.
ATTCAGCACAACCCCATTGCGAGGACCCAGCGGAATCCAGGATTCCGCCAGCAGCACTGCGGTGAGTACGACGAGGGTAAAAAAGAGCGCCCGTTGGTGCCGCCGCTCATCCCACCACCGTGGTAACAGAACGCTGGCAATACCACTAATGCTGGCAACACTGAGCAACAAAAACGCCGTAATCGGGGTTGTGACATACCCAACGATGCCTGCTACAAACAATAGCGAATACCACAGCAGGCGAATCCATTGCCGCCGTACGGAAATGCGGAATATCCAGTACGCAAAAGCCGGCACCATTGTCAAAGCGATCACAGCTACGGAAACCAGCGCGAAGGTTTTTGTAAATGCTAAGGGGCGGAACAATTTCCCCTCCGTTGCCTGGAGCGAAAACACCGGCAAAAAACTGACAACGGTTGTCGCAATCGCCGTCAGCAGCGGTGGAGCAATCTCCACACTGGCTGCGTGAATTAACTCCAGCAAAGAACTTCCTTCCTTCCGCTCTTCCACATACCGCACAATGTTCTCACTCATAATAATGCCAACATCCACCATCGTTCCGATCGCAATGACAATACCGGTCAATGCTACAATGTTGGCGTCGACCCCACCGATTTTCATAAACAAAAAGGTCATCAGAATCCCTATAGGGAGCGTAACAGCGATGACAAAAGAAGCGCGGAGGTTAAATAGCATAATGAGCACGACAATGATGCTGATGAGCAATTCGTGCTCCAGTGCAATGTTCAGCGTCGCCAGGGTCTCGTGGATCAATTGCGTCCGATCATAAAACGGCACGATTGTCACCTGCGACACTGTCCCATCAGGAAGCACCCGTTTGGGCAAACCCACCTGAATTTCCCGGATTTTCTCCTTGACTCGATCAATAACCGCCAGTGGATTTTCTCCATAGCGGGCAACGACCACGCCGCCGACGGCTTCGATGCCGTTTTTGTCCAGTATGCCCCGTCGTTCTGCCGGTCCGATCGTCACAAATGCAACATCTTTGATCGTCAGCGGCACGCCATTATCCACCCGAATGACTGCCTGCTCGATATCCTCAATGGAGCGGATGTATCCCAGACCTCGAACGACATACTCAACGGCATTGATTTCAATCGTACTGGCACCGACATCCAGATTGCTTTTGCGCACCGCATCCACAATTTCCTGCAGCGAGACCCGCGCCGCTCGAATCGCTTCCGGTTTCAGCTCAATCTGGTATTCTTTCACATAGCCACCTACGGAAGCAACTTCAGCTACCCCTTCGACCGAAAGCAATGCATAGCGGATATAGAAATCCTGAATGGTGCGCAGCTCGTGCAAATCCCAGCCTCCCACGAACTTTCCGGTCGAATCCCGTCCTTCCAGCGTATACCAGAAAATCTGTCCCAGCGCCGTGGCATCTGGGCCCAGCGCCGGTGCTACACCTTCCGGTAACGTGCCGGGCGGCAGGGAGTTCAGTTTCTCCAGAATCCGGGTTCGCGCCCAGTAAAAATCGACACCTTCTTGAAAAATCACATAGATCGTGGAAAAACCAAACATCGAGGAAGAACGAATGGTTTTGACGCCCGGCACACCCAGTAATGCGGTGGTCAATGGATAGGTAATCTGGTCTTCGATATCCTGTGGTGAGCGCCCGGGCCAGGCAGTAAAAACAATCTGTTGATTCTCCCCAAGATCCGGAATGGCGTCCACTGGTACCGGATCGCGGGGGAACCACGGTATATCCCAATCAAATGGGGCAACGGCAATGCCAACACCCACAAGCGTGAGCACCAGCAAAACCGTCACGAATCGATTGTATAAGAAAAATCGGATGACCGCTTTCATTGGTCTCCATCCCTTTTGTGAAACAAAAAGTCGTCAATCAGAAAAAAAAATCAGAAAAAACAGGAAAAACGGGATGGAAACCGCTTGCTAAATCAGAAGGTGGGTTGTCTGTGTCGGTACAAAAGGCGGCGATAAGGAAAACTGCTCGATACTCAAACGGCAGGATTGACCTGTATGACAGGAAGTTGATGGAACAGCAATAACGCCAACTGCGCCGCTGATCTGTAATGGCGAAACAACAGGGAGTTGCGGCAACACAGCCGGCAAATCCACCGATTCAAAGGTTATTTGCAGATCACAGCACGGATTGTGCTCATCAACCGGACATCCACACTCTGCCACCGGCGCCGGCACTTTGCACCAGTGCTGGACTGTCGGAGCGCCGATAGTGGCCACAAAAAGCCACATCGCCAGGGCAATATGGAGCACGTATTGCATCATCACGTCGGTAATCGACGTTAATTTATCGAACGTAGTGCTTTCTGCCCCAATCAACCGTACGCCATACCAGTGTTCCAATTCGCCACATCACAAATCCTGGCGCTGCCTGCCGGAATTCTAAGAGCTATCCATCGCCGCTCTGTTACCCATTACCGCATCCATCAACCTTCCGGTTGCGCTTCCAGCATCCCCAGATTGCCATAAATTTCGGCTATTGCACGATCAACCGGGTCACTATGCGTCCATTTTGAAACTGCACCCGCAGCAGCCACGTTCCCCGCAAAGATGGCATCAATAGTGCTGACCACGGAAGCTGTATTGTTCCCGCTTGCTGCACTACCCGGCGAGTCACGCGTCGTCCCAGAATATCCCAGAGTTCAATGGTCTGCACCAGTTGTGCAGTGCGAATAACGCAGCCTGAAGGCGTAATGGTGATCGCCGCTTCGGGAGCCTCCGATACGCTGGTCGCTACGGCATTGCCCGCCAGCGGTACATCGATTGGATCCACGGATTCAGTAAACCGAATGCGTAACCGTCCCGTATACGACTGCGGTGCAACGGGCTGAAAAGCCACGACGATCCCTACGCTTTCACCGGGTGCTAAGTTGAGTGGAACGGCTGGGCTCAGCACAGAAAACACCCCTGCTGGATCATCGTGAATCTTGAGCCGCTCCACGGTCACAGGCAAATCACCAAAGTTTGCCAGGACAATGGTCGTATCCCGCGGTTGCTGGACGGGCACGGTTCCAAAATCCACCAGTTGCACATTGAGCTGTGGCAGATAGACGCCGGCAAAGCCACGCAGCGGCACTACCGGCTGATTAACAGCATTGGAAACAAAGGACAATTCCGCCTGGTGGCTTCCCCGTTGCTGCGGCTCATACCGAAGTGTGAGCGTCTTCGATTCATCAGGCTTGAGTTTAAACCCTGAACCGGGAGAGGAGACCGTAAAGAACGCCGCATCCGTCCCGGTGATCGTAACCTCCGTTACATCCAGTTCTTCTGACCCCGTGTTTGTCACCACTAACTGCCGCTCACCAGAGCTACCAACCACGACAGTATCGAAGTCCAGCAGCGTTTGAGACAGGCTGATGACCGGGCCCGGTCCTGCTGGTTGCACCACAACGTGCGCCGCCTCACTCAGCACCGTGCCGCACAAATTGGAGATCTGGCAATCGTACCACCCACTATCTGCTAACTGAACTGCTTGCAGTACCAGTTGGGGGGATGTCGCTCCGGGGATCGGTTGTTCATCTTTCCGCCACTGATAGGCAATGTTTTCCCCTTGTGCTGCAACCTCCAGAATAACCGTAGCTCCCTCTGTAACCGTCGTATCCTTAGGATGCTGTACCACTACTGGTGGACTCAATACCGTCAGAATAGCAGGATCACTTACCGCTGCGGGCGAGCAACTGCCCGAAACGATTACCTGATAGGAACCAGCGTCAGCTTCGGTAACATTGAACAGTTGCAAAGTACTGCTATTTGCTCCTGAAATAAGATTTCCGTCTTTGTACCACTGATAACTCAACCCATCTCCCTCGGCAACAACAGCAAGCAGGACTGTGTCACCAGTGCAAACGGTCTGCGAAACAGGCTGCTGGACAATCTGCGGTATCGCCAGCACCTGGAGATGAATCGGCTCACTGGTAACAGGAGGTCCGCAAAGCCCTGAAACCATTACATCATACGTTCCGGAATCTGCCAACTGTACGGGCAACAATCGCAACTGCGGTTCCGTTGCTCCCGGTATCGGCTGTCCATCTTTCCGCCATTGATATTCCAGTTGTCCTCCCACTGCCTGAACCGTTAAAATCAGTGTATCGCCTTCGCACACCTGTTGCGATTGGGATTGCGCCGTGATCCCCGGCTCCTGGTAGACAGCAAAATCCCCATCACTTTCATCCGCAACAGTGGCATCCTGATGTTTTCGAACCAGCACACGATACTGCGTCCCCTGCGTAAAATTGGAGGGAATATCCCACATCCACGACCCTTGTGATGCATCCAGATTTTCCGCCAACACCGTATTGTAATGCTGTCCTCCGTCGGATGAAAGCAAAATGTCCACCTTGTCTACATTGCTTGCTTCCCAACGCACCAACTGCTGGGTACCCCGGCACCATTGCTCACCCCCGTTGGGCTCGAGCACCGTAATACTTTGCTGCGGCGCAACGACGGTAATAGCAACAGGCGTCATCACTTTCCATTCATCCAGAGTATCTGCCTGTCCGTTATTATTGACTGCATTGGCAGCAACTCGAAGATAATAGGTGCCCGGCGTACTGGGCGCCTGCCAGCTAAACTGGAACGATACCTGCCCTCCTGATAATGACTTCGGCGCCTGCTGTGTTAACTCGTTATTGACTTTTTTCAACCCGGAACCGCTGGCTGGCTGCAGATTGCCAGCATCCTGATTACCACCCTGCGTCGTTTTGACCGCAATATTGACTCCCGCTTTAGGCCGGGAACTATGGGCAACAATGATGGTAATCTGGAGCGTTTGCCCCGTCTGGACTGTCCAGGAACCCGAACCACTCTGCGCAGTAATCTGCGTTGCTCCCGGTGTAATTCCGTGACACCTTCCGCATCCCACGCCCTGCGCGGTCCGCCCTGTGATTCCTCCAGAGTAGCTCCACACTGCCGCCGGGATAAAAACCAGCAGCAGCACCAACCAATATTGACGACTGATCATTGATACGCTCCTTCTTTTGTGAAACTCAACTTACACATAAATTTTCACTGTTTTGCTCTGTGGATCAAACTCTGTCTGGTACTGCGTAAGTCCGGTTGTTGCTGGTCCCTGAGTGACCGCCCCTGTTTGCGGGTTGAATTCGGCACCGTGGCACATACAGCGAATCTTGTGATGATGCAACTCTCCCATCTGGTCACCAATCAAACATCCCTGGTGAGGGCAAACGGCGCTAAATGCTACAATGGTTGTTTGCGATGCTCTTCGTAGAATGAAGGAATAATTGTCCACCTGAACAAATGCCATTCCCCCAACATTGTTCAACATCGGATATGGCGATATATCCACCTCGACCACCTGACCCCGCACTTTGTTGACATCCGTCTCGCAACTGCTTAGCACGCTGGCGACAACTGGCAATCCAATCACCGCCCCAAGAGAAACGCGAAGAAACTCCCGACGCTCCATTGCTGTTCCTCGTTCTTGTTATACTATTCCCACTCTTGCTGCAATGACACACAGCAAAAAGGAAAGTTACAAACAATCGGCAAAAAGTTGCGTAACTCACCGACAAATGTCGTATGCGCCGGCTGCGACTAAATTCCTTGGATACAACGTCAAAAAACTGTAAATTTGAAGTTTGTAGATTTTCCAACAGAAAGAAAGGCAGCATCGATGAGATCCATCCTCAGTGTACTGGTCGGCATAGCCTGTACTTTTGTGCTTCCAATCTATGCCCAATATAGTTACGAATACGAAATGTCCATCCTGGGCTCACACGATGGCGATGTCCTGGGTGTCTTCGTCAACGAAGGCGATAATATGTTTGCCTCTTGCAGCATCGATGAAACTATTAAACTGTGGAGTCTTCCAGATGGAAAGGTCCTCCGTGTTCTGCGCGGACACCTTGGAGCGGTCAACTACGTATCATTCTCTGGCAATGATCGCTACTTAGCCAGTGCCAGCAGTGACCGGACAGTCCGCATCTGGGACGTTCAGACCGGCAAGCTACTGGCAACGCTGCGCGGGCACACGGGAGATGTGCTCAGTGTGTACTTCAGTCAGGACAGTGCCAGCGCTTTTGTTGCAAGTGGCAGTATGGATCATACAGTCAAACTCTGGGATCGAGAATTGCAAACAGAAGTAAAAACGTTGCGGGAACATGTGCTTCCGGTCAACAGCGTCGCCTATAGCTACGATGGAAAAACAATTGCCTCCGCCAGCGATGACTGGACAGTCAAGATCTGGTCAACCGATCTGAAATCCCGTCGATCACTCAAAACCCTTCGTGGTCATACGGCGCCAGTCTTAGCGGCGGTCTACAGTTTCGACAGCAAGTGGTTAGCAACAGCAGATCAAGACGGCATTGTGAAAATCTGGCGAATGCCTTCCGGAGAATTGTTCCGTACGATCAACGCTCACACTGATCTGGTACAGGATGTCGCCTTTGCTGCGGACAATCGCACACTGTTGACCTCCAGTCTGGACGGAACAGTCAAACTCTGGGATATCGCAACGGGAACTAACCTGTACACCTACAATGTTGGTGTTCCCGTCTGGTCTGCGGACTTAGTTGGCGATGCCAGTCTCATTGTCATCGGCTGTGCTGACGGCACGGTGCGAATCCTTCGCAAGACACCGGGAAAGGGAAAATAAAATGGAGATCAATCGAATGATGCGAATTTTGTGGCGCTTTCTTATAGTCCAGTGCTTTGTTGCTGCTGCACTCTTTGCCCAGGTTTCACCGGTTGTTACCATCACCGGTTATGTCTACGATGAAGTTTCTTTTGAACCGTTGAACAATGTTCTCATCATTGTGAAGCCGCAACGTCCCAACCTCAAAGAGTGGACCTCGAAAACACACTCCGGTGGATACTACCTCATCACGGGGTTGCAACCGGGCGAAAAATACACGCTCCGGCTCCGGAAAGCAGGGTACTTTGAAACTGAGTACGAGCTGCGGCTTCCGAAAACAGAAAAATACACGGAGCTTTCGCGTGACTTTCTGATGAAACCCCTGCGTGTCGGTACCCGGATTCCTCTAACGGTCTCGCCTTTTCCCTACAAAAAGGCGAAGTTCAAGCTGGGTGCTGAGGAAATCTTAGACGATCTGGTCAACCTCCTGAAAATCAACCCATCAGTCCACATCCGCCTGGAAGTTTATCCGGATACAGAAGCCGATACTGCTTTTAACCGTTCGTTGACCACGACCCGTGCACAACTATTAGCAGAATACCTTACAAAGCACGGAATCGATTCTGATCGGATTGAGATCACTGCATTCGCAACACCGGATCCTTTAAATCCGCCACCGGTGAAAAAGCGCGCCAAGGGAAAGTTTTATGTCGGTCCCGTGTACATTGTTGTGACAAAATTGTAATAGCAGAAACCCACGGCTTTCAGCCTTTTCGTCACACTCCTTGCTGATTGGAGGGTGGCAAAAGCCATCGCGCTTGGGTGGCTGCGAAGTTGGAAAGGAAAGAAAATCTTTGCTTACTCTTTTGGCGCCAATCGAAGAAGCTCGCGAAGTTCTTCAACTAAATGCTGCTTCAACTCTCGAATTTCTTCATTTGCAGGAACAAACTCTTCTAAAAACTTCTTCAGCACCCGCTGATTATGCTCGATCTGCGTTTCCCCGCCGCTGAGCGTATCTTTGATCCACTCCAGCACGGTTCGGCGGATAGGAACGCCTTCCAACTGGTGCAGGGGTTGATGCCACAATTCAGGCTGATAACGAAGCTGTTCCAGAATATCCACAAATCCCAGCAGGGTTCGCAATTGCTCAAAACCCCGAGCAGCGCTCATAGAGCGATACAAAGTCTCAAAAGATTTCTCAAATGCCCGTTCCTCTTCTTCCACCCCGATGGTTGCAAAAATATATTTCAACTGCTCAATGTCCTCCGGCTGTACCTTCTGCCGTCCCTGAAGAAAGGCTATGGCACGCAGCAAATCCTGCGCCTTCGCCTGCGTTCGGGGAGAAATGTAGAAGTCCTGATTCGCCTTCTGCTGTCGCAACATCCGGTTCCGGGTAAACTCATAGTGCCGAATGACCAGATTCATAAAGTACAGCAATTCGGGATAGATGGTAATCTCGTATTCCGGATGCTGATTGGTCACAATCGCGTATGCAAACTGCAACTCCGAAAACGGAATTTTTTCCTTCGGCGGCGCTATGCGACCGGAGTATTTGGCATATTCCTTCGCAATTCGGTACTGGATGTACGGATCTTTATCTGGCAGCACCATTGCTTTGTAGATGAAGCGATCCAGAATTGCTTCCGTCACTTCCGTCACCCGCAGATAATTTGTTGCCGCAATGACCGTATGCACTTTTGCTGGCATATACTGCGACCCACGCACCAGTGCCCGCTCATTGAGCAGCGACAGCAGCGCTCGCAAGGTGTAATCGTTGGCATCAAAGATCTCATCAATGAAACCAAATTCGCTCTCAACCAGCGATCCCTCAGTGTTATGCACAATCCTCCCTTTTTTCAACTGCTCAATATCCAGAGCTCCAAAATAGGTATCGGGCATCTGCTCTTTGCTGGCTTGCACCCGAAAAATTTTCACCTGATCAAACATCGAAAAAATCTGCTCTGCCAGCATCGTCTTTCCAGCACCAGTCCGGCTCTGGAGAAGCTGATGATCGCCTGTCAGAAGCGCATAGAACGCCTGCTGAATCACTTTCTCACGATTGATCATCCGCCGCCCCACAAATTCCATTGCCCGGCGGATTTTGTCAACCAGTGCTGGAAGTGATAGCGAAATTTGCGGTATCTCTCGCACTTGATAACTCATTCACCTTTCTGCTGCTTCTCCTGGCGCCACTCCCGCCGTAATTGTTGCACCTCATCCCGAACATCTTTCGCAAAGCGGCGCAACTCCTGCATATGCTTCCGCAACCGAATGCCAGCGGAAATATTCTGCTTTTCGTAGAACTTTCGGAAATCTTCTTCAAATGACCGTACCAGTTGCAGTAACTGCCGATATCGATCCATTGTCCCTGTGCAAATTGTCACACAAAAGTCTTCAATCGTTAACAGAAACGGCAAAATTAAGAAACGGTGAGCAAAAGGCTGGTAACACTCAGCCAACTCTCCTGAGATACAGTGCAAAATTTGCTTTTTCATAATGTCCCATACCCGGTTTCTTCTAAATTCCGGGTATTTTGTCAGTACGGTACTGAATCACCGGTATCGCAGCTACCGTCACCGATGAGATCACCACAGAAACTTTGTCCGCTACCGCAGCATCTGAACGGGATAACGCAGCAGTTGCTGTCCCTGCGACGTCTCCATCGTCAGCACCAGAAAGTATGTGCCATTAGCGACCAGCGCGCCACGGCTATCCCGCCCGTTCCACATAAGCAGGTTCTCACCAACGTGGAGTTGTATCGATTGACGCAGAACCAATTGCCCGAAGACATCGTACACCTGCAACGTTGCCTGCTGCGGCACCCTGTGATCTTCAATTTTCAGGCGCAAAGTCACCTGACCGGAAGCCGGGTTGGGATACACCACCGCTTCTGTCACCTGAAATGTTTCCGGCACCACTAACTGGTAGTGAACCGTATCTCGATTTCCAAAATAATCTTCCGCGACAATCCACAGCGTATTGACTCCGATCTGCAACGGAGCCGTGAAGTGCAAATCCAGCAGATGGACAGACGATACAATCTGCGCCGGATCAGGAGATTGGGTCGTAACTGTTCGCTGGAGCACACTGTCCGGATATTGCTCCAGCGGCATCCCATTGAGCACTATGGTCACCTGTGCCGGTTGAATCGGCTGTGGCGAATTATCCCAGACCTCCACAGCGAGCCGAGGCGGCTGCCGCACAACCCGCAGAGAGTCCCATCGAAGGCTGGCCACCAATAACCTGACAGTCGGCGGAACGGTATCGAGTTGCACAACAAACCGGTCAATGGCTCGATTATTCCACAGATACATCTCCGCCGGTAGTACTATTCCCCGCACCTCGAGCCGATTTTCTGATTCCAGCGGCAACGTCGCAATTGCAAAAGTATCGATAACTTCCTGATTCAGTCCCACGTTTTCATAACGATGCTGTACTTCCACGCCCGCACCACCATTATCCACTGGGTGTACATTCACCTGCACCAAACACGAATCAGCGGCGGAACGCAAAGCAAGGTTTCGCGTGTGCACTACAACGGTGCCCACAAATCCCTGCACGATCGAATCCCGGCGCTCAAGCACTCGAACCGAGAGCTCTGGCAGCGGCACATACCGAACTTCGACCCCGTAAATCGTGGGCGTTTCATTCTCAAACTTGTCTACCTGAATTCGCAATTGGTATGTTTGCGAGGGCGGCAGGTCGGGAAATGTTGCAACGGTACTATCAAC
>JALWUI010000202.1:0-416 GCA_027082775.1 Candidatus Kapaibacterium sp.
ACTCATCCCGGCAGTACTGCCGATGTTCCACTGGAAGCGGGGGATTTGATTGTGATCCCGGAGCAAATGCCGATGGTGTATGTCTTCGGTCAGGTGCGTTTTGCTGGATATGTTCCATATCAGCCGGGCAAGTCGGTGGAATGGTACCTGGCGCGTGCTGGCGGTTTGACGCCTGTAGCAGAAGAGGGCGAAATTCAGGTGTGGAAACGGGGACGTGGGGGCTGGGTGCACGCTGAAGAAGCGGTGATCGAACCGGGTGATCAGATCTATGTGCCGCGGGAGCGCGTGCTGACAACGGCTGAACGGATGCAAATTTTCGGTGTGATTCTGGGACTGGCTTCTTCGGCTGCCTTTATGATCTCAACGCTGGTGAATTTGCTATCGCGATGATCCGGTGGGTTTCCAGAGGAATCGTG
>JALWUI010000202.1:426-10325 GCA_027082775.1 Candidatus Kapaibacterium sp.
GCTGAGTTTCTCCATTCTGGTAGCCGGAGTTGCACGAGCGCAACCGGAATATGTGCCGCTATCGCATCCAGTCTATTCGTTCCTGAACTACCTTGCCGTTCGCGGTGATCTGCCCTATTGGTCAACTGCCCAGTTACCGGTGAGCCGCGCCCGTGTGCAGCAATGGCTGCAAGCGGTTGATACTGCCCGTTTGCCGCAGGCAGTCCGTCCCGTCTGGCGGCGGTATTATCAGGAATTTGCTCCCCTGCCGTCGCAGCGGCGAACCATTTTTCCAACAGCTTCTGATACGTTGCCCCTGTTCTGGGATGGACTGGTTGGAGATGCCGAGAAATTCGTGGTGTATTACCAGGATACGGTTTCCACCGTTGCACTGGAACCACTGGGATCGCTCGAGGGGTGGTTTCGCTGGGCAGATGGAGATAAGCATACTGCTTTGCTGGCACAGGGCGGTTTCCGGGTGTATGGAGACTTTGAACAGCAACTGGGCTACTTTCTGCAAATTACCAACGGAACACTTCTGGATGGCGATCGCTCCGTCGCCCTGCAGGATCCAATGCTGCGGAAAAATGTGAAGTTTTCTCTGCTCCGTAGCGATTTCGATTTTACCGAATCCCACGTTCGGTATCGCAAGGACTGGTTTTTTATCGATGTTGGGCGAATGCGGCGCAAATTGGGCGCCGGCGTTTTTACCGGGTTGTTTACGGATCCAGGCGCATTGCCGTACGATGCCGTGAGTGCTGGTGTACAGACAGATCGAGTGCGATATACGGCGCAAATCGCCAGTTTGATCGCAAATCCGGTCTCGGATGTCGCCGTAGGGGTTGCCACAGAGATACCACCGAAGTTTTATGTCTACCATCGGTTTGCATACCACTGGGAGTGGGGAGCCGTGGGGTTCAATGAAGGACTGATTTTCTCCGGTCGATCACTGGACTTTGCGTATCTCACTCCCTTGAGTTTTCTGAAATCCCTGGAACACGCGCTGCACGATCGGGATAATAGCTTTATGGGAGTCGATGTTGAGTATCAGCCCTTTGCCGGTTTCCGTGCTTACGGGGGATTTTTCCTGGACGATATCATCTTCGGAAACATTGGCAAGGGGTACTGGTCGAATAAAACCGCCTGGAATGTTGGAGTCAATTTTGCTGCTGGTACTTTCCAGTTTGCAACAGAATACACACGGGTCGAGCCGTACACCTTTACGCATTTCAACTATCAAAACACGCCGACGCACGATAGTGTCATCATCACTGCAAATTTACCACCCAATGCAGATCGGTGGACGGTTGCTCTCTGGTGGTGGTGGCAGCAGCGGTATCCGGTGCAGATACAACTGACTTCCATTCGGCACGGGGAAAATCTCTACGACAGTAGCGGTACGCTGCTGCGGAATGTTGGCGGCGATGTCTGGCGCAGTCGCCGGCATCAGGATGCGGAAACGGTGCGGTTTCTGGACGGCAAACTGGTTCGCCGATTCCAGCTCAGCTTGCAGGTGGGATACGAGATTCGCCGTCAGTGGATTCTGCTGCTCCAGCTCACCTACCACACCCGTACCGATCAGGCAGCCCAGTGGCTGGCAAAACTGTTCCTTCGATTCGGAGATTTCTAAGCATCGAGCCTTTCTATTTCCGGGAGTGCATACGATTCAGCGGACGTTGCTGCTGGTAAGATACCCTGCCGGGCTATCAGGACAAGCCAGCAGGTTACTCTCCATCCGTATCCGTTGTCAGCAAAGGCTGATGCTGTCCGCCGTCTACTGATCCATCGGGACGTTGCGCCGGTACTCATACAGGGCAATCGTTGCAGCCATCGCCACGTTCAAAGAGTGTGTCGCTGAGACAGTCGGAATTTTGACTACTACATCGCAGCGCTGGAGAATGGAATCCGCAATGCCGTCCCCTTCGCTGCCAAAGACAAAAGCGGCGTTGGCAGGTAACGCCACAGCGTGGAGAGGCTGGGCATCAGAAAGCAATTCGACACCGATCACTGTTGTGCCGTTGTCTCGCAGGATGGCAATCGTCTCGGATAGATTCGGGGTCTGATGCCACCGCATTTCAAAGCACATTCCCATCGAGACTCGAACAGCCCGGCGGAGGAAAGGAGAACAGGTTGCTGCATCGGTGATCAGTGAAGTAAAACCGAAGCTGCGAGCACTTCGGGTGATCAATCCCACATTTTCTGCATTGCTGATCCCATTGAGCACGACATACGGCGGGGATAACGCTGCAAGTTTTTCGGGAACAGGACGCTCTAAGAGCGCCATAATCCCCTGGTGGTATTTGAACCCCACGATTTGTTCGATCAGCGCGCGAGGCGCAATAAAAACGTTCTCGTCGGGAATAGCTTTCTGCTGGATCAATGGCTGAAAATGGTCGTATTGTTCCGGCGTACACAGCAGCGAAATGATAGGAACAGGGGATCGAAGCAGCCGTTCCACCACCTTTGTCCCCTCCGCTACGGTGTAGGAGAAATGGTGAGGATGGTACGTGAGCTGTTTTAATGTTGTGTAGGGTTGAATCGCTGGATCTTCCAGGGATGTCAGCACTGGCATTCAGCTCTGCACCTGTTTCTCGAAACTTTGTTAAATTTGACGATTAACAATGGAGCTGTGTTTCACAACGGGAAAATCGGATGGAATACAACAAGAAGAATTTCTTCGAGCCTATTCGCGATGCGCTGCTTCGCACGCAGGATCTAATGAACGTTTACCAGCGGGATCACTTCCCACAGCGATCACCGGAGTTTTTTGCACTGGAGTTGTGCGGTGAAGTTGGGGAAATTGCGAATCTGGAAAAGAAACTCTGGAAGGGACGCACCGAAGAAGTTTCGGACGAGGCACTGGCGGAAGAAGCTGCTGATGCCTTTATTGCGCTGCTGAACTACGTCAACGCACGGAATATCGATCTGGCGGATGCAGTTTATGAGAAACTGTTGAAGATCGAAAAGAAGCGCCTGGAGCTGGCGGCACAGGGAAAAACGTACTAAGCGACTATCGAATTTCCCGGTGAATGGTGTGCCGCTTGAGATAGGGATTGTATTTCCGAAGCTCCAGCCGTTCCGGCGTGTTGAGTCGATTCTTCGTTGTGGTATACCGCGATGGGGTTTTCCCCTCTTTCCGTGCTTCAGTACATTCGAGCGTGATAATAATTCGCGCACCTTTTTTCTTCGCCATTACTGTCCGCCTGGTTTGTTGCACAATAAAAAGTTGTACAAAAACGGATAATAGGCGGCTGTGTTGTAGAACGAGCGACCGAGACAATGTTCCCGAAGATTATGGGCGTCCTGAACGTGACTCCCGATTCCTTCTCGGATGGTGGACAATACACCACGGTGGATCGGGCGCTGCGCCGCGTGGAACAAATGGTAGCTGCTGGCGTGGATATCGTCGATGTTGGAGGGGAAAGTTCTCGACCCGGTGCGCAGCCAGTGCCAAAAGATGAGGAACTTCGTCGCGTGATTCCTGTCCTTACCGCCATCCATCAGCGATTCCCGGAGCTTACCCTGTCGATTGATACAACGAAATATCGAGTTGCCGCAGAAGCGCTGGCTGCTGGCGCTCGAATGATCAACGACATCAGTGGATTGCGGTTCGAGCCCCGACTGGCTGATCTGGCTGCAACTTCCGGCGCTGCGCTGATCCTGATGCACATGCGGGGAACGCCACGGACAATGCAGCAGCAGCCGCAGTATCAGGATGTGGTCGAGGAAGTGTTCCAGTTTTTACAACGGCAAATAGCCATTGCGCAGCAGCGAGGGGTATCGACCATCTACGCCGACGTTGGTATCGGGTTTGGTAAAACGGTCGAGCATAATCTCCAACTGCTGCGGCATCTGGATCACTTTGCCGCGCTACGTGTCCCGATGGTTCTTGGCATTTCCCGCAAGTCGATGTTTCATCATCTGCTCAACATCCCTGACCCGGCGGACCGGGACGTACCCACCCTGGCGATGCATTTATTGCTTCTGCGCTTTTCACCGCCAGTTGCCATTATCCGGGTTCACGCAGTGGAGCTTTTCAGTATGGCGCGGCGATTGTGGCAGGCACTCTGGCAACAGCATAAGGAATTTGCAAATGGATAACGGAGGGATTGAGCACCCTTCAGTGTCTTTCCTGAATCTCCAGTCTTTGCTGGAACTGAGTCTGGTGCTGAACGAGGTAGAATCCGAAGACGCTATCTGGCGATTGGCAGCGCTTGCGCTGGTGGGAAAGCTCCAGCTTACGGCGGCTGCTATTGGAATTCAGTCGGAATTTCCAGCACCCCGCTTCATAACCGGTTCTCGCAAAGGACAGGCAATGATCCAGCAGGTGCTGGCAGAGTCCAGCGTGGAGGATACGAATTTCTGGTACACGATCCATCAGCCGGAGCAATCCCCATTGTTTGCGGTTCTGGTGCGTCGCCGCCATCTGACACCCCTGCCGCCGGAAGCAACTACCTATGTGGATCTGGTGCTTTCCCTGACAGCACACGCATATCGGTTGTGGCAGCGGCGGCAACAGTTGGAGCAATTGTGGCGTGATCGAGAACGGAAAAATCAATTGTTGCAGGCATCACTGGATATGACGCAGGCGTTTGCGCGCGTCTGGCAACTGCCAAAAATTCAGCAACTGCTGGCATTAACCCTGCGGGGACAGTTCCGTACAACCCGGTTCGCTTTCTGGGCGTGGGAAGGAGAAACTTGCCTGCTGGAGCAGGTGCACTTACCCCCGGCAGTACTTTCGGCTGCTGATCCATTGCGCCAATGGCGGCAGGGAATGTGGGTCATCGATCACCGGTGGCGGGCAATCGGGAGTCGGTGGGGAAAAAATGGAAAGTTGCTGCTGATCGTGGAATCCCTGCCGAAAAGTCCGGAGGAAGAGGAATCACATCAGTGGTTCTTAGAAACCCTGAGCTCTGTTGTGGGGACAGCACTCGAACGCTTCCGGCTGATTCAGGAGGAGATGGCAAAGCAGAAACTGGAAGAAGAGCTGAACTTCGCTGCACGTATCCAGCAGCAGTTGTTCCCGGAACGGGTGCTTCTTCCGCCTGAGTATCAGTTCTTTGCACACAACACTCCTTCCCGCTTTGTCGGTGGAGATTACTATGACGTGGTACAACAAACGGAGAATCGACAGCTCTTTGTGATTGCTGATGTCTCTGGCAAAGGCGTTCCGGCATCACTGCTGATGGCAAATTTTCAGGCAGCGTTGCAGATCCTGGCGCGAGAGCAATTGCGTCCTGAGGAGATTGCCCGTAAACTCAATGAACATCTGGTAGTTCACACGCACCCGGAGCAGTTTGTAACCTGCTTTTTCCTTGCCATTGATCTGGTTGCCGGAACAGCAACGTCGGTCAATGCCGGGCATTTTCCTCCGCTCCTGCGCAATGCGACTGGGCAGGTGCAGCGGCTGGAAAAAGGGGGATTGCCACTGGGACTGTTTGCCGCAGCAACCTATGAGTCAGAAACCTTTACCTTCCCGCCCGGCAGCCTTCTGGTTGCGTACACCGACGGCGTTATCGAAGCACACAATGCGGCAGGAGAACAGTACGGTGAGGAACGGTTGATCGAGGTGTTGCAGCAGTTTGCGGGGTCAGCGGAGCAGTGGGGAAAAACACTGTTGCAGAACGTACTGGATTTCACCAATGGCACATTGCAGGATGACCTGACCTTTCTTGTCCTCTATCGACAGCCGCATCAGTCTTTACCAGGAAGTGTGGAGACGGGGCAGGAGGTAGCACTGGAGTCGTAGGAGCGCGGAGGCAGCGCCGCACCAGCGTGTTTTGAACGGGAAAAATCGGGAAATCGGAGGGACAAAGTGCTCTATGCCGGCGCAGTTTCCGGTTGCTCTAAGGTGGATGGCAATTCAGGGATGATGGTTACAGGTAGGGGTCACACAAAAGAATCTGCCACGCTGTCTCAATCTGGTATTGCTGGAGCACTTCGCGGGCGATACGGTGAATCCAGAGCTGGAACTGCTCAGGTGCAAGGTGTTCCTGCTGCTCCAGCAGCAGGCGCAGAGCACCGAGGGTATTCCCTGCCAGAAACGCTGTTTCAACTGGCGGTTCTGCTGACGGTAAGTGCTGGACAAACGAGGGATCTGGTTCAGGGATTGAAGGAACCGATGCCAGCAGCGCTAATTCCCGAATGGTAAAAACCGGGCTGTGCTGTACCGATTCCGGCAGTTTCGGGATCCCAATCGTTGGTTGCAGCGGCATATCGAGGCGGAAAAGCGAGTCGGCAGTGCGGCTGTACCAGGAATATCCCAATCGCCCCACCAGTTGCAACTTCCGGGGATCGATTTTCCCCTGCTCATCCAGAATTGCTGGGGATAGATGGATGTACACCACATCGCAGATGACCAGATTTCCACTGGCGGGCTGCCCCGGACTGAGCTCGATGATCTGTCGTACTTTGCATTCCAGCGTGAAAGGAGCCTCTTGGACACGAAATGGTGCAACCATTGTCGATGGAACGGGCGTTAAACCTGTTTGCTGAAACTCATCAACGTCGGGAGGATAGGGGGAAGCGGCTAAGTTGACCTGCGGCAAAAGATATTCGGGCACGCCGTTGATAGTGCACTCTGGCAAAGAGCGGAGATTCTGGAGGGTGTCTTTTGCCGAACCGTCGCTACCGCGATAGCTGGGGCTGAAAACGACCACCGGAGGATTCGAACTGAAGCAGTTAAAGAAGCTAAAAGGAGCAAGATTGGGTGTGTTGTCAGTCCCCAGAGTGCTGACAAAAGCAATAGGACGCGGGGCAATGCAGCTCAGGAGGATATGATGTAACTCCCGTCGCGGCTTTTCTTCCGGTTTAAACCCTTCCATCTTTTGGTATTTAGCGAACCTTTGTTATCTTGCTAAAATGAAAGAAAAGGGTGACGTGAAAAAGCGGAAATATTGCAATGGCAGTGTTTGAGGATGTCCTGCGGGATGCGGCAAAGAAACAGGTGTCACCGTTTACCTTTCGCCGAACCTACCCTGCGTATTTGATAGGCATTCTGTTGTTGTTGATCACCGTTGTTGCGTGGCAGTTGATCAAAAATACGGTGGAGCTGGAACGGCAGGCGACCTTTGAAAAAGCCTCTGAAAGTGTCGTTTCCCGATTGGACAAAGCGGCGCGGGTGCACGAAAACATTGTCCGTTCTATTCGGGAGCTTTTCGGTTCTTCTATTTTCATTGTTCGCGACGTCTTCGAGCTGTATGGCTCGACCGCACCTAAAACCTTTACTTCGGTCCAGAGTGTGGCTTTTGTGCCGAAGGTGGAACGGGAGAATGTGCCGGAGTTTATCCATTATGCGCAGAGTGAGCGGTATTACGATTACCGGCTGACTCCTCCTGACACAGTGTACGATGTGAACTACCCCGTTTTCTACATTGTGCCGCTGGAACGGCAGAGCAATAAAGAATTCGTGGGACGGAACCTGGCAGCGGATTCCATAAGCCGGCAGGCGATCGAGCGAGCATTCGCAAATCCGGATACGGTGACCGCAACGCCGTTTACTGCCATCCGTCCGGATATCCGCGGTATTCGCCTTTTTAGCCACGTCCACAACCGAAGCCTGATCAAGCTCCCGCTGGCGCAGCCGGAAATGGAAGGAGTGGTGATGGTAGAAGTCCTGGCGAAAGAATTTTTTGCGTATGCTTTTCGAGAAACTGCGCCCACGGATACCCTCATCACTTTTGTGGTTCTGCAAGAGGGCACATCTGGCATTCAGGATACCGTTTTTACGGCTCCGAATTACGCAACGGTAACGCAGCAGCCGTACATCCCGAAGTTTGCCCGGCAGTTTCCGGTAACCATTGGCGACCAGCGATTGTATGTTGCGGTGCAGACCGTGCCACAGTTCGGAACCTCTTTTACAGACGCCATTCCCACGCTGGTTCTGGTTGGTGGCATCATTTTCAGTCTGGCAGTCTTTGCTTTCGTACTGTCGATCACCACCAGCCGCGCAGTTGCTGAGAATTTAGCCAACCAGATGACAGCAGCCCAGCGACGGATTTTAGCAGCATCCAGTGATATGATCGGCGTGATGGATCCGACCACTGTCGTGCTGGGTATCAACGAAGCGGTGGAGAAAATTCTGGGATATACCGTCGAAGAATTTGTGAACCAGCGGTTGCTGCAATTTATTGACCAGCGGGATCAGCAACTCTTTCAGCAAACGCTGGAGCAGGCGGAAGATGAAAAGCCAGTGGTTGTGGATGTCCGGATGTCCACCAAAGATGGGCAGATGCGGTGGATTAGCTGGAATTGCACCGTTTCCCGAAGCGACGGGGTGATCTACATCATTGGTCGCGACGTAACGCTCCAGAAGCAGGCAGAAGAGGAGTTGAAATTGTGGAATAAACAACTGGAACTGGCACGGCTGGATGTCGCTGCAATATCGGCGCAGCAGGAACACCTGGTGGAAGAGATGGGACATTATTTTACCACCAACCTCTTCCGCCTGCGGGAGATTCTGGAGAATCTGCAGCATTCGGCAGATCTTACACCGGAAGAGCAGCAACGACTGCTGGAGCAAGCCTTTGAAGAAGCACAGCAGTTGATGGGCAATGTGGGCGAATTGCTCAGCTCCGTCCGGGAACAGGCGCGGCACGTAGAAGAGCAACAGCAGTTGCCCCTGGATCCCGTGATTCTCCAGACACTGGAGCAGGAACTGGCGGCGCTGGGTATTGAGCAGCAGTGGCAGATTCACAACAATCCGCTGATGCAGCAATTTAGTCTGGAGGTGGATCGCAAAGACTTCGTTCAGGCTTTCAAAGAATTGTTTACTGCCAGCAAGCTGAGTGGTGTATCCGGCGAGATTTTCTTTGAGCTGAATCCCTACGATAAAGTGCTGGAAATGCAGATATTGCTGGAGTATGATCCGGCATTAGCCGAAGCAATTATGGAGATTCAGCAGGTGAAGGATTCACAGCAGTTGCGTCAGTTGCTGCGCAATGATGAAAATGGCATCCGCTATGCCTTACTCCACGCGCAGAAATTGCTGCGAATTCAGGGAGGGGTTCTTAAATTCGATGTGCTGGGCGAGGATGGCATCCTCGCTGTGCTGAACATCGGCGTTCACTCTTTAGCTGAAGCATCGGAAAATCTTGAACGAGCCCTGTAACTTCCGAAGCGAAAAATCGTTGAAGGGCAAGCAAAAGAAAGTAGCAGGAACGAAGGGGTAACAGCGTGCCAGAATCGTCGGATACAAAGCAACGGCGATGGCTGCAGCGATTTGGTATTGGAGAAGTTGACGCGCAGTTACTGCCGCAGTTTTCCTTAGGGGGTATTTTCTATTTCATCGCTGCTTTGCTGGTTATCATCGACGCAATGCTGCGTGGAGGCGGCGTTTCCGCTGCTGAAGCTCCTTATTCGGTACCGGAACTGCTGCTGAATCTGCTGTTCTTTGCGGCGCTGGTGTTCATCGGACGATTGATGGCTCAGCATCGGCTGGGACGGCAGTGGGAGGCACAGCAGGTTTTGAAAGATTTTTTCCGTGTCAGCCTGCTGATCGGTGGTGTGTTCGGCGTTCTGGGAATGCCGCTGGATTTTCTCTTGCAGCACTTTTTCCTGGCACGAATGCTGATCGGCTATCCACTGGTTGCGATCGGCATCTTGCTCTGGCTGCGCCTGTTCGTGAGCCTGCTGGACCTTGGCTCCCTCGGACAACGCCGGTGGAGCCTGGGATTGATGATGGGCTTTGCACTGTACTTAACGATGCAATGGATTGCCCGGGCTTTTGCTCTCGAAGTGCTGGATGTCCCGCTGAAGATTCTTCAGGGTGCGCTGATTCTCTTTACCATCGTGGCTTTCTGGCGCCTGCCGTGGCTGCCCCTGCTGAGTCAGAAAGCACGGGTGCATCTGGTGTGGAAATTGCTGCTGGTCATTCTGGCGCTCTCGCTGGCGCAATCCGTGCTGGATGATACTATTGGCAC
>JALWUI010000203.1 GCA_027082775.1 Candidatus Kapaibacterium sp.
ATGTTTCCCAAAGGATGGCGGAAAGAAACGCAGATCGTCGCAACGGTATTGTCGCACGATCAAGAATTTGATGCGGATGTGCTGGCAGCAACGGGAGCATCAGCAGCGTTAATGCTCTCCTCTATCCCGTTCAATGGTCCGATCTCCGAAGTTCGCGTTGGGCGAGTCGAAGGCGAATGGATCATCAATCCGCGGGTGAGCCAACTGGAATACTCGGATTTCGATATGGTCGTCGCTGGCACCGACGATTCCATCGTGATGGTGGAAGGAAGCTATTCAGAAGTCTCTGAAGAAGATTTTGTCGCTGCTCTGGAATTTGCCCATCACCACATCCGCCGCCTCAACGCATTGCAGCGAGAACTGGTAGCAAAAGCCGGAAAACCCAAGCAGGAGTTCACCGAACCAGTGTATCCAGAAGCGCTGGTGGCAGAAATTGAGCAGTTTGTCAAACCGCAGATCCAGGAATTCCTCAGTAAACCGACGACCAAATCCGAACGCTCCGAATTTCGCAAGCAACTCAAGGAAAGGGTGGAAGAACATCTGCAACCCATCGTTGCGGAGAATCCGGAGTATGCGGATCTCAACCTGAGCCGGATCATCAGCGCTGTTGTCAGCGACATTGAGCGGGAGGAAATGCGCCGAAAAATTCTGGACGAAGGCATCCGGATTGATGGGCGGCGGCTGGACGAAATTCGACCGATCACCATCGAAGTCGGATTGTTACCGCGAACGCACGGCTCTGCCCTCTTCACTCGTGGCGAAACGCAGAGTCTGGCAACGGCAACACTGGGTACCAAATTCGATGAACAGGTCATCGAGGGATTACTTCCAACGTATACCCGGCGCTTTATGCTCCACTACAATTTCCCCCCCTACAGTACCAACGAGGTCCGGCGAATGGGAGCAACCTCACGTCGGGAAATTGGGCACGGCTATCTGGCAGAACGGGCTCTGGAACACGTGATTCCACCGGAGGAAGAATTTCCGTATACCATCCGGGTGGTTTCGGACATTCTGATGTCCAATGGCTCTTCCTCAATGGCAACGGTATGCTCCGGCTCCTTAGCACTGATGGATGCAGGGGTTCCCATCCGCAAACCTGTTTCTGGCATTGCGATGGGTTTGATCATCGAAGAAGATGGTCGCTACGCCGTACTCAGCGACATTCTGGGCGATGAAGATATGCTGGGCGATATGGACTTTAAAGTTGCGGGAACAGCCGATGGGATCACTGCATGCCAGATGGACATTAAGGTGCAGGGCATTTCATACGACATCATTCGCAAAGCGCTGGAACAGGCTCGGCAAGGGCGGCTGTTCATTCTGGAAAAAATGAACGCCGTACTGGCAGCACCACGGCCGGAGCTTTCTCCGTATGCTCCCCGAATCTGGCGCGTGCCTGTCCCACCCGAAATGATCGGTGCGGTGATCGGACCGGGTGGTTCAACGATTCGTGCTATTGCAGAGGACACCGGAACGGAGATCTTCATCGAGCAGGAAGGCGTTGCCCTGATCTATGCGCCTAACGAGGAAGCAGCAAAGAAAGCCGAAGCTATCATCAAGGACCTGGTGAAAAAGCCAGAGGTCGGCGAGGTGTATGAGGGTGTGGTACGGGAAATTCGTGAAGGATTGGGCGCACTGGTCGAATTTCTCCCCAACAAGGTCGGCTTGCTCCACATTTCCCAGATCGACTACCGCCGCATCCACAATGTCGGCGACGTGCTGGCAGTCGGGGACAAAGTCAAAGTCAAGCTCATCGCGGTGCAGGACGGCAAGTACCGACTCAGCCGCAAGGAGCTGCTGCCCCCGCCGGAGCAGCAGCACCGAGGAGGACGTCCTCAGCGTGGGAATCCTCCGCGCTCGCGGCAACAGCGGGGCACCGAACACCGCAAACCGCGGGGGAACAAGCCGAATCTCCCATTCTAAGGGATTCCTCCTGCAACCACTATTCTCCATACCCGGCTACCAGGCAGGCAGTGTCGGCTGGAAGCGTCGATTGTGGTCGGCAAAGAAAGTGCACCCTAAGGGGGTGCGCTCCCGGTGAATGCCCGCTGAAATGTGCACTCCCGGCGGGGGTGTAGGGGCGAAGCGGTGCTTCGCCCGGTGTGCGACCAGCCGGGTCGTCCCTACAGATGCGAAAAATTCCCTCTCCCTCTGGGAGAGGGTTCGGGTGAGGGCAATGGGTGCTGAAGTGTGCGCTCCCAGTAAACCCCACAGGGAGTGCCAACTGGGAGCGCCGGCTTCAGCCGGCAGAGGATAAATAATGCCCGCTGAAACGGACGCTTCTGGTAGATGTACACGGCAGCGTGCGTCCTTACCGTGGGTGTGCAGGGAAATTCTCTGTTACTGTCTCTGTTATCTGTTACCCGTCACAGCGAAATTTCGACGGGGGGTTGATGGAGCCGCCGGGCATTGACCCGGCGAACTTCTTGCGCCAGCCGGCGGGTGACGTCGACGAACGCTTCGCGAACGGATGGAATGTCCGCATTGAGCACCACGGGAACGCCCTGATCGCTGGCACTGCAAATGGCGCTATTGAGGGGTAACTGTCCCAGAAATGGCACGTTCTGCTCCTTGGCAATACGTTTGCCACCCCCGTGCTGGAAAATTTCGTCCCGATGTCCGCAATTTGGGCAGATGTAGAAGCTCATATTTTCGATGACTCCCAGAATGTCCACATTGACTTTCCGGAACATTGCGATTCCGCGGCGCACGTCTGCCAGCGAAATGTCCTGCGGGGTCGTTACGATTGCAGCGCCCGTGAGCGGAACACGCTGGGTGAGGGTTAACTGAATATCGCCAGTGCCGGGGGGAAGGTCGAAGATCAGGTAGTCCAGATCGCCCCACTCGATTTGCTCCACCAGCGTTGTAAAGTACCCTGCCTGAAGCGGTCCCCGGAGAATCGCTGCCTGATCCCTTGCCATCACAAATCCCATCGAAGCAATTTTCACGCCGTACTTTTCCAGCGGATAGCCCAAGATGCGACCATCCTCCAGTTTCCGCGCCGGCATTTGCTCTCCCTGCAAGCCAAAGAGCACCGGTGCACTGGGACCGTGAATATCGGCATCCAGCAGTCCGACCCGCGCGCCGCTCTGTGCTAAGGTAACGGCAATGTTCGCAGCAACGGTGGACTTGCCAACCCCACCTTTTCCAGAGGCAATGGCAACGAGGTTCCTGACATCCGGCAACACCGGCACTTTCGACGGTCGGGGCGCTTCTACTTCCCGAACGTACGTGATAACTTCCGCTCCGGGAACAATCTCCCGTACCGCCTGCTTGATCTGCTCATCAATGGTTTGTGCAACGAAATGGAGTGGCTGGATTAGCCGGAGAAAAATTTCCACTTTGTCATCTGCAACTTTGACTTCGTGGACGGCGTTCAGTTCGCTCAGGGTTTGATCAAGATCCGGATCCTTTATTGCTTCAATCGCCTGTCGAATGCGTTGCTCTTTATCCATTTGCGCTGTCTCCCCTTTATGACATTGCTACAGATTCACCTGTTCGCTTTGCGGATCGCTGTTTCCATTGATGTGGATCTACCACCCGAATGCGAGCATCAACCACGACGGCATTATCCGGCGTGACAATAATCGGATTGCAATCCAGCTCGGCAATCTGCGGTAGATCTTCAACCAATGCGCTTACGGAAAGCAAGACGTGCTCCAGTGCTTCGATATTGACCGCCGGCTGTCCCCGATACCCGGTGAGCAATGGGAAGGTTTTGAGTTCTCGCAGCATTTCCTTCGCATCGCGACGGCTCAGGGGCGTAAGGCGCAACGCCACGTCATTCAGTAATTCGACCAATACACCGCCGGTTGCAACAGCTACAACGGGACCGAAGTGCGGATCGTGCACCACGCCAACCAACATTTCAACTCCTCCACGCAGCATTGGCTGCAAGAGAAATTCTTGCACCTGATGCCCCGCCTGTTGCAACTTTGCCCGCATTCTGGCTGCTGTTGCAACAAGCTGTTCCTCCGACTGGATATTCAGTTGCACTCCTCCGACATCGGATTTATGCAGGAGCGTGGGCGCCAGCGCTTTCAGTACCACTGGATAGCCCAGTTGCTGCGCAGCAGCAACCAGTTCCTGTTGATTGTCTGCTGGCACAACGCGTTGCGGCACGACCGGCACGTGATAGCTTTCCAGAATGGTTCGGCATTCCTCCATCGACAGCCATTCTCGTTTTTCCCGCAGGGCACGCGCTACAATGGAACGAACCGTATGGATGTCCACATCTTCTGGATCATACGGTGGCTCCTCCGGCGTTTGTCTCCACAAAGCATAGCGAGTCACTCGTGCCAGCGCGATAGCGGCATCTTCCGGGAAAGTGAAAGCGGGGATCTGAATATCATCTGCTCGCAACTGAGAAGGAGCGCCGCGGGACAACATAAACACGGCAATGACCGGTTTTTGATTCCCCTGCTGTCGCAACTGGCGGACTGCTCGTACAATTGCCTGCGCTGCATCTTCCGGTTTGACCAGCAGAGGCGGAATAAAGATTACAATGAGGGAATCAACGCCGGGATCCTGCGCTACGGCAAGGATCGCTCGTTCATAGTCCTCGGCAGTAGCGGAGGCAATCATATCGACGGGGTTGAGCAGACTTGCTTCCGGGGGCAGAAAGGCACGGAGTTGCTTCCGAACGGTTTCTCCAAGCTCTGGCACTGTCAATCCTTCCGCCTCGCACGCATCGGCACAGAGGATCGCGGGACCACCGCCATTGGTAATAATCGCCACCCGATCGCCAGCAGGCAATGGCTGATGGAGCAGAATAGCGGCAGCATCGAACATTTGTTCCAGCGTATCGGTGCGAATCACCCCCGCTTGATGAAAGAGGGCATCGACGGTTGCATCCGACGCTTCCAGCAGTGCGCCGGTGTGAGAAGACGTTGCCCGGCTTCCGGCAGGGGAACGTCCGCTTTTGACAGCAAGAATGGGTTTGGTGCGCGCAATGCGCCGGGCAATGCGCGAGAATTTTCGAGGATTGCCGAAAGATTCCAGATAGAGCAGGATTACATCGGTCCGTGGATCGCTTTCCCAGTACTGGAGTAGATCATTGCCGGAAATATCCGCTTTGTTGCCCACGGAAACGAACGAAGACAATCCCAGATCCAGCAATTGCGCATATTCCATAATGGCAACACCCAGTGCCCCACTTTGCGAAAGAAATCCAATCCGTCCCGTTGGCGGTGGAGCGGGAACAAAGGTGCCGTGCAGTCGGATTGCAGGATCAGTGTTTGCAATCCCCATACAGTTGGGTCCGATGAGCCGCATTCCGCTTTCGCGACAGATGTGCAGTAATTCCTCTTGCAGCCGAACGCCTTCGCCACCAACTTCAGCGAAACCCGAAGAAATTACGACCAATGCTTTGACGCCTTTGCGCGCACACTGCTGCGCAACGGCGGGTACGAACCGTGCCGGGACCACCACGAATGCCAGCTCAACTTCATCGGGAATTGCTTCGACCGAAGGATATGCCGGTACACTCTGGACAACGTTCGCAGACGGATTGACCGGATAGACAGGTCCCGCAAAGCCGTAGTTGATCAGGTTGTAAAAAATTTTGCCGCTAATGGTATTGCGATTGCGCGAAGCACCGATCACCGCAATGGAGCGAGGCTCCAGGAAGTGCTTCAGGGCATTCACTGCTGCAATCTGCTCTCGCCGCTCGAATTGCTCAATTGCTTCAGGTGTCAGTTTTGCCGGGAAACTGACCACCAGTTGCCCATCGCGGATATCCACATTGACCGGAAATCCAGCGTCGCGCACCAGTTGGAGCATCGACTGATTCTCCGGCGCAATGATCGAGGAGAGGATTTTGATCCCTGCTTTTTCCGCAAATGCTGCTACCGTCGACACTAAGTGCGTTCCAATCCCCAGCCCCTGATAGTGGTCGGCAACCAGAAAACGAACAATGGCTTCTTCCGGCTTCTGCTGATGCAACACTGCAAAACCGACTACTCGATGCGGGTAGCCAGTAAGGGCGACAAAAACAACCGCTTTATCAGCCTGAACTTCAACGTGCAGGTCGCGCAGATACCGCTGGATCGTTTCTTCACCAACAGGAATGCCAAAAAATCGCTCCAGAGATGTTGCAGACACCTCTTTTGAAAAAAATGTTTCCAGCATATTCAGACGATGAGCATCCAGAATGCTGATCTCAGCAGTTGAACCATCGCGCAGCGTTACAATCCGGGATTGCGAAGCTGTCGTATTCAGCGTTTTCATCGATCTACCCTTCCATACTGTGTCACCCGATCTTTTCCATTCTACAATCCACACAGTCAGTTGATCTATGCCGTTGCCGATGCCGCCTCGTAGACACATTCGCCAGCAACGAATGTTGCCAGGATCTTCACCTGGGCTGGATCCGGAGTTTGCAGGGGATTTCGGTCGACGACAATGAAATCAGCATCGAACTGTTCCCGGAGTTTTCCCCGTCGGATGTGCATCATGCTCAATTGGTGTGCCCATTCGGTATACGCCAGCAGGGCTTCTTCGATCGTCAGCCGCTCCTGCGGAAAGAACGGCTGTTCCCAGCCAGGCGGATGGCGTTCAATAAAGGCTTTCATTCCCAGCCACGGGTTTGCTGAAACCACCGGTGCATCGGATCCAGCACCAAAAACCGTCCCCGCATTCCGCAGACTCCGCCACGGATAGGCATACTGTGCACGATCACCCAGCCGCTGGATTGCCATCGACGCATCTTCCAGGCAATGCAATGGTTGGACGGCGGGGAGGACGTCCAGCTCTGCAAAGCGAGGCAAGTCAGCAGGAGCGACAATCTGAGCGTGTTCAATACGCAAGCGGCGCGCAGGATCAGCAATATGTTCCCGCCGCAACCGCTCATACCAGTTCAGCACTTTATGCACCGCTAAATCCCCGATAGCGTGAATTGCCACGTCCCATTCTACCTCAACAATCCATCCCAGTTTCTCAAACACCGTATCCTCATCGAGCAGCAACAGCCCCGATGTTTCAGGATGATCCGTGTATGGCTGCTGCAAAGCAGCACCATAGGACCCCAGCGCTCCATCTGCATAGAGCTTGATCCCGGTTAATTGAAAAAATTCGCCTCGGGCGGGCAGTAGCCGCGCATTGAGCCATTCGTCGTGCTGTCCCCGAATGTAGCTCTGCACACGCAGTGGCAACGTGCCCTCTTCTGCTAATTGCTGGAAAATCGGAACCCATTGCGGATCTACGTCCATATCGTGCACTTCGGTAATACCAAGCTGCACCAGCGATTGCGCTGCAACCTGAATAAAGTGCTGGATTTCTTCCGGTGTCGGTGGCGGGATATGGCGGCGCACCAACTCCATTGCTTCGTCCAGCAAAATACCTGTTGGCGCACCCCGCTCGTTGCGGAGAATTTTCCCTCCCGGTGGATCCGCACTTCGTGCCGTAATACCCGCTTTTCGCAAAGCAGCGGTATTGACCCACGCAGCGTGTCCATCAGAGCGCAGCAGGAAAACGGGCTGTTGAGGAAAAGCCTGATCTAACAACTGCGCTTCCGGAAACTGTGGCGACGCCCAGCGCTGTTGGTCCCAGCCACGTCCCAACAACCACTCGCCACGTCCAGCCGGCTGCTGTTGCAACACCGCAACACATTCTTCCGGCGACCGGCAGGCTGAAAGATCGACCAGAGCGGTCAGACTTTCTCCAAGTCCGACCAGATGAATATGGGTATCCACCAGTCCCGGTAGAATCCACCCGTTGTCAAAGCGATATTCCCTCTGCTCCGTTCGCACAATGCTCTGGTGGAACTGCGGTTTCAAATCCCGGATTTTGCCACCTGCAACGTGAATTTCACCCTGAAATGTGAGCATTTGTGTACTGTGTCGTTGTGGAACTTGCTTTCGATGCTGGCGAAGTCGTTGCAGTCAGCAACGCATCTACCCAGCGAAGGAACTCCGCTTCCTGCTGTTCCCAGCACAATTGTCGGGCAGCAACGGCGCACTGTTTCACCCATTGAGGATCACGTTTCCACCGATACAGCATCTGCAGGTGATGCGCAATCTGTTCAGGTGACGCTGATGGTTCAATGGTAAGTCCAAGATTGTACGCGTCAATCACCTCCTGCATCGCCGGCAAACGAGTTGCCAGCACGGGAATACGTGCCTGGCAGTATTCAAACAATTTGTTCGGCAACGCCAGTTCATAACTATACGATCGCGGCTCGATGAGCGCAACGCCGACATCGGCTGAAGCCGTCCACTCCAGCAACTCGTCGTACGGCACAGCCCCCGGAAACAGACAACGATCCGCAACGCCGTACCGCTCGGCATATCGACGCACGGTGCTTTCCTCCGGTCCTGCGCCGATAATGGCAAAGAACCAGTTCGGAAGCAAAGGAAGTGCTGCAATGATTTTTTCGATACCGCGACCGGGCAGTAAAACCCCCTGATAGACCACTATGGGAACGTCCGGAGGCAACTGGAAATGCTGTCGCAAACGGTTCGTTGGTCCCTCCTGTCGGTACGGCGGCACGTTACGCAGCACCAGCGTTTGATCTGGCAACTGCTGATACTGCCGTTGCATTGCCTGAAGATCCCGATCGCCGCTGACCAGTAGTCCATCGACATACGGCAGGCAGCGCCGTTCGAGCCATTGCCAGAATTGCTGAATCACCGGGCGATGTGCCAGCGAGCTCAGGGCAAAGTAGAGTTCGCGGGCGTCGTACACCACCGCCTGCGCACCTCTGCGATAGCGTAACCAGAGCGCCAGCGGAAGCGTGTACAGATCCTCTGCCCAGTAGATTTTCGCCGCCGGCGCTTTCACAAGTGCCACGGTGAGGAAATGCAACCACTGCCATAGCATTCGGGTTTTCGGCGGCTGAACGGGAAGCAGAGCCAATCCCTGCTCAGAAAGCCGTTGCACAGCAGAATTGCGTTCCCATCCTACAATGGCGACACCCCATCCGGCTTTTTGCAGGGAACGCGCAATGTTAAGCGTTCGCGCATCCGTGGCAACGTCCTGGAGAAACAGCAGGCAAATATCAGTGGTCGGGGTCGTCATCGTTAACGAATGATCTGCGGACCTGCTTGCCGATCGTAGAAGTACGTGCTGCGGATGATTCCGCGAGCAGCAAATCGTTCTTTAAACGCAATGAGCGATAATGACGGCGTCATAGGATCAGGATCCTGCGGCACCTGCGAAACGCCAATGTCGACCCACGCATAGCCGCGCTGCTTCGCCCACCGGACAATTTCGTACATCAACAGGTAGATGGGCCGAAGCCGCTCGTACTCGTACCGCAGCATATTGTAAAAGCAGAGCACCACGCGGTCATTGCAGAGAAACAGGAGCGATCCAGCAATGGGCTGATTCCGATAATAAACCAGCAGCAGACGAAGATGTTCTGGGACCAGCTCCTGCAGCCGTTTCAACTCGTCCAGCGTATGCGTCGGCTTTGCATTGTGCCGCGCTTTGTTTTCCAGAAGGATCGGATAGAACGCATCGTAGTCCGTACTCTCTCGAATCTCCAGCTTCTTTTCCCGAAGAATTTTCCGGATAGTTTTGCGAGCCGTAGGATCAAAAGCGCTGAGCGGCTCTGAGCCAAGGCGGCGAAGATCGATGGCGTGGGAAATGTAGTGGTACTCAAACCCGAAACGGCGGTAGAGCAATGCGTACTCCAGATTTTGCGAGTAGGTTTTCTGGTAAATAAACGGCGGTGGGATCAAATACGCTCGATCGATCCCCTCCGATGCCAGATGCTCCAGAAAGCTATCGACCAACTGGAGTGTCCGCTCAAATCGGATATCCGGCAATACGAACGACCCGTAGCTGGCACCAACGGGTGACCAGAATGCCCCATCCAGAATGCCGCCGGGAAGCACACTGATGAGGCGGTTGCGGTGGTAGAACATCAGGTGGTAAAAATCATACTTGCCCGGCGCGTGATATGCTAAGAACTGCTGGCGGTGGAACATCGTGCCGTTGTTCGCACTGCGCACAAATGCTTCCCAGGTATCCTTATCAGACGGGTGGAAAGGGCGGACCTGAATTTTCGGTTTCGATATCAGCACATCCATCCGTTGCGCTCTGCATCGCTGTTTTCTGAAAGATGCACAGACGACTATCCAGTACACTCCGTTTCCTCTGGATGGAGGAAGGCTGGAAGCGCACGCTTCAGCGTGGCTGGGAGCGCACACTCTTAGGTGTGCATTCACTGGGGACGCACCCCCTTAGGGTGCAACGATGCCGACTGAAGTCGGCGCTCCCAGTGGGGCGCTTCCAGTTGTTGCCGGCTAAAGCCGACCCTCCCAGGTCGATGTCTCTCCGGACACGGG
>JALWUI010000204.1 GCA_027082775.1 Candidatus Kapaibacterium sp.
CCCATACTTTCGACAGGTAATGAACTTTTTCTTCTTCCGATACATAACCAGTAAAAACCGTGCGATCGGCAATCCTCAGTTGTTGCGCTAACCGCTCCAGCGCGGGTTGGAATGATCCTCGCCCCAAGATGAATAGCTTCGCTTTCGGGAATGACGGTGCCAGCCTGGCAAACGCTCGCAGCACGTGGTCAACGCTTTTGTACCGCTTCAAACGCCCGAAATATGCAACCGATGGATAGGAAGTTTTTTCTCCAACCCGAAACGGAAAAGCATCCTGATCGATGCAGTTCGGAATAATCGTGAAATTCTCCCGCTGAAATCCTCGTTGCACATACTCTTCCAGCGTGCTCTGGCTTACAACGGCAAATGGAACGTTGCGATATACCCGATCAACCAATTTCTCTGCCAGATAAACATAGCTGCCTGCAATGGGATTGGTTTCCAGAAAAATACTGCGACCAAAAAAATGATGTGCGATAACCGCCAGTGGCTCCCGAACATAAAGCGGCGTATAAAACGGAATTTTGTTTAAGTCATCGACGACGATGTCAAAGTGCTGATGGCGAAAAACCCGGTAGTACCATAGAGGAACCACGTAATTAAACAGTGCTCGCGATCCCCGGCGAATGATCGTGATGCCGTCCAGCACTTCCTGCTGCGCTGCCTGGGGAAAATGGGAGCAAAACAAGGTCACCTGATGCCCACGCCGAACCAGTCGCGTAAAGATCTCTTTGAGATGAATTTCTGCCCCTCCACTGAGCGGGTTCGTCCAGTCCTGCCAGTTAATGACCAGAATCTTCATCGCATCCTACGCAACATCCAACAACATCATTTCTTCTTGAAACCGCGACAGCAACTCCTCCCGAAGCTGTCGGTACGGCGGTGTTCGCAACTGTGGATCGCGCTCTACAATGGCAAACGCTTCTCGACGTGCTTCCGAAATAATATTGCCATCCCGAACCAGGTCAATGAACCGAAATTCCGGTAATCCTGACTGCCGTGTTCCCAACAGATCGCCGGGACCTCGCAATTGGAGATCCACTTCTGCAATTTCAAATCCATTGGTGGTGCGCTCCATCGTCCGCAGTCGCACGATCGTTGCGCTTCGCTCCGCAGCGGTATCCTTTGCCGAAAGATGATACCGGAAATGATCTTTCGTGACCAGGAAGCAATAGGACTGCGCAGCGCCACGCCCCACCCGTCCTCGCAGTTGATGGAGTTGTGCCAATCCAAAGCGTTCTGCGTTTTCAATCACCATAATTGTTGCCTGCGGCACATCAATGCCTACTTCAATCACCGTTGTAGCAACCAGAATATCATACTCCCGGTTCTTGAATGCGCGCATAACATCTTCCTTTTCGTACCAGAACATCTGTCCGTGCAACAATCCAATCCGCAGATCTGGAAAAATCTTCTGCTGCAAATATTCGTAATGTTCCACTGCTGATTTCAACTGCAATTTTTCCGACTGCTCCACCAATGGATACACAAAATACGCCTGATACCCCTGCTGCACCTGTTCCCGAACGAACTGGTACAGCTCCGGCAAATCGCTTTCAAACACAACCTTTGTCATCACCGGTTTCCGCCCTTTCGGCATTTCATCAATGATAGAAACATCCAGATCGCCATACAGCGTCATCGCCAGCGTTCGCGGAATCGGCGTAGCAGACATCACCAGGATATGGGGCGCCACATCTGCCTGCTGATACGATTGCATTGCCCGCTCCCGAAGCGCTGCCCGCTGCATAACACCGAATCGGTGCTGCTCATCAATGACAATCAACCCCAGACGGTGATACTCAACGGTCTGCTGAAATAAGGCGTGGGTTCCTACAATGACGTTTGCCTCACCAGAAGCAATTTGCTCCAGCAGTTCCCTCCGCAATTTCTGCTTCTGTCCTCCGACCAACTGAACAACAGTAATGTCCAGCGGTTCCAGATACTGCTGAAACGTATGGAAATGCTGCTCTGCTAAAATTTCCGTTGGCGCCATAATCGCCGCCTGGAATCCGTTATCCACCGCATAAACGATTGCCAATGCAGCAACGATCGTCTTGCCGGAGCCAACAGCACCCTGCAACAATCGATTCATTGGTTCCGAACGCTGGAGATCAGCGATAATTTCCCGAAGCACCCGCTTTTGTGCTCCGGTCAGCTCAAACGGCAGGCTGTCCAGCAACTGGCGCGCCCGCGGACTTTTTTGCAGCATCGGCAAAGCTCTGGATCGCAACTTTAACCCGCGATGGCGAAGTGCCAGTAAAAGCTCAAAGAAGAAAATTTCCTCAAATTTTAATCGATAGCGTGCCTGCTGCAACCGTTGCGGAGAGGTGGGGAAGTGAACCTCCTGCAGTGCCGTAGCACGATCCAGAAATCGGTACTTCTCCAGAAGACTCTTTGGTAGTGGATCTCGAAGCTCCGGCAAATAACGCTCCAGCGCTGAGCGAATAATTTTTCGCATCACTTTGGAAGTAATCCGTGCCCTGTGCATTGCCTGCGTCATTGGGTATTTTGGCAAGATCCCCCCCTGACGGTACGTTTGCGCATCTTCCTCGTCCAGCGTCTCCACCTCCGGGTGATGGAATTGCACCTGCCCATACCGTCCCAGTTCTGGTCGCCCGCTGATCGCAAGCCACTCCCCAACGTGAAACCGCTTGCGGTAATACTCAATGCCGTTCCAGAACAGCATCTCCGCCATATCTCCTGAATCATCCCGGATCGTCACTACCAGCAATGAACGGTTGTTCCGTAACGAGCGGAGTTCTTTCTGGACAACCCTACCGACTACTGTCACTTCCGTGTAGAGCGCGACTTCTGAATTTTCAAACAACGGAGAATGGTGGGATGCAGACAGCCGCTGCCGCAACTGTCGTATTGATTCCATCGCTGTCCGATCGATGTATCCTCGTGGCAGGTAGTACACCAGGTCCTCCACATTCCGAATGCCGGAACGCGCTAATGCTTCCGCCCGTGCTGGACCCACACCTTTCAGATATTGAATTGCTTCAAGACCGTTATCTCGTTGCTGCTGCACGAATCCACCTTCGTTCGATCGCTCCTTCCCTTCGCAATGTTGACGTTGCCACTGCTCCGTTGTTTTGGAAAAATTGCCATTCTGCGAACTCCTCAAAACAGTACTATCGGTTTCTTCAGAACTGACGGTGCACTGACAACTACCAGCACTCTTTGTACAGCGCTGCACCTGAAAGCCACATCATTCCAATTTCTGCCATCTGCTCTCACACAACTACAATCTGGGTCACACACTCCTGCTACCCTATCGTTCCAACAGGAACCTTCTCAAAATGATGATCCACCGCAATGATTTCCCTGTGTTTCGGTATCTTTAGTTTCTGTTGCAATCGAAGCGACGGTGTTCAACAACTGGAGTCGTAAAATGAAAAAACTGTATGCAGTGTGGCTTACTTTGATGCTGCTGGTACCTTTGCCAGGATGGTCGCAATGGACCTTCGGGCTCAGTGGTAGCTATACGCTTCCATCAGGTCAACGGTTTTCAGCGGTTAACAGGGAATACGCTTCGGCAACCCTTTCGCTGTTGAATCGACAGTTCTGTCATTGGTGGTACGGAATCCGGTTCGACTATGGCTTTCTCCAGCGAAAACCGAATTTGGATTCCCTCGCCGTTAGCTACCAGAATGCCGCCGTACTTTCTGGAGAACTTCGATGGTTTCCCTGGCTGCCTACGGATACCCCATTCTACGTTGCCGGAAATCTAAGCTTCAGCGATGTTGGCTATACGCCACGCAACGTTCGTTTTTCTCAACAATATGCAACGGAAGACGAACCGTCTCCTTCAGGAATCGGTTTCGGAATGGGAATCGGCTACCTGCTCTTCTACTCTTCTCACTGCTGTGACTGGTTTCTGGATGTATCGATCCGCTATCATTCATACAATGGCATCTGGCGAAGCGATACTCGCCCGCATCTCTCCGGATTCGGTCTACACTTTGGTGGATTTGTCAAACTGTAAAGGAACAACCGGATGGAAAAACAGGTACAACGATGGTGGTGGCGAATTCTCTGCGGTTTGCCAGCTCTCCTGCTTTTTCACTGTTCAACACCGCAAATGGCGGTGTACGATGATGCGCTGGACATCAAACCGGAACGTCAGTTCGCATACGAAGTTGCGCCCTGTATCGATACGACGAACCCGGATGGCAACCGCCGGGATGGGCGGACGCTGCGCGGACAGGTGCTGGAATTGGTTATTCTCGCTCAGGACACTACCCGCAAAGATACCTTTTTCGTTTTCCTGAACAAAGGCGTAGCAGATCCAGAGCGATGCGTTGAGCACATTCCTCTCCGAGATGTTATCCTCCCTGCTCTGGATTCACCGATGGTACGAAATCAGTGGAACAATATCAACAAAATCCGAAGCTACAACAACGTCACCGGGATTCCAGAAATTCGGGAAGTACCGGTACGCGTGATCACCGATTGCGGCTGTGATCCGCTCCGTCTTACTTTCCGCTTTCGTCCCCGTATTGGCTGGAAGTGTCCGAAACGAACGTGTTCCCCACTCTTTGTCGAACTTCGTGCCGTCCCAGCGATCTTTTCCTATGCCGATCACCCCACGCGACTTTCGACCGAACATCGCAAACAATTCACCGGTGAAATCGCCATTGGCTGGCGGTTCGGCATCCACACGTTTGACGCTTTTCTCAAAGAAAAAGCACCGCCGTGCGACAAAAAAACCACTCTCACAGAATTCTCCTCCGATGCGCCGCAGGATTTCTGCTACCGATGGGGCATCGGCTTAGCCTTTACCAGTCCACTGGGCATTTACAATGCTTTAAGTCCCACGCCACCGGAAGACATCAATCGTCCAGCATTGTTGCTCCACCTGCGATACCAGTTTGATCGAACTTTTGCGTGCGTTCGCCCCTTCGTTTATGCCCAGGCGGGAGTCGCTCTGGACCGTGCAACCCGCAAGTTATGGAAATTCCGCATTGCTGGTGATGCTGACATTGATGCCGCCGTCGATGCCATTGACCTGGATACCACCTGTTTCAACTTCTATCTGCCCTATGGAGCGATCTTACCCTCGCTCAGGCTGCTTTTAGATGTCGGACTTCCTCCGATCACGTGGAGTATCGGTGCTGGACTGGAGTTTCCCCTCTTCTCCTGGCTGGACATCGCTGCGGATATCGGCTATCGCTCCTGGGGCATTGCGGATCTGCTGCGCTATCAGGGAACGGAAATTCCTGTGCCGCGGCGCGTGGGACAGTGGCGGCTCCGAATCGGTGTAACATTGTAAAGAAATGGAGGAAAAGCAAATGAAACGTCTGGGACTATTTCTCGGAGGATGGTGGCTGACGTTCTTGCTTCTCGGCTGCCAAACAGAAGTTGAACTTGAGCAAACTCAACTCCCGCCCGGTAATCTGGGCAAGCATATCAATTCCACTGCCGACGAAATCAATCCTGCCATTCCACCCAAAACTCCCTTGCTCTACTTTACAACCGACCGGCAAGGACAGCAAGACCTGTGGGTCGCCCGGAAAGCAGGCAACACTTTCGACTCTGCACGTCCGAATCGGACAATGCTGAGCCGCCTGCTCTCGCTGGCACTGACCAATGACGGATCCATTGCTTTCCTCACCGACACCAGTGGAATCTTTGCAACTGGTCACCCGCTGGATGAGCTCCATGCTAACCGATCCGGCCGCCCCGTCGGTGGTCTGGTCGGTGGAACTGATCTCTTCTCCTTTATGCTCCACGCAGACAGCAGCTATGAAATTCACAACCTCCGAACTCTGAACTCTTTCTACTGGGACGCTCATCCTGCGGTTGCACACTGGAATGATACCCTCCTGCTTATTTTTTCCTCTGACCGCCCTGCTCCCACAGGATCCGATGGAAATCCCGTCGGTTTCAGCGTCCCATTCCGGAATCAGCAATCCGTTGTTCGGAATGACACCATCAGCGGCAATGCGGATCTGTACTTTGCTTTCTTCGTCAACGGGCAATGGACACCGCCGCAAAATCTCAATGCCGCCTTCGGCGAAAAAATCAACACCGTTGCTAACGAATACTCCCCTTTCCTTTTCTGCGTTCCTCGTTCCCCGAAGCTGTACTTTGCCAGCGATCGCAATACAGGCAAGCTCAATCTCTACCGCGCGACTTTGCAGATCAATTTTGGCCAGCAGATGATTGTGGTCAAATCCATTGAAATGTTGCCTCAGGACAGTGCCGGGATCAACACTGCTGACGCCAACGAAATGTTCCCGTTTATTCCTTGCCCGCACCTTAACCAGCGTCAATATGAAATCTACCTTGCCTCTGACCGTGATGATACGACCCGACACTGGGATACTGCTCGTTATGCACTTCGCAAACACGGAAGTTTCGCCACCAAAAACGTGGGCAAATTCGATCTCTATCGTTTCCCGCTGCAAGAAGAATGTCGTCCTCCGCAACTGTTCTACACCGTCGTCCTGCGGAATGCGCTGAACCCCTCAGAACCCGTGCTCCAGCCAATCATCGAAATTGTAGTCAATGGCAAACGCACGCGTTACCACACCGATTCGCTCTTTCTCCGCCTGCGCTGTGGTGATCACATTGCTGCTTTCGGCGGCTCTCTATACGACTCAGTGCAATGCGTCCCTGCGCCAC
Organism: Candidatus Kapaibacterium sp.; assembly: GCA_027082775.1. Lineage (GTDB taxonomy): Bacteria > Bacteroidota > Ignavibacteria > Kapaibacteriales > WFXC01 > WFXC01. The sequence goes on from JALWUI010000204.1 coordinate 6,634, forward strand.
AGGCTTTGAGTCACTATACGTGGCAAAAAGTGACGCCGGTCGATACAGTGGTGATTGAACGTCAGAAAAAAATTCAGCAGCAAGTGGTCGCAAACAAAAAAGATGCTTTTATCACTATCATTGACACCACCGTCTTTGCTATTCCGATCAACCAGTTCGGCAAGATTCGGACGCAGGCAAACGAGAAAATCCTCGGCGTACAGCTTTATGGTGATTCTCTCAAGGTCACGATGGCAATAGCACGCCGTAAACTCGATAGCAGCAAAGCGAAATTCAAAACAGTGACAACAACGCTGCGGTGGAAAGACACGCTCATTGTATGGGATACAACAACCGTTGCAGCATACCGCGAGTTTGCTCCCTCGGTTCTGACCGCCCGGAATGCCTTCCCTCCGTGTAATCCCCATTTCGCTTATCAGGAAGACGTTTTCATTTTCGACACCATCTGGGTTACTCCAGCGTACATCTCCTATCCGCCGTGCGTTCGTGAATTTACAAAGGATGAGCACTTCATCCGAAACGTTCCTTATTTCCAGACTGCTTTCTGGGAAGTCAACACTCCTCGAAATCTGGAGCGACATTTAGCACTGTTCCGAACGACTGCCTTTCGAGACGCTGGGTTTATCGAGCTCCATCGCAAAAATCAGTACTGGGGACCGGAACATCCCGTCCGTGCTGGTAGACCAGTTGCTGAACAACTCTGGGAAAAGCGAGTGTGGCAATACCGATGCTATGCCCGCATCGTTGAGAAAAATTTGCGGATTATGCAAAAAGCAATCAGTGACACCCTATTGCCAGCTTACGAACAGTTGCTGCGTAAACTTTACGGTGATCCATATCAGGCAGTGCCGGAAGAAAAACTGATCATTCAGGTCACAGCGTTCAGCGATCCACGGCCAATTCGCCGGGGCTGGTACATTGGCGACACGGTTCGCTATTTTGCTGCAACGTTCGATAGCTCCACATACCAGGTGCGGTTTGCAGGAACGCACCCCGTCATCATCCGTCCCAACGCATCCCTGGTTGGCACAGACAATGACACGCTTTCCAAGCTGCGGGCATATTATGGCTACCAGGAATTATTGAACCGACTGCGGCAGAGCCCTCTCTTCCAGCGCTTTGAAGCGGCAGGGAAAGTGCTGTTACCAACGGACATCCAGTCACCAGAGGATTTCTATCGCAAAGCGGCAGACCGCAGCATCTGGATCCTGGTGGAAGGACGATATGTAGACACAACTGAACAAGCAGAAATCTATGGATATCGCAATACCGCCCTTCTTTCCCAATGCGATCCGAAAGCGATCCGATCAAAAGACTTCTTTGAGTACGACGACGTTCGCCGAATTGACATTACGATCCATCGCATTCGTTTTCGACATCGGGAAATGCGTCCTTCGCCGTGTGGATGTGGTGAGTAACAATCTGGTATTGTCCATTGCTCGCCGGGAGCGCACACTTCCGTGTGCATTCTCCACCGATGGAGCTGCTCGCAGCAGGACGCTTTCCAGAACGCTTCGCTTCCGATGAAAGAGGAAAGTCGCTGGACCAAGCCAGCACTTTCAATTTGGTATTCCCAGTGGCAGAATACACCTACTTCTCTGTGGGCTACTGCTGCGCGCCGTCTCCCAGTGCTCTGATTTCTGACTGTCCAGTCAGGACTGGCTGCCCGGCACTTTGCAGTACGAACCGTTTGGCTATCGAATCCAGCTCAACCGCTAATTGGGCTAAGGATTGCGCTGTTTGCGCCAGTTGGGTCACACCAGCGGCTGTCTGCTCAATGACCTGTGACAGTTGCGAAATGCTGCGAGCCATCTCATCGACCGTTGCCGATTGCTGCGTAATAGCACTGGCAATTTGTTCTGCTAATGCTTGCGATTCTTCCGCAGCTTCCAGAATGTTTTCCAGAGAGCTACGCGCAGAGGTTGTCAGTTTTTTGCCTTCCTGCACAACGTGCTGCACCTGCTGCATTGAATCCACCGCTGCACCCGTTGCTTGCTGAAGTCCCTCGATAATCTGTGCAATTTCCTGCGCAGATTCTGCTGTCCGCTCTGCTAATTTCCGCACCTCATCTGCAACGACAGCAAAACCCCGCCCTGCATCACCAGCACGTGCAGCTTCAATCGCTGCATTGAGCGCCAGCAGATTGGTTTGGTCTGCAATTTCTTTAATAACCTGCGTAATTGTTCCTATGGTTTCAGTAGCCGTGTGGAACTTCTCAATCTGTCCCATTGCTGTCCCAACTCGCTCTACAATGATTTCCATCTGGCGAATCAGTTGTTGCAGAACCTGGCTTCCATCCTGTGCAACCTGTGCGGTTTTCGTTGCTGCCTCTGCGGATCGTTGCGTGTTCTGTGCCGTTTCGTTACTCATCGTTGCTAATTCCTCAATGCCAGTAGCGATTTCGTTCGTCTGTGCTGTTACTTCCTGGAGCGCAGTGCTCATCTGCTCTGTGGAACTACTCATCTGCTCTGATGCTGATGCTAAATGGGCAGAGGTTTCCTGCAATTTCCCGATAATTCCCTTCCACTGCTCCAGCAACTGCTTCAAATGTCCCCGGATCAACTGGATCGACTCCTCCTCGGTCCGATCGACTTCTGAAACGACCCCTAAATTCCCCGAAGCCATTTCCGACAAAATAGCTCCGATTTTCTCAGCAGACGCCCGGAATCGCTGCAGAAGCTGATGCACTTCTCTCCGCTGCTCCAACGACTGCCATCCAATCGCAACCAGATTGGCAAAAGCAACTAATGCTGCTTCATCACGCTCATCAAATGGTTGTCCATCCTCGCGTTCTGTCTCAAAAATGTAGCCAAAAAAGTGCGTTCTCGTCTGGATTGGAACTGCCAGTAGCGTTCTCATCATCGGATGCCCTGCTGGGAATCCGCCCGCAGCCGGATGTTGAGTTAAATCCTCCAGCCGAATGACCTGGCGCGCTTCAAACGCTGCGCGCACCAATCCCCGTCCCTGTGGACATTCTGCAATTCGTGCCTTCTCCTCCTGAGTCATTCCAATGTTGAAAAACTCGCGACAACTCCCATCCTCATTAAAAAGCGCAAATGCGCTATACCGTGCCCGAACAATCTCCTGTGCTTTCTCCGCTATTGTCCGCCCGACTTCTGCTTCCGAACGTTCCTCCGCTATCAATCGGGAAATCTGCACCGAAGACTGAAGTGCTGCAATTTGCTGCTGTGCATACCGAATTGCTTCCCGGAGTCCCTCAGCAATCTCTCGAAACTCATTTTGATACTGCTCCACAATGTCACGAAGTGGCGTTCCCGCATCTCCCCCTTCCTGGAAAGCTCGAACAGCCTCCTGAAGCGATACGATTCCACGCAGAATATTCCGCATTCCTCCCGTTGTCAGAACGATAGTGAGAATTAACAAAATGAGCACCCCAATCCCTATTGCCGCCGCTACCTGAAAACGTCGGCTTTGTAAATCAGCAATATATCCTTGTAACACCTGATTTCCCTGTTCCACAATTTGATATCCCTGATCAATCACGGTTGTCGCCCGATCAAAAAATTCTTTGCTTTCGACCTCAATAAAATCAGAGTAAACAAACGTCTCCTGCACAAAGTCTCTGAATGCAGCGAATTGCTGGATGTACT
>JALWUI010000205.1 GCA_027082775.1 Candidatus Kapaibacterium sp.
CCACTAACCCTTCCGGCTGCTGGTGGTAAACACAGTCATACAGCTCCGGTTCTGCACCGGCATAACATTTCAACAGGGGGACAAATTTCGGAAGGTGGTCGATGGAGAAAACATCTCGATGGACTGGCTGTCGGTAGATGAACACCTGATCGTGGACTATACGCCCGACAGGACCAAAATTCGGGCTGGCAAAAGTGTGCAGGTGAGAAGTGTCCAGCTTGGAGACCTCCGAAGCAGCGTGGATCTCTTCAGCCAGGCAGACTAATACGCCAAGTCCCTGCGCTTGCGGGTGAGAGGCGATCAGAATGCCATCACGGAGGTTGCGGGGACCATCCCAGTCCGGTTCGCTGGCGTTGCGGATTGAGCCAACAAAGACCACCGGTTTGGTAGTGTTCAGCGTAAGATCTAAGAAGAACGCTGTTTCCTCCAGAGTGTCGGTACCGTGCGTGATCACGACGCCATCAATGTCCGGACGATCCAGGATGGATTGCACCAGTTGGCACAACTCGAACATTTTCTCTGGCGTCATATGGGGACCGGGGTAGTTGCCGAAGAGAAAGGGGGAAATGCGTGCGAGCTCTTCCAGTTGCGGCGCCCGTTTGAGGATTTCCTGTGGTGAAAGGGTTGGAACAACACCGCCCTGTTCCGGAAGATGTTGCATAGAGATAGTGCCACCCGTGAAAACGATTGCTATGTGTTTGCGCCCCATCGCTGCTGATTTCTTATCGTTTGACCTGTTGCGTTTCTCGCCTCTGGATTCTACAATAACCAGAGAACGCTTTCCTTCTTATCCAATTGCGTGTGGCAAAAAGAGCAGAGGAAATGCGAGTGGAGGTGGACCAGCAGCAGCAACTTGCCCTATGGGAAGCGTTCCGGGAAGAGTATGCGGAACAACTCCAGCAATTGGACGAAGAGCTGATCAAGAAGGCGTTCTTTTTCTGCATTGACGCTCACAGCCAAACATTGCGGGCTTCCGGCGATCCTTACTACACGCATCCAATTGCGGTCGCAGAGATTCTGCTTCGAGAATTTCCTCTGGATTCGGCGATGATAGCAGCAGCATTACTGCACGATGTTGTGGAGGATACAGAGTACACGTTGCGAGATCTGGAAGCAGAATTTGGAGAGGAAGTTGCCCATCTGGTGGATGGGGTGACGAAGATTAGCGGCACATTTGAAAGTCGACAGATTAATGTGACCGCCAGCTATCGAAAGTTGCTGCTGTCAATGGCAAGCGATTTGCGCGTGATCATCATTAAGTTAGCCGATCGGCTGCATAATATGCGAACCTTAGAGCATTTGCCACGGGAAAAGCAGTTTCGGCTGGCAAAAGAGACGCTGGAAATCTATGCACCGTTAGCCCATCGATTTGGATTGGCGAATATCAAGTGGGAGCTGGAGGATCTGGCTTTTAAAGCGCTGAACCGGGAAGCATACGATGAATTGAAGGAAGCGCTGAATATGAAGCGCCAGGAGCGGGAACGCTATATTCAGCAGTTTATTAAGCCAATCGAGGAGCGATTGCGAAAGGAAGGATTCCAGTTTGAGATTTACGGCAGAGTGAAGCATCTGTATTCGATTTATAACAAGATGATCACCCGGGGAAAGACCCTGGATGAAATCTACGACCTTTTTGCCGTTCGGATTATCTTAGAGTCTGAAAATCCCAGCGACTGCTTTCTGGTTTATGGGATCGTTTCTGAGATTTACACCCCGGTTCCGGAGCGGTTCAAGGATTACATTTCAGTTCCAAAGAAAAATGGATATCAGTCGATTCACACGACCGTCATCGGTCCGGGTGGGCAGAAAGTGGAGGTCCAGATTCGGACACGCAAGATGCACGAAGTCGCTGAGAAAGGAATTGCTGCCCATTTTCGCTACAAAGAGCAGTTGGCGAAGCGGTACATTGCGGATCAGGAATTGGAGGAGTGGATTCAGTGGATTCGCGATTTGATCGAGCAGCCGATGGAGGAAGTTGCGCAGCAGTTGATCGAAAGTTTCAAGCTAAACCTCTACCAGGATGAAATCTATGTGTTTACGCCTCGCGGCGATTTGAAAATTTTACCCAGGGGAGCAACGCCTGTGGATTTCGCCTACCAGATCCATACCTCCGTTGGACATCACTGCATTGGCGCAAAGGTCAATGGCAAGATCGTTCCGCTGGATACAAAGCTCAAAAGTGGGGATCAGGTGGAAATTTTGACGTCGAAAAATCAGCATCCGAATGAGGATTGGCTCCAGTTTGTGGTGACTCATAAGGCGAAAAGTCAGATTCGCAAATACCTGAATGAGGAAAAGCGGAAAATTGAACGTCGGGGAGAGGAGCTGTGGCGAAAGCGGTTACGGAAGGCAAAAGTCCATTTGAACGATGATACGCTGGAGCATCTGGTTCACCAGTTGAAGTACCACAACCGCCGGGAATTCTTTTACGCGATCGGCTCCGGCACACTGCCGGACGACGTGGCGTTGGAGATGGTGCTATCCGTTCGGACCAAGAAGAAACGGAAGGAGGAGGAACAGCGGGCACAGGCAACAGAGCAGTTGGTAGAAGTGGCACGACAGTCG
>JALWUI010000206.1 GCA_027082775.1 Candidatus Kapaibacterium sp.
GCGATCATGGCGACCGGGAGCCGTCCGCGTCCGGGGCGAGGAGCAACAGGCCATCGGCCGGAGTACGGGAATTTGTGGCTGACCGGGCATCTGGGTGAAAACACCATCGCCTGCATCACAACCCCCACCGATGGCAACGGCACCAAACCGTGGCAGGTGGTGAAGAAAATTCATTTGCCCGGCAAAGGTGGTGGCAATCTCTTCATTAAAACGCATCCCAAATCCTCCCATATCTGGGCAGATCGACCGTTAAATCCAGATCCTAAACTGCAACGGAGCGTTTTTGTCATCGACAAAAATTCCCTCGAGGTAATCAAGACCATCGAAATCCCCAAGCAGTTCCCCGGTCGAGCTGTCCATTTGGAATACAACAAAGCTGGCGATGAAGTCTGGGTCTCGGTGTGGGGCAAGAAAAACCAAACCACCGCGATCCTGATCTACGATGACAAAACGCTAACGCTGAAGAACACCATTACTGGAGATTGGGTCCGAACGCCCACCGGACACTTCAACGTGTACAACACGGTGCACGATATCTACTAAGCGGTAATTTTTCCGGCGTCCCCACATTCTGTGGGGGCGCTCCCTGTCTGCTTCAACCTTCACAGTGTAACAAAGGAGACGGTTCAATGCGATACAACAAACTTCTTGGGAAGCTCATTCTAAGCTTGATCTTTGTTGCTGAGGGAGTAGTATGGTCACAACAACCAGAGGCAGAAAAGATTTATCAACTTGACAGCGTTGTGGTCACAGCTCAATATGAGCCAACCCATTATTCGAAGTCGCTTTTCCCTGTTTCCGTCATTTCCAAAGTAGAATTCCAGCCACTATCGACCTTTACTGTTCGAGAACTGCTGTTCTCCCTTCCCGCCCTGCGGATTGCTTATGATGATGTGGAGGGAAGCAGTGTCGAAATCGATGGGATTGGCAGCGAACACGTTAAGATGCTATGGAATGGTATTCCGATCGAAGGACGGCTCAAAGGGGTTCTGGACCTAAGCCAGATTGCGCTTCATCAGGTAGAGCGGGTTGAGGTTATCAAAGGACCGGTTTCAACGTTCTACGGATCGAATTCCATCGGCGGAGCGGTGAACATTATCACCCGAACACCGTATCCGACTGCTCGGTTCCGTCCCGCACTCTCTGCGCTGATTGATTCCCGTGGCAGTTACCGGATTTCCGGAGGAGCGCAGTGGGGAATCGGTGAAATTCCTGTAGCGGCTTCCGTGGGTGTGTACCATTTTCCGGGATTGAAAGAACAGGCAACGCTCCGAAAATATGATTTCATCCCACGGACGCAATTTTCCGGTCTGCTGAGCATTGGCTTTCCAGCAGGGTCTCTGTATGGCACTTTTCACTCCTTTTATGTCTGGGACGATCAGCAAAATGCTTTAGAACCCCGAAAGCCAACGGATACAACGGCATACGATGAATTCTACCGAACTGGGCGATGGATCAATGCGGTGACGCTTAGCGGCGATCTATCACCCTCGATCTACTCCCAGTTCGTCGCTGCTTATACCCTGTATCAGCGTCGACGGCAGGTGTATCAGGTCGATTTGCGAACGGATGCATCTACCTTTCTCAATGATCGAAGTGATACGACCGAATATGCCACGTGGTTTTCCCGTGGCTTTTTGACATTCCGCCAGCTTCTGCCGCAATTGCAGGCGCATCTTGGGTATGAATGGACCTATCAGACCTTAGAAACAGCGCGGCTCCTGGATCGAAAGCAGTCCGTCTACGACGGATCGATCTTTCTCAGCGCACAGTATGCGATCCAGCCGTGGCTGACAGTACAGCCTTCCATTCGCCTGGGATGGACAAAAACGTTCGCTGTTCCTCTGACGCCGACGGTCAATATCCTTTTCCAGCCTCTGGCATCCCTCGCACTGAATTTGTCCTATGCAGAAGGGTTCCGGAGTCCCACGATCAAGGAGCTGTACCTGTACTTTCCGTTTTACTGGAAAGGGCGACTTTTGTATGAAATTGTTGGCAACGAAAATTTACAACCTGAACGCTCACAGCACTTCTCAGCGCAACTTCGCTGGAATCTCCAGTGGCGCAACTGGAATATTGAAGCACAACTCCGGGGTTTTGCCAACGCCATCACCGATCTGATTGAGCGCGTGCCAACACCCGATGGGGATACCGTCACGTACCGGAACCGGGCGGAGTATCGAACGCACGGTGGCGAAATCAATCTCCGACTTCAGTCCCCGACAACGTTCCTTCGACTCGGTTTTGCCATCACCGGTCGAAGCAACGATGGGGCAGAAGAATATGAAACAGTGGAACCGTACAGCTATTCGCCAGATGTAACGGCTGTACTCCACCAATGGGTTCCGTGGATTGCCTCTACCGCGTGGGCACAATGTCGATATGTGGGTAAAACACCGGGCTATCTCATTGACACTCGCAAACACGAGGTCAAAGCGGGATCTATCGATCCCTATACCCTGGTGGACTTCGGCATTGCCCGAACCTTCTGGGACGGAAAAGTTCAGCTCAGCACGGGTATCTCCAACGCGCTGGATGTGCGCCTGGTGGCGCTGGCGCAGG
>JALWUI010000207.1 GCA_027082775.1 Candidatus Kapaibacterium sp.
GCATTTATTTTCCACATTCCCGTTCCTGCCAGCGGGAAGCAAAACGTGCAATTCCGCATTCGGTATCAGAAGCCCCGGTAAAAGGGGCGGCGAGGCTGCGGAGCACCGGGATGAATGTGCCAACGAAAGTTGGCGCCTCCCGGTAAAAGCGGCGATGCGGATGCGGTACTCTTCCTGATAGCAGCGTATCGGTCATCAACGTGAGTTTTTACGGCACCTGCGTCACCACAAAGGTATTGTTGCGAATCAGGGATCGATCGGAAGCATTGACCACACCGTCCAGCGTTGCATCTTCCGTCACATAGCCGGTAGAAAAGAGCGCATTCCGTGCCTGTACCCGATCCCGCGCATTGATGATCCCATCCAGCGCAATATCTCCACCATACGCAGCCGCTTTTCCGGATGGCAGAACTGCCGCTGGAGCAGCAAAATCGGAAAAGAGATTGGCTGTGGTCGTCATCACAAATGGAGCACTGCTCCCAATCTGAAGCGACACCGGGACATTGCTCATCAACGGAATATGGTTGCGATGGTGCACACTGAGATAATAACTCCCGGCTGGAACAAGGGTGCTGGGCACCAGCGCCTGCGGAAAACCGGATTCATCCAGAACGGTGCCATCTGACCGCAGCAGTGCTGCTGTCGTCGCCACGATAATCGAAGCATTGGTGGCGGAGCGAAAGCGGATGAGAATCCAATCAACAACATTTGTTGCTGCCGTACTGCGCTGTTCTGTTCCGGTGTAGAAATAGGGAGCTGCGGTAAAGGGCTGGTTCAGCGGCAGGGAAGTCCCCAGTAACGTCTGCATCGTGCCAGATGTTGCCGCCCCCTGTAGCATTACTCGCAGGTTGACGGCTGTCTGCGTGGAACTGTAAATGCTCAAAGATGCGGGTAACTCATCAGCGATGGTAGGATCGGTAGTAGCAAAAATGCGGATCGATGCGCCGGTTGTCGGTGCATCGGGAACCGTCCACCCATAGCTGCCGGTGTTCGGTACTGCTGCTGCAAGCGGCTGCCACGCCTGATGGCTCCATCGCCGCCACTGCAGCGTGACCGATGGAATGCTCCCACTCCACGTCCAGGTGATCGATGTCACTGCCCCGCTCCAGAGCACCGTTCCCGCCGTTGGTGTGAGTAACGTCAGGGTCGGCACAACGGGCGTCGCCTGGACTGGTGAGGAGCGGTCAGAGGAAAAGCTGCCCACCAGCGTCCGAACAGCATATTCATACGTTGTCCCATTCGTTACCGAGTGATCAGCAAACACCGTCTGGGTCGTTGTGGCAACTTGTGAAAAAGTGCCGGTCGTCAGCCGGCGGTCGATCGCATATCCTGTGATACCACTGGAGGTCGATGCCTGCCACGACAGAGTAACAACGGCATTTCCTGCTGTTGCGACAACGGAAGAAGGCGGAAAGATGGGAACAATGGTAAAGAACCCATCGCTTTGATCGCTCACGGCTGGATCTCCTGCATCGGAAACCCGGATCAACGCCATTGTGGTTGGCTCGTCTGGTACCGTCCAGAGCACGCTTCCTGTTGTTGCCGCAGTGGTTGCGATGGTTGTCCAACTGCTTCCGCCTGTGGTGGAATACGCAACCGTTACGGTTGTCACATTCACCGACTGCCACGTTACCGAATAGTTCAATCCCACCTGCCACTGCTCACCACCATTGGGCTGATGGACCGTGATGGAAGCAGCCGTCGCCGGTGATACGATCGTAAACGGAGCGTTGCTGCGATCTTCAACCATCGGCATATCAGCAAAAGCGATGCGGATCAGTGCGGTGGTCGTTGCAACGGCAGGGACCGTCCAGAGCAAGGAACCGGTGTTGCTGGTCGCCGACGCAATGGTACTCCACGACTGTCCACCATCGGAAGAAAACTCAATCCGAACCGGTGTACTGGTGCAATTGGTGCTCCACTGGATCACCTGCTGCGTTCCCGCCGTCAGCGTTTCGTACCCATTGGGATAGACCACCGTTGGCGGCAGTACATATCGAAAGCGCATCATCGGTCGGTAGTTCGATATAAAACCACTGCTGAGCTGGCAGATATTCGTTGTTCCCCCTGCAACCACCGTTGCATTGAAACGCACATTGCTCATATAGGTCTGCGTGTTCTCTGTACCCGTGAAAGTGTTTTCAAAACAGGTCTGGACAATCAGATTGGAATCCGGGGACAAAGCGAAGAGCTGCGAAAAAACATATTCATTCCAGCCAGTGTGTGGAGTGGTGACGCTGAGCGAGGTAACCGTCGTAAAATTCGATGGCGCTGCGAAAGCAGTGCTCACCGCAGTATCCGACGTGTGTGCCAGTCCGATCGACCAGTTGGAATTTGGACTCGAACGGACGGTGCCAACGTTAAAGGCAATCGATGTCAGGAACACCGTGCCGGGGACCGGTATCTCGTGTCGGCGGATCAGCATCTGGTGCTTCGACCCGTTAACGTTATAAAACCCGTATGGCGCAGGGAAACCCTGTACGTGATTCACGGTCTTTAGCTCACCAACGATGAATTCTGAAGTCGTAGCATTGACCACCTCAAACGCGCCGGTAAGCGAGTCATTCTCAACGTTTGCATCATCTGGATGGAGTGTGTGGGCAAAGCACATATACTGGTGCGTATTGTTCAAATGCACCGGGGGTAACGTCAGCGTGTAGCTGGTACGCGGAAGCAGGGAAATCGGCAATGTGTCCTGATGTCGATAGACGGTATCCCACGTGATCCGATCAACGATGGTATAGCGATACGGAATGGAAGAAATGGTGGAATCGCCTGCGTTGCGAACGGTGAACTCAGGAGCAAAACAGCCGCTGATCTTGCTCCACGGCGATGGGAATACCAGCTCCGTCACCTCCAGATCCACAGGGACGGTAATGCCGAACAACACACTCGTGGTCGAAACCGTGGGATTATCCAGTGCGGAAACTCGAATCCGTGCCTGCTGCGTCGAATACGCTGGCACTGTCCATCCAATATCGACTGTCCCGCTTCCAGTGCTCATACGATAGGTAATGAACTGCCACGTTTTTCCATTATCCGGGCTCCACTCTACAGTTACGTATGAAATATTCGAAGAGGCTGAAACGCTGATCACCACATAGTCCCCCGCCGTATAGGTCGTGGAAGATGTTGGCGAAAGCAGGGTGATCGTGCCATTCAGCGGCGAGCTGGAGACGGCAAAGGCAAGCGTCAATTCGTTATTGCTCATCACCGGATCTGCCGATGCATTGGTTACAGTGGCGCTCACCTGATAGATGCCCGTAGCAGTGGTGCTGAAATTCGCAAAACTGAGCGTCGCGGTCGAAAGCCCTGCTAAGGAAGCAAGAATGGCGGTTGAACTATAGACCACTGTCCCACTGGTGGTCGCTATACTGACTGACACGGTCAGCGATGTTTCCGTTGTATTCCCCCCATTTTGCACCACAACCTGCGGTGTAATGGTCGCTGTCGTGCTGTATTCCCCACCTGGCACCGGTTTGAGCATTGCGACTAACCGGAGATCGTGATCCTGCGGCTTTGATGTTGCTGTCAGACAGGCTGCCTGCTCAACCTTCTGGCGGATATATGCAGCAACGACCGGATGGAAATTGAGATTGCGGAAAGTACAGTAACTCATAATCGTCCCAATCCGGGCTCTCGTGGTAGTAAAGCACCCCCCGGAAGGAGGTGCACAGGAATCGATCGGAGGATTCCAGAAACATTCGTGGGTGTGCCACGCTCCGAAGTTATGGCCCAGCTCGTGCGACATTACGTACGCATCCCACGTGTACATAGAGGACGGGTAGTTGTAAGTAGCATGAATTCCTGAAACTCCGTAGCCGTAATTGCTGCTGCACAGCTTATCGATATAAGCACGTCCCCCAATACTGGCACGCACAAGCAAGTGCGTCAGGGTACGGCGAACGTGGGTCATATTTGCATTCCAGTAGGAGCGAAGCTGTGTCAGCAGCGTTGCGGTGTTAGTTCCAGTATATGGTCCAGTCGTTGTCCATATTCGCAAGAAATTGATCCGGAGTTGACATCGGACATCCCGCTGGTAGATAGCAGAGACAGCACCAACCAGGGCAAAAGCGTAGCGCACACAACGCCCTACTTTCTGTCCCAGAAAATCATAGTACCGTTTGTCGCACTCAATGGCTAAATCTGCCCGGTACATCGTCGGCGACCATTGTTGTTGCTGTTGCCGCCGCTTTCGGAACTGCGGGATCTGCTCCGGCGCTACCGATTCCGCCTGGCAAAAAAGTTCTCGCTCCAGCGCCGTATCCACTACCAGCCGGTACGTTCGATCTGACGCTTGCTGGAACGAAAACAACTGGCGAACCGGTTGCGCCAGCGAGAGGAATCCAAAAATCTCATCCTCAAACACCAGCAGATGGACAAAGCTCCCCGGAATCTCTGCAATATCCCCCAGAAAGGCACGATGCCGCGGTGGAGTGAGCATTGCAAACGCCGTGTCACTCGCGCGCAAAATTACTGCGGTTGGACTCAATAAAGCAAAAGAACGGAGTTGCAACGTAAGCTCGACCCCATTCCACCGCAAAGGGACACAAAGAACCGTATCGGCAGGAGTCTCCAGCAGCCGTTGCACTTCACCAGAACGCAAAACATACTGATTCAGCGCAACTTCCCTGAAGAGGCGATACGTCGAACATTCTTTCTGTGCCTCTCCATCCCCTGCCAGCAATGGGAAGCAAAAACCGCAGGCTAAAAGTCCAAGAAAGAATAGCCGCATCTGCATCACCCTTTTGCCCGTTTTTTCAAACTCTGCTTTTTTAATAATCGTGCCGATAGCGGATCGTTACACTTCCTTTGCTCCGCCCCATTGCCATTTTTGATCTCTTCCAGTCCTGCCATCACCCACCCCGGCACAATCCGCAAGACTCAGCCACTTGTTGCCTGCAACGGCTCTGGAAGGCTGACATTGCAGCGATCTGCTGCTTTCGTCCAACGTTTCTGTTTCCATCCGCTACAACTCCGGCGATCGAAGCTCGTTAACTTGAGTTTTTAGCCAGTGCAAGAAGGACACAAGCAGCAATGCAATTCCTGAAAAGAACAGTCACGTGCGGTGAATTGCGAGAAAAGGATGCTGGACGAACGGTGGTGCTCAATGGATGGATTGCTCGAAACCGCGACTTGGGCGGGGTGATTTTCATCGACCTGCGCGACCGCTATGGTATTACTCAGGTTGTCGTTGAGCCAGAGCACCGTCCCGATCTGGCAGAATTTGTGCGTTCTCTGACCGTCGAAAGCGTGATTGCTGTTCGCGGTACCGTCCGACTCCGATCGAATCCCAACCCAAAACTTCCAACGGGACTGATCGAAGTGGTAGCGGACGAAGTACAACTGCTGAACCCATCGAAAGTTCCACCATTTGAAATCAGCGATACCGTCGAGCTTGGCGAAGAAATCCGTTTGCGATACCGCTACTTAGATCTCCGCCGTCCGAAGATGCAACGCAATCTCCTGATCCGCCACCGGGCGTACCAGGTTGCGCACCGTTACTTCGATGCGCACAACTTTGTTGAAATCGAAACGCCGATGCTGACCCGATCCACGCCGGAAGGGGCACGGGACTATCTGGTACCCAGTCGGATCCACAAAGGCAAATTCTATGCACTGCCCCAGTCACCGCAACTGTTCAAACAACTGCTGATGGTCGCCGGCTACGATCGGTATATGCAAATTGTCAAGTGCTTCCGCGATGAGGATTTACGTGCCGATCGCCAGCCGGAATTTACCCAACTGGATCTGGAAATGTCCTTTGTCACCCGCGAGGATGTAATGCACATCAGCGAGGGGTTCATCCGCCAGTTGTGGAAAGAAATCCACGATCTGGATATTCCAGCCCCATTTCCGGTTCTCCGGTATCGTGAAGCTCTGGAACGATACGGAACGGATAAGCCGGATCTTCGGTATGAATTGCCAATTGTCACGATCACCGATATGATGCAGAACGTTGAATTTCGGGTGTTTGCGCAGATAGCGCAATCTGGTGGTGTCATTGCAGGATTGGTTGCCCCCGGCTGTGCTTCGTATTCCCGAAAGCAACTGGATGAATTAACCGAGCTGGTCAAACGCTATGGGGCGAAAGGGCTGGCGTGGTTTAAGGTACAGGAAACAACGCTGCAATCGCCCATTGCAAAATTCTTTTCTGAAGCACAACTCCAGCAGTTGCGCGATCAACTCCAGGCTTCCCCCGGTGATCTCATTCTGATCGTTGCTGACCAGTATCCCACCGCATACGAAGCACTGGGCGCTCTGCGACAGGAAATTGCCCGACGCACCGGGATATTAGAACAGGTTGCAGGACAGTTCCAGTTTCTCTGGGTTGTTGATTTCCCCCTGCTGGAGTGGGATACGGAAGAACAACGGTACGTTGCGCTGCACCATCCGTTTACGGCGCCACATTCTGAAGACCTGCCCCTGCTGGATTCCGATCCCCTGAAAGTTCGGTCCTTAGCATACGATCTGGTGCTCAACGGTTACGAGATTGCTGGCGGCAGCATTCGTATCCATCAGCAGGAACTGCAACAAAAAATCTTTCGATTGCTTGGAATTTCGGAGCAGGAAGCCGAAGAAAAGTTTGGATTTTTGCTGGAAGCCTTCCAGTACGGAGCGCCCCCCCACGGTGGCATTGCCTTCGGCTTCGACCGATTGGTGATGCTGCTCACCGGCGCCTCCAGCATTCGGGATGTGATTGCGTTTCCCAAAACTACCAGCGCGCTCTCATTGATGGATCACGCACCAGCACCAGTGTCGCCGCAGCAACTGGAAGAGCTGCACATCCAGGTCCGGAGCAAAAATGGATCATCAGATTAAACGTTGTTTCGTGCGACAACGAACGGAAGAAAACTGATGCTGCCCCTGGATCTCACACTGGATGACGTCGAAGTGATTCTGGTCGCTGATAAAGTATTGATCAAACCCCGTTCTGCGGAGGAGCGAACGAAAGCCGGTTTGTTCCTGCCGCCGGGAGTGCAGGAGAAAGAGAAAATTTATGCCGGATACGTCATCAAAGTGGGTCCGGGATACCCCATTCCGGCAGTGATGGACTACGATGAGCCGTGGAAAAAAGCCGATGAAAAAATCCAGTACGTCCCACTCCAGGCACGCGAAGGCGACCTGGCTGTCTATATCCAGCGTGATACGTACCCGGTAGAAATCGCTGGCACGGCATACGTGATCGTCCCCCATTCTTCAATCCTCCTGCTGATCCGGGATGAACACCTGCTGGAATAGCAGCATCTCACCGGACCGCCTGCGGGCGAAGCACCGCTGCACCTCTGCACGTCCCACCGGGAGCGCACACTTCAGTGTGCATTCTCTTGCTGACTGAAGTCGGCGCTCTTACTGGGAGCGCACGCTTTAGCGTGCATTCACTGGGAACGCACCCTTTAGGGTGCACTTTCTTTGCCGACAAAAGCCGGCGCTCTTACTGGGAGCGCACACTTCAGTGTGCATTCTCCTGCCGGCTAAAGCCGGCGCTCCCGGTCATTGCCGACGAATGTCAGCGTTCCCAGTTCGCTGGGAGCGCACGCTTCGGCGTGCATTTACTGGGAACGCACCCTTTAGGGTGCAGAAACATGCCGACGAAAGTCGGCGTTCCCGGTAGTATGCCGACGAAAGCCGGCGCTCCTAGTTTTGCCGGTGAAAGTCGCGCTTCCAAGTCACTGGGAGCGCACACTTCAGTGTGCATTCTCCTGCCGGCTAAAGCCGGCGCTCCCAGTGATATGCCGACGAAAGCCCCGGCGCTCCCGGTTCGTTCATCGTGGATGCCAGCCCAAGCCAGTGCCCCCGAAACTATCATTTTTGCAGCTGCATTCGTCAACAGAGAAACGGTTGAACAGGCAAAGCACAAATAATGCTCGAACTGCCATTTCCATTGATCTTAGCTTCTCAATCGCCGCGGCGAGCAGCCCTGCTACGCCAGATCGGGCTTTCCTTCACCGTTCGCCCCGCGCATTTAGAAGAAGAGCAACTGCCATTGCCACAGGATCAATACGATGCGTATGTTCTGGAGCTTTCGCACCGGAAAGCCGAAGCGGTGGCTGCACAGATTGATGATCCTGCTCTCATTTTAGCTGCTGATACCATCGTCGTGCTCGATGGTCGCATTCTGAACAAACCCGTCGACGAACAGCACGCCTACCGGATGCTCCGGCAACTCAGTGGGCGAACGCATACAGTGTACACCGGCTACACCCTGCTGCCGGTCCAGCTCCCCTTACCCGTGATTCGCAACTTTCGGGCGACCGAAGTCACCTTCTGCTCACTGGACGATGAAGAGATCCGGGCATACATCCGCACAGGTTCGCCGATGGACAAAGCAGGTGCGTATGGCATTCAGGATGACTTTGGCGCTGTCTTTGTCGACTCGATCCACGGCTGTTATTATACCGTCGTTGGACTACCGCTTTCCGCCGTGTATCAGGATCTGAAACGACTTATTCACCAGTTCCACGTTGCTTCCTATGCGTCGGCGTCGCAATCATACCGGAATTGACCGACCAACAACGGCGCTGGTGCTCCTGCTGCCGTGGCTGTTGAGCTTTGCCATCTTCTGGCTCTACCCCTTACTCTACGCCCTGTATCTGAGCTTTACCCACTATGCGACTCTGACCGGTGAAATTCGCTGGGTGGGATTGCAGAACTACCGGGCACTGCTGGATGATCCTCTGTTCTGGAAAGCGATGCGCAACACCGTCTTCTTTACTGTCGGCACCGTGCCAATCACCACAGTATTTGCAGTGATCGTCGCGCTGGGCTTGAACCGTCTGCACCGACTGCGCCGATGGATACAATCCGCATACTTTGTGCCTTCGATCACCTCGCTGGTAGTGCTGGCTCTGATCTTCAGCAACCTCTATGCGTACGATGGTTTGTTGAATCGCCTGCTGGCAGCACTCCACCTGCCCTATCCCGAAGAAGGATGGCTCCAGCATCTTTCTCTGGCGTTACCATCGATTATGGCGATGGATGTATGGGCTGCTATCGGGTATTATGCTCTGATCGTGCTGGCGGCACTTCAGACCATTCCCACAACGCTATACGAAGCAGCGACGCTGTCGGGCGCCACTGCCTGGCAGCAATTCCGCTACATCACCTTTCCGGCACTGCGCCCCATTCTGACCTTTATCGTCATTCTGAACACCATCAAATCGCTCCAGGTGTTCGTGGAAATTTACGTAATGACCCGTGGCGGTCCTCTGGGCGCCACCACCACCGGCGTTTACCTGGTTTACCAGTACGCCTTTGAGCATTCTGATACAATGGGCATTGCTGCCGCCATCGCCTATATCCTTTTTGCGGTGATTGCCCTGTTTGCCCTGGTGCAATGGAAATGGTTCGATCGTACGGAGAAAGCCGGATGAAGAAGATCGCTTTACAAAAAGACACAACGGTAACGACTTATCGCATTCACTACGAGCAGGAGCTCAATGCGGCACAATTAGAAGCGGTGCTGCACACCGACGGACCGGCGCTGATCATTGCGGGAGCTGGAACCGGGAAAACCCGCACGCTGGTATACCGGGTTGCCCGACTGGTGGAAAACCGAATCCCGCCGGAAAACATTCTGCTGCTCACGTTCACCCGCAAGGCGGCGCGGGAAATGCTGCGGCGAGCAGCCGTCGTGCTGGACGGACGCTGCCAGCGAGTAATGGGCGGCACCTTCCACTCCTTTGCCTATTTAATCCTCCGTCGCTTTGCCGAATTCATCGGCTTTTCTCCAAACTTCTCCGTCCTGGACCAGACCGACGCCGCTGATACGATCCAGTTAGTACGCACAGAGGTGCTGGGCAAACAGAAGCAGCGGTTTCCCACCAAAGAGACACTCCGCTCTCTATTCAGCGCCGTTGTCAATCTCCAGCGCCCGCTATCAGACCTGGTCGAAGAACGATACCCGCAATTTCTCGGCGTGGTGGACCGCATCGAGGAAGTTGCGCAGCGCTATCGGACCTACAAGCAGCAGCACCAACTGATGGACTATGACGATCTCCTGCTGTATCTGCTCCAGCTTCTTCAGGACTACCCCGACATCCGCCGGCAACTGGGCAACGAATTCCGATACGTGATGGTCGACGAATATCAGGACACCAACTACCTGCAACACCAGATTGTCATCGAACTGGTTGCTGAACACCGCAACATCGTTGCAGTCGGCGACGATG
>JALWUI010000208.1 GCA_027082775.1 Candidatus Kapaibacterium sp.
TACCGGGAACGCACGCTTCAGCGTGCATCTACTGGCAACGCTCACTTCAGCGTGCACCTTCTTTGCCGACTGAAGTCGGCGCTCCCAGTGGGGACAGACCTGCGCGTCTGCCCATCTGTAGGGGCGCATCGTCGCTGCGCCCTTACATTGCACCCGCACCCGTAGGGGCGACCGGCCGGTCGCCCCTACACATTCGCAACGTTGCCGACCGAAGTCGGTGCTCCCAGCGGTGGGGTGCTCTTGGTGTTGGTACTTTCCGCTCCGGGGAACACACGTTCTCGCGCGCACCTCCCTCCTTGCTCCAGCGCCTTAGAGGGGAACGCAAAGTGCCTTTTTCCCTACGCCATTGCCGTTGGCTCAATGCTGAGGGATGGCAACCGCAGAACCTCCTGCAAGGTCATTGGTTGTAATTCCGACCGGTCTTTGAGATAGAAAAATGGAGCGTGCTCATAAATGCGCTCTATGCGATAGAAAGCACGAATTTTCGGCAGGAACAGGTGGACAACCACATCACCGAAATCCAGGACGGTCCACGCTGCATTCTTTGACTCCTCAATCCGGGCACGTCCGTACCGTTCCGTTCGTGCAAATCGCGCCAGCGATTCGGTCAGCGCCCGTGCGTGGGTATCGGAAGTCACCGAAGCAACGATAAAGAAATCGGCAATAGCCCGATCATCGTCCTCCAGCGCGATTACCACAACATCCTCGGCTTTCTCCTCCCACAGAAACTGCACGAACGCAAGCACTTTTTTCCACGATGGCATTGAAGAAAACTCACTTTGCATCACGATAAAAACGCAACTGTTCAACATCCTTTCCCAGCACAACCGCACAATGCACAAACAGCGAAGAATCAATCCGTTGTACAACGGCACTATCGGGAATGCCCAGCGCAACGGCGACTTTCCGTGCTGCTTCCGGCACGCCCAGACAATCAATGACAAAGGATCGATCGACATCGAAGCGGTCATAATTCCCGATATCGACAACATCGAAATTCCGAAGCCGCAAGTATCGAAGCGCCCGGCGGGCAACACCGGGAATACCACAGCCGTTGAGAATCAATACCTGGATTTGCTGGCGCTTTCCGGTTACCGGATCCTCAACATACGGATCAACGGGCGGTGCGAAGACAAATCGATGGAGCAACAAATAAACGACAATACCAAGAACTCCGGCGGTGAACACAATCAAACCGACAGTTCGCACCATCTCCCTCCAGACTACACGTCCAGATTGCGCACGTACAGTGCATTCCGTTCAATAAACTCGCGCCGCGGCTCCACCTGCGTGCCCATCAGGGTTTCAAACAGCTTTGCTGCTGAAGCCGCATTTTCAATGGTCACCTGCAAAAGTGTCCGGGTTTCAGGATTCATCGTTGTTTCCCAGAGCTGTTCGGGATTCATCTCACCCAATCCCTTGAATCGCGAGACCGTGATCCCCTTCTTTTCAGCACTTTTTACCAGATCCACTTCTCCATCACTGCCACCTTTCAACTCCTGAAGGATCCGATCTCGCTCCTGATCGCTGTAGGCGTAATACTCTTTGTTCCCTTTCTTGATGCGATACAGCGGCGGCTGCGCAATGTAAACCCGTCCGGATTCCACCAGATCGTACATATAGCGGAAAAAGAGGGTCAGCAGCAGCGTCCGAATATGCGCCCCATCCACATCCGCATCTGCCATCAAAATAATCTTGCCGTACCGACATTTGCTCAAATCGAAATCTTCACCAAAGCCCGTGCCGATTGCTGCAAAAATGGCGCGAATCTCATCATTTTCCAGCACTTTGTTAATCCGCGACTTCTGCACATTTAAAATTTTCCCTTTCAGCGGAAGAATTGCCTGAAACCGGCGGTCCCGCGCCTGCTTCGCTGACCCACCGGCTGAATCTCCTTCGACCAGAAACAGCTCTGTCGACTCCGGATCATTGAGACTGCAATCGGCTAATTTGCCGGGCAAGGAAAGGGAATCCAGCGCATTTTTGCGCCGCACCAACTCCCGCGATTTCTGCGCAGCAATCCGTGCTTCCGCCGCCGTGATGGCTTTATCAATGATCCGCTTTGCAACCGATGGATTTTGCTCCAGATATTCCGCCAGCGCATCGTTCACCACTGAGCGGACAATTCCTTCCACGTCATTGTTGCCCAGCTTCGTTTTGGTCTGCCCCTCAAACTGGGGATTGGCAACTTTCACGGAAATAACCGCCGTCAATCCCTCCCGGAAATCTTCGCCAATAAGATTCACCTTTTTGTTTTTGATCAGGTTGTTTTTGGTCGCATAACTGTTCAACGTTCGCGTCAAGGCTGACCGGAAACCGGTCACGTGCGTTCCTCCTTCGACCGTGTTGATGTTGTTCACATACGACAGCAGCGTCTCATTGTACGTATGCGTATACTCAAAACAGATCTCCACCAGAACCTCTGTTCCATCCGCTGCCGTTCCACTGCCCTGCAAATAAATCGGTTTGGTCAGCCGGGTCTTCCCTTCGTCAATGTATTTGACAAAATCGCGCAATCCACCCGGAAATCGATACTTTTCCTCAATCCCTTCC
>JALWUI010000209.1 GCA_027082775.1 Candidatus Kapaibacterium sp.
CCCGAGAAGACTTCAAAAAAATATGGTAGTCAATTCGACTGACCCGAATCATCAAAACAATGGCAAGAAGAACCCGGATAGCATGATTCCAGAACAAGGTTTCCGATGAACCAAAGCGCCATTCTGCAAAGCTGGCACTGGCGCTATACACAATAGCAACGGAAAAGAGCAGCAAAAATGCAATTGCCAGCAATAGCCCCCAATCCACGCGCCCCGTAGACCGCCGCGTTCGCATCACCCTGGATAATTTAGCTTTTTTCCAACTGTTGTTTCAACTGATACACTGCTTCCTTAAACACCTCTCCGCGATGCTCAAAATTCACAAACATATCGAAAGACTTGCACGCGGGAGAGAGCAACACTACATCTCCCGGCTGTGCCAGGCAATGCGCTAAGGCTACAGCCTCCTCCATAGAACGTACTTGATATGCCGGAATGTTCGAGAAGATACGCACCAACCGTTCTGCTTCTTCGCCCATCGCTACCAGTGCCCGAACTTTTGCTGCCACCAACGCTTCTAACGCCGAATAATCCTGCTGCGACTCCTGTCCTCCCGCAATCCAGACAACAGGGCGTTCGAAACTCTCAATAGCGTACCAGGCTGCGTTTACATTCGTTGCTTTAGAATCGTTGTAGTAGTCAACATTTTCCACTGAAGCAACGAACTCCAGTCGATGTTCAACACCCAGGAATGCCATCAGGCTATCGCGGAGATCTTCGTTGGAAATTTCCAGCGCTCGGGCTGCTAAAGCCGCCGCCATCGAGTTATAAACATTATGCACTCCTGGCAACGGGAGCTGATTGCGTGCCATGAACTCTTCCTCTTTATGCTGCTGCATCCACATGATCCGATGATCATCGAACGCCATCCCCTGCTGCACGGGAGAGCGTCCGAAAAACGCAATCCGCGCTGCTGCCCACCGGGCAACTGCGCGAACTTTCGGATCATCAGAATTTAAAATTAAGAAATTTCTCGCACTTAACGAGCAAAAAATCCGGCACTTTGCCAGAAAGTACTGTTCCAGATTCCGATGATAGGACAAATGATCAGGTGAAAAGTTCAACCAGACTGCCACAGAAAGATCCAGCGGCTGACTTTGCTGCAGTTGATAACTGCTGAGCTCCAGCACAACCACTGAATCATCGGTAAGCTCATTGACGACCGCCGACAAAGGGGTTCCTATGTTGCCTGCCAGCTTGGCATCATATCCTGCGCGGCGCAGGATCCAGTGAATCATTGCAGACGTGGTTGTCTTGCCATTGGTTCCTGTGACGCCAACGAATCGCGGCTGTGCGGTCAAAAACTGCCGGGCAAAATCTACCTCACTCCACACCACAATTCCTCTGGCATACGCCTGCTGAACCAGCGGATGCCAGGGGGAAATGCCGGGAGAAAGCACCCAGAGGGGAAAATCAAACAATCGATGCGAATGCCCTCCCGCTTCGAAATCCACGCCCAAACTTTCCAGCGTTTGAGCCTGGGAAGCTGAGAGCATATTGCGATCACTGACAAAGACCTCCATCCCGTGGGAAACCGCTAAGGCTGCCGCCGCCAAACCACTTTTTCCCGCCCCTAAAATTGCCACTTTATGATCACTCATCCGTCGACCGCCGCCGCATTTCTTGCTGCAATTGATGCAACCACTGGAGATCGTGAGCTAAATCGATAAGATTACGCAGGGCGCCTGGTGCGTCAAAATAAATCTGCTGACACCGTTTCACAAAAGCTGCTGGCGCTTTGTCCGTTGCAAGCAGCGTTTGTAGTTGCGAGCGCATCCGGGCTGCTAAAGCATACAACTCCTGTTCCAATCGCTCCGCAGGATATCCTGCCGTTTCAGATCGTCGTAAAGCTCGATATACCTTCCACAGTGCACTTCCGAGGAAAATGAGTTCATTGATGATATCTGCCAGATCCTGACGCGCAGCAATATCCAGTAATCCTCCGACATCACCGGACTTCCGCAAAGCACCGCCGCTATAGTGATGCAAAAACTTCAACACATTTTGCACTTCCGGAAGAAACTCCATCACTGAATAAAATCCAGCGCTATGAGCACAGATCGAAAAAGCTGTTCACAATAGGATTCTGGGGGGACCAACTGTTGGGCAAACAGACTTTGAATAAGACTACAGCTATAAAAATTGCCCTGATGCGTACGAAACACTGCCACCCGGTGAACGGTTGCCCCGTGATCATTTGTAAAGCGGTATACCCCAAACTCTTTTAATCCGAAGCGCTTTTTCTGAAACTTTCCTACAAGTCGAATTGTTCCGCCCGCTTTCCGATATCGCTGAGCAAATTCAGCCCGCGCAACGCCAACAATTCCCTGTTCTTGATAAAGCCTATCTTCGTCTTCAACGGTACGCACCACGGCAACCACCAGTTGCAATGTATACTCCGGATTCGTCGCAACTGCCAGAATCTGACTCCCTCCCTTCCGCTGAAGGTCAACAAAAAACCATTTTTCTGGTAACAACAGAATAAAATCCCCATCGGGGGGAACAAAAGCAGTCTGGGACATTGGAATTGACGGGAATCCCAGCGTATCAACACGTTCCACCATCTGTTCTTTTTTTACCTGAGGCATTGAACACCCCCCTACGATCCCTCCTATCAACACAAAGCTCATAGCACTCCAGAGCAATATCTGGTTCATCATTCAATGCTTCCAGTTCTTTTCACCCGCACGAATCGCAACATTAAGCACATTTTCTTCCGGCACCAGCGGACAGCTATACTGGTCGTTATACACACAATAGGGATTGTATGCCCGATTAAAATCCAGGCAATACCATTGTTGTCCGGGCGAATATTCCAGATCCAGATACCGTCCTCCTTCGTACGTCTCCTTGCCATTCGTCGCATCTTTGAAAGGAATAAACAAAAGGTATGGGAAGCGTTCTGCTGTCTTCCCGGTATACCGATACACGGTGAGTTCCAAAGGTCGTCCCCGATACTCAAAATGCACCTTGCCAAAACGGAGCATTTTACGTACATCGTTTTGATACGTTGTCAGCAAAATAACGGTATCAGGATCTGGAAATATTTCGAGGCGAGCGCGAAAAACGAAAGCGGGATCCGGTGGATAGTACGAAAGACCGGCAAAGGAAACTTTCTGTTCTTCCGGTATTGGCGAATGTGGGGATGAACGCAACCAGCCATCTTTAGCCTGTCGCTCTGCTCGAAGTGTATCTGCATTCCAGGGACAAACGCTCTGATGCTCCATCGCTGATGAGCATCCACTGGCAAGCCCTGCCATCAATGCTCCAATTACCATTCCCAAAGCGACCAATCGCATTCACTTATCGAAAATTCTTCCACATCATCGATGGAACTGGCTGCCGGGTCTTGGCAGCGTACTTTGCCGATTCTTTGCGATGGTACGGTTTCAAAACCTTACCCTTCACCTCAAAGTAAATCAATTGTCCAATCGGCATTCCAGCGTACACTCGCACCGGCTTGCGCACCGAAATTTCCAGCGTCCACGTATTACAGAAGCCAACATCTCCCTTGCCCGCCGTTGCGTGAATATCGATTCCCAGGCGCCCAACACTGGATTTACCCTCCAGGAAAGGCACGTGGCAGTGCGTTTCTGTATATTCTTCCGTTACCCCCAGATACAGCTCATCTGGTTGTAGTACCAATCCCTCCGGTGGAATTTCGATATACCGCACCTTCGGTGGCACCTTTGCATCCAGTATTTCATCTTCGTAGACAGCTAAAATTTTACCCAGATGCACATCATAGCTATTTGATCCCAGACACTCTGGTCGAAACGGATCGATGACAATGGTCCCTTTACGAATTTCTTCCAGAATCTGCGAATCCGACAATATCACCGTTGGACTCCCCTATTTATCCCACTGCTCCTACACCACTTTCCGCTGCTGCCGCGCCACATTCAACACCAGTCCAACAGCGGCAAAATTCACGATCAGCGCAGAACCGCCAGCACTTAAAAATGGCAATGGAATACCGACTACCGGTACCCATCCCAGTGCCATTCCGATATTGACCACCACGTGATAAAACCACAAAGATAAAATCCCAATCACTATCATCGACTCAAACACAGACCGGGTTTTTCTAACCAGACGCAGCAGTCGCCAGAAGAGAAAACCGTAAATGCCCAGCACAGTCGCTCCACCAGCAAATCCAAACTCTTCTGCTGGAACACAAAAGATAAAATCTGTCCACTGCTTTGGAATGTACCGCAACTGCGTTTGCGTTCCTTTCAGGAATCCTTTTCCCAGAAGACCGCCGCTGCCCACTGCAATCATCGATTGAATGACGTGATAACCACTGCCATAAGGATCCACGTACGGATCTAAAAACGCATCAATCCGCTGTTTCTGATGCGGTTTCAACACGTGTTGATACACCCACCGCACTGAGGATGCTGCTGCTATATTAAGCAACAACACCATTAACAATGCAACGACAGAGCGACGCTCGAAGATCCAGAACAACAGCAACACTCCTCCCAAGACGATAGCGCCAACGATCAACGCCACATCTCCCAGGAGCGACAGGAGCATAGCAAAAGGCAGCGAAACCAGAAGGAACAGCAGCAGCAGATCCATTCCTCCCCATAGACTCATTCCCGTAGCAATAGCAAAAAAGACGGAAGCGGAGCCAAAATCTGGCTGGAGCAGGATCAGCAGGACGGGCACGGCAGTAATGCCCGCTACTACCAATGCATCCCTGACCGTTTGCAGCGAAACTTCAGGTCGATGCACGTATGCCGCCAGAAATAAAATTGTCCCTAACTTTGCAAATTCTGCTGGCTGCAGTGACAATCCACCGATCACCAACCAGCTACGGGCACCATAGACAACTTTCCCCACAACCAATACAGCGAGCAACAACAAGATCGATATTCCATACGCTCCCAATGCCCAGTGTCGCAACATCTGAATTGGCAGTAACCACAGCACCACCGCCACCATAATGCCCACAGCACCAAAAGACAACTGCTTCACAAAATACACCTGCAATGCAGCCGCATGAGTGGCGCTATAAATAGAAAGCAATCCGATCCCAAAGAGCAGCAACA
Source organism: Candidatus Kapaibacterium sp. (assembly GCA_027082775.1). Lineage (GTDB taxonomy): Bacteria > Bacteroidota > Ignavibacteria > Kapaibacteriales > WFXC01 > WFXC01. Next base: position 5,058 of record JALWUI010000209.1, read on the forward strand.
CGGGAAGTACGATGCTTAACTCTGTCCACCACCCTTTCCGCATTACTAACCACAAACTCTTTGAGTGTCCCACTGCACCCCTGTGACCATCTCAAACAACTGGCGATACCGTTGCGCCATTTCCTGGACAACACGAGATGGCAACTCAATGGGTGTTTGCCGATCCCATTCTTTCAAAGTAGTCAGGTAATCACGTAGCACCTGTTTGTCAAAAAAAGCAGACCGTCTTCCCTGCTCATAATCTGCTGTGCGCCAAAACCGGGAAGAATCCGGGGTCAACACCTCATCGATGAGCAACAACCGACGTTGAGCATCGAAACCAAATTCGAACTTAGTATCCACCAAGATCAGTGATCGTTGTGCCAGATAATCTGCAGCATAATGGTAGAGCCAGAGCGAGCGTTGCCGCAGTTGCTCTGCCAATGTCTCTCCGTAATGCTGCTGCAGTTGTTCAAACGAAACATTCTGATCGTGTCCATTGTGCACTTTCAAAGCGGGAGTAAAAATTGGTTCTGGCAAACGATCTCCATACTGTAATCCCGCTGGAAGTTGGACGCCGCCCACGCTGCCAGTTTGCTGGTACTCCTTCCATCCCGATCCTACCAGATAGCCTCGTACCACACACTCTACCATTATTGGCTGTGCTTTTTGAACGATCATAGATCGTCCCTGCAACAAATGGCGATAAGGCTCACACTCACAGGGAAAGCGCTGAAAGTTGCAGGTAATAAAATGATTGGGAACCTCGCTCTTTAACTTCTGGAACCAGAAAGCGGACAGAGTAGTGAGAATTTTTCCTTTTTCCGGGATTGGTGTCGCTAACACTACATCAAAAGCTGATACTCGATCCGTTGCAACGATCAAAAGATGTTCACCAAGATCATAAACATCTCGAACTTTGCCTCGCCGAAACAAAGGAAGAGTTTCTATGTGGGTAGCTGCTACCGTATTCATCGTGCAATGATGACAAATTCTGTCCGACGATTTTTTTGCCGATTCTCCTCCGTATCATTCGGAGCAACCGGACGACTCATCCCAAAGCCCCGCCAGCGAACCTGCTCCGGGGAAACCCCTCGCTGGATCAACGCTTCTGCCACAACCCGCGCCCGTTGCTCTGACAGCCGCTGATTAAACTCAATGCCGCCAATATTATCCGTATGTCCCTGCACTTCGATCTTAATGTTGGGATTGCGAATGAGGAACTGAGCGATCTCATCAATAATGCGGTAGGATTCAGGACGCAAGGTTGCTTTGCCAAAGTCAAAATAAATTTTCTCGGTCACAAACCGTGTTCCCACGGTATCAAAAGGGGAAAGTGGCGTTTTATCATAGCTTGCTTCCGCCACAAGATGTTGCTGGTGATAGCGCATACGTAATTGCACATAATGCCGTCCTGCAAACCGTGGTGGTTGATAGGTTACCACGTAATAATTGCGCAACCCTCCATAGATATCATAAAAAATTGCCTCCAGCTCACGTTCAGAGTATGCCTTATAATATTTGCCCCCGGTGTACTCAGCTAAATTGCGGAGCAGGCGATCATTGGTATATCCAAATCCAATTGGGAAAATCCGGATTTTGTGTTTTGTAGCAAACTGAACAATTTGTGCATCGGTCGTTTTGGAGGCGTTATCATAGCCATCGGCAAACAGCACTAAAATTTTGGTATACTGATCGGGCAGTTCAGCAATCAACTGCATCGAACGGAAAATAGCATCATACAGCGCTGTATAAAGGCCGAAGCCTTTGAGTCCCTGCCGTTGATACTGCGATAGAATCAGGTATTTATCTCCAGAAAGTGGCACCTCAACGACGGTTTTATTGTCAAACTTCACTACCGCCATCAAATCGTATGGGCGTTTCAATTCCAGAAACCGCTGTGCCGCTTCCTGAACCGTTTCAATAACGCCTGCCATTGATCCACCGTGATCCAGGGCAACAACAATGGCATAAGGCAGGGAGTCCTGTTCCCCAACTTCGCGGACCGTGAAGGGGATATTCCGAACTGTATCAGGACCAATCCGCTCCTGCAGAGAGTGCCACACTGGAGGCAGGGAATCACAATATGGTGGCGCCAGATGGGTAACGATGTATCCAGCCGTATCAAAGACGCGCACGTACAGGCGAATTTCCCGTGGATAATCTTCTGCCTCTAATTTCCAGATTTCCACTTCCAGCCGATCCGTGGAATCCAGACTATCCACTCTCTTAAACCCCCTGATCAGCCGTTGCAACTGGAAGGGGCGATCAGGAGTAAGGGCATAATCCTGTTGCATCAAAGCAAAGCCACGCTGTGGCGGCGCTGTAGCGCAACTCCAGAGGAATACAGCCAGAAGAACAGATATTCCAAAAGCAACGACGGACTTCATTGCAATTTTACGGCGACAATCATACCATCACCAACGGGCACAATGCAACTACGATACCGGGAATGCTGTTGCACAAAACGATTGAATTCCTGCATTGCGTATACATCAGGGTCCGTAAATTGCTCATCGAGAATTTTTCCACCCATCAACGCATTATCAGCCGCGATGATTCCACCAACTCGTACAACAGGATCCAGCAATTCCCAGTAATCTCGATATCCCGGCTTATCGGCGTCCAGAAAAGCAAAATCAACTGGTTGTGCGAAACGAAATGCTCGCAACTGCTGATGCGCATCACCAACGACAAGCTCCAGCCGCGCGGCAGCTCCCATTTCCTCCGCTTTTTTGCGAATATATGCTGCATAGTCCGGATTTTTCTCAAATGCATACAGCACTCCATCTTCCGGTAGTACCCGGAGCATCCCCAGCGTAGAATATCCTGCTAATGATCCAATCTCGACAACCTGCTTTGCACCAATAACGGTCAACAAGAACTGGATGCACGCTAATTGCTCCGGGGAAATGTGGATTTGCGGCATTCCCAGCTCAACCGACTGCTGCCGCAATTGTTGCAAGAAGGAATCTTCAGCTCCGCCAAACTCACACAGGTATTGATACAACGCCTCTGTTAGCGGTACACCTTTCATTCTTGTGCTCCTTATGGTCGCGTCCCCAGTCGCACGTTAACGTTAATGCCATACTGCTGCACCTGTTGCAGAAGCTGTCCCAATGTTTGAAGGACTGTATCAATCTGCCGATTAAACTGAGGATCCTGCAACAAACGCCCAACCAGAGTTTGATCAGACTGCAATTGCCGAAGCAACGGTCGTATTTCGGATAATGTCGTATCAAAACGCTGCAAAGATCGATGAAGTTGTTGCACCAGCACAGGAAGTTGTGTTGAGGTTTGCGACAGATTCCTGAGTAATGTGTCGAGGGTTGACTGATGGAGCAAAGTATCCAGACGCGCTACCAGATGCGCTGTCGATCGTAATGTCCGCTGTAACTGTTTCTGATGTTCATCAAAAAACCGATCCAGGTTCATCGTCAACCGCTGCAAATTTTCAACTGTTCCTTGCAACTGTCGCAGTGTTGCCGGCTGTAAGATCGTTGCATTTAACCGCCTTACTGCCTGATGTAATTGGCTTAACACCACAGCAGTTGAATCGATAAAGCGATACGTAGCCGTCAGCATCATTGGGATATCAACCCCTGTTTGCCCCTTCAAAGTATCTCCCTGCCGAACCGGCGTACCGGAACGTCCGGGGAAGATCTCCACCTTGCGTCCTCCGGTAATTTCCAGCATTTGCAACACGGGGCGAGCGTCGAGCATAATATCATCAAGGTGGTCCATCCCAATTTTTACCACTACCCCCTGCGAAATGTTGTGGAAATCCAGCACAACTCCTCGTTTAACCCCATTAACGGTCACCGGATCGCCTACTTCCAATCCCGGAGCCTGGGGGAACACTACATATAACGGCTGCCAGGCAGCTTCAAACTGAATTCCTCGTCCTAAGGTAATCCCAAGGACCACAGCAATTAGTGCAAGTACGACGAAAACTCCGACTTTAACTGCTGCACGTTCTTCTGCAAACACGAAACGCTTCCTACCTCGTTTCACTTATTGGTGGTGATAACGGTTCGAGGTGCAAATTCGTGAATTTCAGCTCCGACAACGGATTGTCGCCTCTTTAGAAAGGCAGTTCCTCATCTGTTTCGGTACCGGCATCGAAAGCATCATCAGGAAAATCCGTTGCATCTGGAGGCGGTGTCCCTGCGTCGGGCGTTCCAAGTCCTTCGCGATCCTTGCGTTCCAGAATGAGCATATTTTCCGCAATAATCTCCGTAATGTATCGCTTCTTGCCCTCACGATCCTCGTATGATCGAGATCGCAACTTTCCTTCGATGTACAACCGCGTCCCTTTTTTGACCAACTCCTGGATGATCTCTGCCAACCGTTGCCAGGCAACGATATTATGCCAGTCGGTCCGTTCCTTTAGATTCCCATCTTTATCTTTCCACACCTCCGAGGTTGCCAGCGGGAAAGTTGCTATAGCAGTGCCTCCCGCCGTATATCGGATGACTGGATCTTTGCCCACGTTCCCGATCAAAATCACCTTGTTTACACTTCGCGACATCCGAACCTTCCATCATTTGTGAAACTCGCTTCCCGACATCCCAAAATTACAACTTTCTTGTAAATTACGAAACGAACTTCCAGCGGAAATATCATACCACTACGGTATGAGTGGCAGGAAATCAACGGAGCAGACGGGGGTTACTTAACGGAAATATCACGCTTAAACACTAAGCGCAGGATTCTCGAGGCAGTTTCTCGAATAATCTCAGGGCGATTGTAAAAGCCAGCGTTTACCTGGCTCTGGATTTGTCGTAATCGCTCTGTACTCTGACTTTCCTGAACCTTTTGAGCCTCTTTGGAAAGCTCCAGAATATCCTCCTGTTGTCGTGCCTGCACTTCCGAAGCCGGTTCTTCTACCGATACCTTCTTGTTTTTCGGATTGACACCAACCTTCGGCGGCTGTAATGGACCCGATGAAGAGATACGTTCTACCATTTTCCTCTATCCTCGTTGTCTACTTTTGTCCTTGATACCGCAATACCTGCTTTTGTTTCTGCCGCTGTAACAACTGTTGTTTCAGCGACTCGACCTTTTTTCCCAGTTTTTCCACGATTTTCCGGTCGATGTCTTGTATAG
>JALWUI010000210.1 GCA_027082775.1 Candidatus Kapaibacterium sp.
TACAGTTTCTGCGAGTTTTTTCTCCCAAAAAATCCAATAAAATTTTTATACATCCCGCTGATAAAAGGAAAAGGAGGTGTGAAAATAAAGGAGATACTGCTGTTCTCAGCCATCGTTGCTGCCGGGATTTTCGCAATTCAGTTGCTGCCAACCTGGATGCTGCGACAGGAAGCAGAGCGGAAAGAAATTAGCTATGAGTTTGCCACGGAAGGATCCTATGCTCCAGCTCGCCTTATCACGCTCTTGATCCCGAACTTCTTTGGCAGAGCCATTCCCGCCCGAAATGATTTTCCCGTTTATCGGGATCAGTACTTCTACTACTGGGAGACAACCATCTATGTTGGCGGAGCGGTTCTCCTTCTGGGATTGATCGGCTTATGGCATTATCGATCGGAGCCGGAGATGCAGTTCTTTGCAATCTTTGCCCTTTTTGCGCTGACCTTTGCTTTTGGGAAGCATTTCTTTGTCCACCGAATTTTCTTTACACTTCCCGGTTTTCAACAATTCCGCATTCCTGCCCGAATGTTGCTGATTCTGCCGTTCTTGCTGTCATTTGCTGCTGCCCGTACCTTTTGGGGGTTATGGGAAGATCGAAAGAAGGAGCGACAGCAGGCGGAGCGGCGAACAACGCGCGTTCTTGCCGCAGTTGTTCTGGGGGTGTTGATGCTGGTGTTCTTGGGAGTGATCCCGCGATGGCTGGATACGCCGCCGCAGTATGTGCCGGTTGTTCGGCAATATGCGCTGGTGGCACTGTTGCTGGCGATCGCTGGTGTGCTGGTGGTGGAATTAGGATTGCGTCGGCAGATAAACCGGCATTTTGCCGGATTGCTGCTGGTTGGACTAACCTTCTGGGATTTGTACTGGGTTGGTGCAGAGTTCAATCGATCGCCACAGAATCCTGAACAGGCGTATGCACTGCCGCCTGCTATGAAAGCAATGTTCCGCCCCCGTTCGCTGGATTCGCTCTTTCGCATCAAAATGCGCGAGGGTGGAGTGATGGCGATGAAGCGGAATCAGGGACCGCTGGATAGTCTGATGCTGGTAGAAGGTTATAATCCACTACTGCTCAAGCGGCGGCAGCCACCCTTTGCCCGGCGAGATGATCACTGGCGGATTTTGAATGTGCGGTATGAATTGGTCGTCGATCCACAGACCCGACAGGCTCATTTTGTTGAGCGGACCGATTACCTGCCAAGAGCGCGGATGCTGTACCGGGTTCGCTTTGTGCCGGATTCCCTTCAGGCGCAGTTTTTCCAGAGCGGCAAAGCAGAGATTGAAACAGAAGCAGTCGTGGGAGAGAGGTTGCCAGTGCTTTTGAGTGGCAGGCTGCCGCAGGAAGTGGAGCATTCCATCCACTGCCGTCGCTACGAACATAATCGGATCGAGTACGAGGTACGGACGGCTGAGCCGGGATTGCTCTGGTTGAGCGAAATCTGGTATCCAGAATGGAAAGCGTGGGTTGATGGGCAGCCAGCAAAGATTTACCGTGTGGATTACGGCTTTCGTGGTATTGTGATCCCGGAAGGAACACACAACGTCGTGCTGGAATATGTGCCCACCAGCTATCGGTACGGTTCGTGGATTACCGCGATAACATTGTTGATCAGCCTTGACTTTTTAGTCTTGCACCGACGTCGGCGCTTTTCCAGAACCCGCCCCTCCTGAAAGAAGCACGTTTCAGGTTCTGTCCAGAGAATTACTCAAAAACGTAAAAGAAGCCAACCTGCGGTAAGGGCAGTACGGAACTTCCAAAGCCCGTAAACCACGTAATGTTGAGTTGGAGATCAAAAAGCCAGGATTTGTTCAGGTAATAGTGATAACCAAATCCCAATCCCAATCGGAGAGGATTATCTAAGGTGTTGTCGCTATTTGTGCTGTTGTAGTAATACCCGGCTCCCAGCAGCATATACAAATTGTGAGTGTGCGGGTCAGAAAAGTGATACTGGAACTCAGCGCCAGCGCTGTAAAAGAGGTTATCGGAGAATTTCATCAGAAAAAAGGTTCCCTGGATTGAAAGGCGAAACGGCAGTGTGATCGCACCGGAGAAACCATACCCTGAGAGGAGTCCGCCGTGAAGCCCTGCTCGATACAGCGGTTTTGTGACTTTTTGCTTCACTTTTGGTTTCGGTGGTTGTGGCTTTGCTTCCAGTACGGGAACGTTGTTCTGGGCAAATAAAACATTGGCGGAGAACCACCCAATGAGGGTAATCCAGAGAATGAGTGAACACTTTTTCATTCGTTCCTGCTCCTTTGTTATTGTTCTTGTTCGTTGGGTTGCCACCAGGTCAGATCGATAATGTTCTCACCGCCATCGGCAGCGATCACGTCGCCGTTGATCCAGTAGGAATCTGGCGTTGCTAAGAGAGCAACTACTTTACCGACGTCTTCGGGAGTTGTCAGGCGGTGGTAAGGATTCCGCATCAGGGCATTCTGGATGAGCAATTCGTGTCGAGGAATTTTTTGCAGCGCGGGGGTATTACTAACCCCGGCACGAATTGCATTTGCTGTGATGTTGTATGGGGCTAACTCCAGTGC
>JALWUI010000211.1:0-2144 GCA_027082775.1 Candidatus Kapaibacterium sp.
CGGCTAAGAATATCGAGCGAAAACGCCGCTTTGCGCTGGTGCCAATTTCGGACGAAGAACGTGCGAAGATTGGGGATCTACCAGAAAACGGAAATGCACAGTAAATCGTTTCTTCTCACAGATGTAGATCATTGGGGAAGCAAAAATGGCTGTTGGAGTTTTAGCTGAGCAATTTTATAGCAAGAAGGGATATGGGTTTCCAGAAGTTCGGGAATGGATTCGGAAGAATACACTTCGGGGATTTCTCTATGCCGTTGCCGTTTTTCTCTTGCTTTTCCTGTTGTACAAAGGTATTCAGATGTTCGCTGCTGCGTCCGCAGACCGCGCCAAAAAGATTCCGGTTGTCCGGGTAAAGTTGTCGAATCTTCCTCCACCTCCATCGATGGCAGAAGAAGCGGCACCCCCGCCACCGCCGACGGATGTAAAGAAAGTTGTAGTGGCGGCTGGACCGGCAGCTCGTGCAGGGACTCCAGTGCCAGTGCCGGATGCTTTAATTTCTCCGGACCTCAAAGAATTTGCTACAATGGAAGAGGTGGGACGGGCAACGCCCGAAGGGGGCGAAGGGGAAGATCAAGGTGGATTTATGCCTACTGGTGATGGGGAAGGAGTCCAGATCGAGGTTCCGGAGGAGGAAGAAGAACCGGGAATGTATGAATTTATTCCGGTCGAAAAACAACCATACATTGACTTGGCAGAGCTCAAGAAAAAAGTTAAGTATCCGGAAGTTGCCAGACGAGCTGGTCTGGAAGGGAGAGTGGTAGTTCGGGTTCTGGTCGGGAAAGATGGAAAGCCTCGCAAGTGTGTGATTGAACAGAGTGATAATGAAATTTTCAATCAGGCGGCGATTGATGCTATTATGCAATCAGTTTTTACGCCTGCAATTCAAAACGGAGAGCCAATTGCGGTGTGGGTGAGCATTCCCATTGATTTCAAGCTGAAATAAAAAGAGTTTTATATCCTGCACGGGCGAGAAAATACGACAATATAAAGCTGCTAATCCCACCTATGTGCGAGGTGCGAGCTTATGGTAGTGTGGAGTGGCATATAGCGTTGGTAAGTGGATCTATGGGTACTGCAAAGTGGATTACTTACAGGAATGAACATAGCGAATAAGAGTGTAAGGATGCCAGGCGTGGCGAGTCATGGGCACGATTGAAAGGGCACCTCAACAATGAATATGGAACTGGTTCGGCTTTTGAGCAATGCCGTTTTTGGGGTTGTATTTACCGCAGGAGGTGTGGTTTTCGTTACTGGCGTTGGGTTACCAGTACAACTCCAGAATGATTTTACGGTGAAGTTCGTAGGAATTTTGTGGCTTGCGCTGGGTATTTTTCGATTAGGGACTTTTTACTTTCGGTTCCGAGCTTACCGCCGGCAGCGACAGGAAAAAGAACGCCGGGAACAGCATCCGGTCCTGTTATGGATCGGTCTGCTGGCGCCATTGAGGGTGTTGTGGTTTCTGTCAGCAACCCAGATTTGCCTCCAGCGTTGGCGCTTTCTACTTTGAAAGCAAGTTGAAAGATCGTAGAGAAGGTCAAAAATGGTGTTACGCTTATTTTCAATCTTGATTGGCATAGTCAGCATTGGCAGTGCATTAATATCTTGCTCATCTGAGCAGGCGCAACAGGAGCCTGCTGAAACACCAACCAGTGGGAAAGTCACCATTTACTGCGATGAGGCGGTTGTTCCTCTTTTTGATTCTTTGATTCACAAATTTGAAGCACAGTATCCAGAAGCAGAGGTGGACTTGCAGCCGGTAGCAGCTCGACAGGCAGTTGGGAAATTGCTTCAGGGGAAGGCGCGGGCAATTATCCTTTGTCGGGAATATCTGCGCGATGAAGATTCGCTCTTGAAAGCCTATCATTTGAATTTTCCCGTGATAACTTTTGCAAAGGATGCGCTGGTGTTTTATGCCCAGCCTTCTTTCCCACTGGATACTATATCAGATCAGCAGCTCAAACAAGTTTTTCAGGAAGGAACTCCGTTAGATCAATTATTCGGATTGAAAAACGCAGTGGAAATTGTGATTCCCGATCAGCTTTCTTCCGTCTATGCAAACCTAACGCGATTTTTTACCGATGGTCAGCCTGTTCAATATCCCTTAAAGCTTCTGCCAAATAGTGATTTGGTGTATCGTTATGTTA
>JALWUI010000211.1:2154-10077 GCA_027082775.1 Candidatus Kapaibacterium sp.
GTTAAAAGCCATCCTCTGGCTCTTGGGGTTGGCTATTTATCCCAGGTAGCGCTGGATTCTTCTGTGAAGATGTTGCGCGTTGGTTTCGTGGATACTACTGGTGCTTACGTATATCCTACACGGTATCCGCACCAGAGCTTGATTGTGCTGGGGCTTTACCCGTACGTTGTCCCAATTCGGGGAGTGTTGCGTGAGGATGTTCGCAATCTTCCGTGGGGTGTCTTTATGTTTTTGGAGCGGGATCCACAGGCAACAACTTTCTATAAAGACAAGGGAATTGTCCCAACCTTTGCAGTAATTAAAATTAAAGTTGGGGAGTCGACGAAATGATGCTGCGAGGTGCCGCTTTTGGTGGATTGCTTTTATTCCTGTTTGGAGTACAGAGTTTGTTTGCTCAGGAATGGGATCAGTATATCCGGCGGGGGCAGTATTCCAAAGCGATTCCATTGTTACTGAAAGCCTATCGAGAAGATCCGGAGAATGTATTGGTGTTATTGCAACTTGGCAAAGCATACCTCACCCTTGAAAAAACCGACTCTGCTTACATCTTCCTGTCCAAAGCCTACGAGGAAAAGCGCCGAGATCCAGAAGTTGCCCGATATTATGCCTTAGCGCTGGCACACAAAGGCAAAATTGAAGAGGCGATCGAACTATTACAGGATCGGATTGAGGATGATAAAGATAATGTTCACCTGTACCTGACCTTAGCACAGGTCTATCTGTTAGCCGACTCTATTCAGCGAGCCGATTATGTTATCCGCAAAGCACAACAAATAAATCCCGAGCTCCCGCATACATACATTGCGCTGGGGGATCTTTACTATGCTCAAAAGGTTTATCCATTAGCACGGATGAATTACGAAGAAGCGTTACGGCGGGATTCAACGCTCATAGAGCCGCGGATAAAGCTGGCAAAAACATATTACGCTTTGGCACGGCGGGCTGTTTCTTCACGGCAGGCGACCCAGTATTATTTGAAAGCGTATCATCAGTGGGATGCGCTCACGAAGCTGGATCCGGAAAATCCAGTGCCGTACAAAGAAAAGGGACGATTATTGTTCTATGCTCGACGGTATAAAGGAGCTATCGAACCTTTGAAGAAATATCTATCAATGAAACCAGATGATCAGAAAGCAGCCTGGTGGTTGGCACAGTCGCTGGCAAAAGCACGTCAATGTGAAGATGCGGTACAATGGTACGAAAAATTACTGCCATCCCTGGAGGATTCTCTGAAACAGGAAGCCTGGCTGGAAATGGCACGGTGCTTTTTTAATCTGAAGCAGTATGCGAAGAGTTATCAGTTTTTCCGACTTCTGGATTCCATAGCTGCGAATAAACTAACAGCAAACGATTATGAGCGTTTTGGCTATGCTGCTTTGCAGGTGAGCGATACAGCGCTTGCCATTGCAAAGTTTCGGCGCGCTGTGAACTTAGATACTACAAAGTGTCGCCTACTTTTTACCTTAGGCAATTTTTTGCGGGAGCGGAAACAATATCAGGATGCTATTGCGGTATTTCAACAACGGAATCGATACTGCGCAGACAGCCTGGTACCACGGGTTAACTTATTGATCGGGGTGTCTTTCTTTTCCGACGGCAATGTCGACTCTGCCATTGTGTATCTGGAGCGGGCGCTGCAACAAGATACGACGTTGCTGTTTGACTACATTCAGTTAGCGTATGCTTATTACGAGAAAGGAGCGGATACGAAGGCGGATTCTTTACTTGTCCGGGCAATTCAAATTGCAAGAAGTGATACAGCGCAGTACCACCGGGAATTACAGCAGGCATATAGCGCTCTGGCATCGAAATTACTGGAGCGGAAAAAACATCAGAAGTTGCTACAGTTAACGGCAGAGTGGGTAAAGCTGCAACCACGTTCTGTTTATGCCAACCTCTTTAGAGCCATCGCGTATCACAGTTTAAACAATCCACAAGAAGCGTGCCGGTATTATCGGATCGTCTTAAAGTTAGATCCCCAAAACTCCACGGCTCAGCAGAATGCCAAATTACTTCAGTGTCCGTGATGCAATAGTAAAACGGAAGAGGCGTTGTAACAAAATTTACAAAGTTTGATTGAAGTTTGGAGTGGATGCAGAAGCGTAAATCTACAACCGGCGTTCTGGTAATCGAACTTCAAGGATTACAATCGGGGAAACAATTGGTATCGATCGAAGCACCGGCACGCGAAATTCCAGATATGTTCCCCGAATTTGAAGGGATCGTTACAGTAGCTGGAACGGTAGAGAAATTTGAAAACAAGTATATCCTTTCACTGGAGGCGCGTTGTGTTGCCCGTTTGGTTTGCGATCGTTCCAGTGAGGAGTATGAGGAGGAAATTGTTGCCCCGATCACGGTGACCTTTATCAGGAACAGTGAATTGTATGCCCAGCAGAAATTAGAGGCAGATCCGGAACCGCCTTTTTATATTCACGACGATGCGAAGTATCTGGATATTACCGATTATGTTCGACAGGAGTTAGCGCTTCATCTCCCGATGAAGCGAGTGGCTCCGTGGTATCGGGATAAGGAGCTGGAGGATATTTTTCCGTTTTTGCAGCGACAGGTGCGGGAGCGTGAGCAGCAGATAGATGAGCGCTGGAGCGTTCTGCAGAAATTAAAGTTTGATGAAGAGAGTCAACAAAATTAGGAGTTACCGGGATGGCACATCCAAAGCGACGAACATCCAAGTCCCGCCGGGACAAGCGGCGGACGCATTACAAGATGCGAGTTCCAACGGTTGTACCGTGTCCGCAATGCAACTTGCCCAAAGAAACCCACGTTGCCTGTCCTCACTGTGGGTATTACAACGGACGTAAGGTCATCGACGTGAAGGAAGAAGAATAACCATCGCTCTGGAATCTATGAGTGTTGTAGAGCGGGTGGAGAAGTTGATCCGGGGACCCGAACGCCCAATTCGCATAGCGGTCGATGCAATGGGAGGAGATGCAGCGCCGCATAACGAGATCGTAGGTGCTATTCAGGCTCTTCAGAATTTGCGAGGTGAGAATGTAGAGTTGGTGTTGGTAGGAAGAGAGCGGGAAATCCAGCGAATATTGAGTCAGTATGACGATCTGGAGGGACGCTACAGCGTTGTCCATGCTCCCGATGTCGTAACAATGGCTGATGATCCTACCAGCGTTTTCCGGACAAAAAAGGAATCTTCTCTATACCGCGCTCTGGAGCTTCACGCTAATGGTTATGTCGACGGTTTTGTTTCCATTGGCAATACGGGTGCAGTGTTATCGATGGCTACTTTGATGCTAGGCAGAATTCCCGGCATTGCCCGTCCTACTATCGGTTCCTTTTTGCCAACCATCCACAATCGGCATATGCTTTTGCTGGATGTTGGGGCGAATGTAGAAGTGAAACCGAAGTATCTCCACGATTTTGCCGTGATGGGCAGCATTTATATGCGCGAAATGCTGAACCTGGAATATCCCCGGGTTGGGTTGCTCAATATTGGTGAGGAGACGACCAAAGGTACGGAGATGCTAAAAGCAGCGTATCGCTTGCTCCAGCAGAATCGATCATTAAATTTTATTGGTAATGTGGAGGGACGGGATATTTTCCTGGGAACAGCCGATGTGGTGGTGACCGATGGATTTACCGGGAACGTCCTGTTGAAATTTGCAGAAAGTATGCTGACATTGCTTAAGTCGCGATTTAAGTGGTTTGCCGCTCGGTCGATTCTGCACCGTGTGCTCGTTTTAGGTCTGAAACCCATTTTAAAGCGAGTGCTCAAAGGGATGGATTATCAGGAATATGGTGGAGTTCCGCTGCTTGGCGTGAATGGCGTTGTCATCATTGGACACGGAAGTTCCACGCCAAAAGCTATTGAGCGAATGATCCACGTGGCTTGCGATATGATTGAGCATCAGGTCAATGTACGCATTCAGCAGGCGATTGAACGACAAAAATTTTCTGAACCAGCGGTGGGAGAGAAAGGGTAATCAATGGCGAGAGCAACAATTACTGCTGTTGGGCACTATGTTCCGCCCGACACCTATTCCAATGCGTATTTTGAGTCCTACCTGGATACCAGTGATGAATGGATCCGCACCCGAACAGGTATTCGGGAGCGACATTTTGCAAAAGAAGGAGCAACCTCGGATCTGATTGTTAAGGCAGCCCAGCACTGTTTTGAACGCCACCAGGTGGATCCATCAAAAATCGATGCAATCATTGTTGCAACAGCAACACCGGATCATCTCTTTCCGGCTACTGCCTGCATTGTTCAGGACAAGTTAGGGCTGCGTTCTAACCCTCGCCTGTGGGGCTATGATCTGTTAGCTGCCTGTTCTTCTTTTTTGTTTGCCCTGGAAACTGCTCGACGGCTGGTAGAATCGGGACAGTCTCAGTGCGTAATGGTGTGTGGTGGGGATAAAATGAGCGCTATTACGGATTTTGATGATCGGAGCACTGCCGTTCTTTTCGGCGATGCTGCTGCTGTCGTATTGGTGGAACCTTCAGAGGATCCTGCAATAGGCATTATCGATTCGATTGTAGGCATCGATGGGCAGGGAGGACCATTGTTGCGGTTGCCGGCAGGAGGTAGCGCGTTGCCAACGACGGAAGAAACGGTGAAGAAAAAACTGCATTTCCTGCAACAGGAAGGACGGGCAGTGTTTCGCGAAGCAGTGGTGAAAATGGCTGACATTACGCTGGAGATTATGGAGCGTAATAATTTGAAAGCTGAAGATATTCAGTGGCTGGTGCCGCATCAAGCAAACTTGCGAATCATTACTGCCACAGCGGAACGGGCACAGTTGCCGATGGACAAAGTGATGGTCAACATTGATCGCTATGGAAACACAACGAACGCAACAATTCCACTGTGCCTGTCGGAAGCAATTGATGAAGGAAAATTGCACTATGGAGACAACATTATTATGACAGCATTCGGAGCTGGATTTACGTGGGCGTCGATTTATATGCGGTGGGGGATTCGATGAAACAGACAGCGTGGCTCTTTGCTGGACAGGGTTCGCAGTATATAGGAATGATGCAGGATCTGGTGGAACAGTACGAGAGCGCACGGCAGCGGCTCCAGGAGGCAGAGCAAATTCTGGACTTTCCACTGGGAAAAATTTGTTTTGAAGGTCCAGCCGAGGTTTTGCAACAAACGCGATATACGCAGCCAGCTCTCTACGTACACGAAGCAATCCTCGTGGATCTTCTCAGTGAAGCACCACGTCCTTCTGCTGTTGCAGGACATTCCCTGGGTGAGTATTCAGCACTGTATGCAGCAGGAGTTTTTTCCTTCGAGGATGGATTGCGTTTGGTACAGTTGCGAGGGCAGTTAATGTACGAAGCAGGAGCAGATCGCCCCGGCGCGATGGCGGCGATCATTGGATTACCGCCTCATATTGTTGAACAGATTTGTCAGGAAGTTGCGGAGCAACTGCAACAGGTGGTTGTTCCTGCTAATTATAACGCTCCAGACCAGATTGTTATCTCAGGAGATCGAGCGGCTGTTGAAAAAGCGGTTGAGATTTTTCGGGAACAGGGAGCTAAACGGGCAATTCTTCTGAAAGTAAGCGGGGCGTTCCATTCGCCGTTGATGGAGCCGGCAAAACAGCGATTGGCTGCCGCGATCCAGGAGACACCGATGCAAGATGCTCAAATTCCTGTTTATACCAACGTTTCAGCGCAACTTGTGACGGATGCCAGTCAGTTGCGAGAAGCACTTATCGAGCAATTGACGTCCCCTGTGCTGTGGATGCAGACTTTGCAGATGATGGCGAATGCTGGCATAACCCACTTTGTTGAAATCGGTCCCGGCCGAGTGCTGCAGGGATTGGTGCGGCGAACGCTGTTAGGGGTGCAAAGCAGCGGCATTGATAAAGCTGAACATCTCCAGCGCTTTTTGGAAGCAGTAACGCAGGAAGTAAAGACAAAGGAGCAGTAAAATGCGCTATCAGGGGAAGAACGTGGTTGTGACAGGAGGATCGCGTGGCATTGGTGCTGCAATGGTACGCCGATTTGCTCAGGAGGGAGCGACGGTGCATTTTACCTATCGCTCTGGTAAAGAGCAGGCAGAGATCTTGCAACAGGAACTGGGTGATAGCGTGTTTCCATATCAGGTGGATGTCAGTGATGCAGCTTCAGTTCAGGCTTTTGCAGAGCAGGTTCTGGAGCGGTCCTCAACCGTCGATGTGCTGGTAAATAATGCGGGGATTACCCGAGATACACTCTTACTGCGAATGCAGGATGAAGACTGGCAGAATGTTCTGGATACGAACCTGACAGGAACGTTTCGAATTACCAAGGCATTCCTCCCAGCAATGCTTCGGCAGCGCAGAGGATGCATTTTGCTGGTTTCTTCTATTGTTGCTTTCGGTGGCAATGTGGGACAATCCAATTATGCGGCGTCGAAGGCGGGACTCATCGGTTTTGGTCGTTCCTTAGCAAAAGAGGTGGGCAAACGCAACATTCGGGTCAATATCATTGCGCCTGGGTATGTTGAAACTGATATGACCGCTGTGCTTTCCGCCAGGCAAAAAGAGTCATTGTTGGATAACATCCCTCTGGGGCGTGTTGCGCAGCCTGATGAAATAGCGGCTGTTGCTGCCTTTCTGGGATCGGACGATGCTCGGTATATGACCGGTGCCGTCGTTGTCGTGGATGGCGGATTGTCGATTTGAAATAGCATTTTTCCGTATCTTTGCATTTTCTGTGGTGAGCTTGAAGGGTAAGTTGAACTAACAAAAAGGGAGCTGTTGGAATGGATGCAGCGACTATTGAGGCAAAGGTGAAGCAAATTATCGTCGACCGACTTGGTGTTGAAGAGTCTCAGGTAACGCCCGAGGCTTCATTTGCTAATGACCTTGGAGCGGATTCTCTGGACACCGTCGAGCTCATTATGGAGTTTGAAAAAGAATTTAATCTGGAGATTCAGGACGAAGAGGTAGAGCAAATCGAAACCGTTGGCGACGTTATTGAGCTATTGAAGCAAAAGCTCGGTTCGTAAATTGGAAACGGCTTAAGCCTAATAGCTCGATTAGTGGTTTTCCGGCAGAAGAAGTAAACTAATCCCTTAGAGTTGCTATGCAGCGACGTCGAGTAGTTGTGACAGGAATGGCAGCCCTTACCCCCATTGGGAACACAATGGGGGATTTTTGGAATGCGATGATGGAAGGCAAAAGTGGGGCAGGACCGATTACTTACTTTGATGCTTCAGATTTCGCCACTCGTTTTGCGTGTGAGGTGAAAAATTTTGATCCGCTGCTCTATCTTTCTCGCAAAGAGGTGCGGCGGATGGATCTGTTTACCCAGTATGCGATGGCTGTAGCCGCAATGGCTCTGGAAGACGCCGCTTTGAATCTGGATACGGTTAATAAGGAACGGGTAGGTGTGATCTTTGGATCGGGCATCGGGGGAATGTGGACGTATCATCGGGAACAGGAAAAGCTCTATGAGCGTGGCGGTAATCCCCGTTTTATTTCTCCTTTTTTTATCCCGATGATGATCCTGGATATCGCAGCGGGACATATTGCTATTCGGTATCAGTTCAAGGGACCAAACTATGCTACCGTTTCCGCCTGTGCAACCTCTGCCCACGCATTAGCGGATGCAAAGATGCTGATTGAGCGGGGAGCGGCAGATGTCATCGTTGCGGGAGGAAGCGAGGCGGTGATCTGTCCGATGGGCGTTGGGGGATTCAATGCGATGAAAGCGCTTTCAACCCGAAATGATGAGCCGCAAAAAGCCAGCCGTCCATTTGATGCCGAACGCGATGGATTTGTAATGGGTGAGGGAGCAGCAGCACTGATTCTAGAAAGTTATGAGCATGCGATGAATCGAGGAGCAAAGGTCTATGCAGAATTTGCAGGCTTTGGTTTAACCGATGACGCTTATCACATTACCCAGCCGATTGAAGACGGTTCCGGTGCTGCTCGGGCTATGCAGATTGCACTTGAG
>JALWUI010000212.1 GCA_027082775.1 Candidatus Kapaibacterium sp.
AGACTATCCAGGGTGAGGTAGTGCAGTCCAATATCCAGCAGCACCGCCAGCCGCCGGCGAATTTCCTGCAACACCCGTTCGGCAATCTGCTGCTCTGCAGGGGACAACTCCAGGGTGTCAAAGAAAGCGGCAGCTTCGGCAATGGTCATTCGCACAACTTCGACAATGGAGCGTCCGCCAACGAAAACCTGTCGGGCAGAAGTCCGCAACCGCGATCCTCCGCACGCCGGGCACCGGGTATAGCCACGGTAGCGACTGAGAAAAACCCGCGCCTGAATCTTATGCGCTTTCTGTTCCAGCATCTGGAAAAATCCCCGAATGCCCGGATACTCATCTGCTCCATCCCAGAGAATCTGGAGTGCCTGCGGATCCAGACTGCGAATTGGCTTGTCCAGCGGGATGCCATACCGCTTTGCTACTCGAATCAGCAATGCCTGATATCGGGATCCTTTGGGCGTCTGAAATGGATGGATCGCTCCTTCCAGCAACGACCGTTCTTTGTTGGGAATCACCAGATTTTCATCGATGCCGATGCTGCGTCCAAATCCCTGACATTTTGGACAGGCACCAACGGGATTGTTGAAGGAAAAAAGCTGTGGACGCGGCTCTTCGTACGGAATGCCGCAATAGGTGCATTCGTACCGATTGGAAAAGACCTCCTGTCGCTCCTGCGTCAGATTCCGAACAATGCATTTGCCGTCCCCGTAGCGAAACGCCTGCTCCAGCGCCTCTGCCAGCCGGGAACGCGCCTCTTCTTCGTTGCGGTACACCAGCCGATCGATGAGTACAAACACCCGTTCACGTGGTGTGCTCAAAATCGCCGCGCGATCCTCTGCAATCTCGCTATCGAAGATGGTAGTCTCTTCACCAAGCACAAAGCGGAAGAAACCAGCGCTGCGGAGCGACAGCAGTTGCTGCTCCCGATCGCTGTGTTCAACCCGTGGCAATGGGATCAAAATGTACAGCCGGTCGCCTTCCTTCAGGGATTCCTGCAACATTCGCAGCGCGATTTCGGGTGTATCACGCTGCACCGTACGCCCGCACTCTTTACAACGGGTTTTCCCGATCCGACCGTAAAGCAGTCGCAAATAGTCGTAGATTTCCGTCATTGTCCCCACCGTTGAACGGGGATTTTTCGGCACTCCCTTTTGCTCAATCGCAATCGCTGGTGGAATGCCGACGATGCGGTCAACGTCCGGTTTCTGCATACGATCCAGAAACTGACGAGCATAGGCAGAAAGGGATTCCACGAACCGCCGCTGTCCCTCCGCATAAATGGTGTCGAAAGCCAGGGAAGATTTCCCCGACCCGGAAACACCACAAATCACCGTCAGTGCGCCGCGGGGAATTTCCAGCGAAAGGTTCTTCAAATTGTGCGTCCTCGCCCCTTTAACGACAATCGCACCACGACTGAAAATCGTTCGTTTCGTTCGTTGCCCTTTGCCTGCCAAAGCGGTTGTTTGAGGATATTGTTCAACAGTCCAAAAGAAGCTATGACGAAAGGATGGACGCAAACAGTGAAAACGGCGTGGGGAGCGTACTGGCAAGACCGTATTTTTCGCCGCTCCCTTGCCGGCGCACTCGCTGTGAGCATTCTGACCCTCATCGCCTTTTCCCGGCTGCTCCTCTGGATCGAGCAACGACCGGGAGTTATTCTGCCGGATCCACTGCTCCGGTTTTCGCCAGTCGATCTCACCTGGTTGAGCTTTGCGGCGATCTATGGCGGGATCCTCCTTGCCATCTGGAAACTCCTGCCAGATCCACCCCGGCTTCTGACGGGTATCATCGCCTATACCCTGCTGCTCTGGATCCGCTCCCTCACCCTGTGGCTGACGCCGCTGGATCCACCGCCAATGATGATCCTGCTCCGCGATCCGCTCGTCGAATGGATCGGTACTGGCGGCACTACCCTCAGCCGGGACCTGTTCTTCTCCGGACACACCGCAGGACTGGTACTGCTCACCCTCATTCTTCCTCCTTCCCGGATCCGATGGATGATGGCGGGACTGGCAACTACCGTCGGGATAGCCGTGATCGCCCAGCACGTGCACTACAGCATCGACGTTGTGGCGGCTCCCTTCTTCGCCGCCGGTGCTGCTGCGCTCGGCAAGCGCCTGGTACGCCGTCTCCTTATCACTCGTCAATCGCCGTGATGGTTGCGAAAAATGCAACAGGCGCGTTGCAAACCTCCATTCACAACGCCGCCAGCGAAGCAGTAGGCTGGCAATGGTTATACCCGGACCTGTAAAATGATGCCAGGTAGCCGGAAGGATTTGTTGAAGATCGGGTGGGACGTTCTGCTTTCGCGTTCTTCGCCTCTGATATTCGTCTGTTGACCACTCTTAGAACGAACTGAGGGACACTGATGAAACCGTCGCAAATCTTCCTGCCGACGATCGATGAAATGGATCGTCCACGTTCGAACTGCGGGGTCGTTGGAGTGTACGGTCATCCGCAGGCAGCAGTGATGGTGTATTACGCACTCCACGCCCTGCAACACCGGGG
>JALWUI010000213.1 GCA_027082775.1 Candidatus Kapaibacterium sp.
ATGTCGATCGGAAACGATATGATCTGATCACCTCCCCGTGGCACCCGCGACCCATCCAGCCGATCCCGATTCAACCGAATCACCGGCGAATTGATCTGAAACAGCGGATTCGTCCCCGCCATCCCTCGCGGCGGCGGCGGATTGTACGTCGCCTGATTCCCATCCACGACATCCGCATCGATACTCACCCACTTGTTCGCCGACGGGATCGGTCCCAACCGCTTCACCACACTGAAATCGTTCACATTGTCATAAAAACTGGTCAACCGCTTCACCCCAAATAACCGCACCCGTACCGTGTCATCAAATGGCCACATATCCCCATAACCACCAAAACTCCCCCCCGCACACTGCTTCGGCTCCGCTATCACCGTCGCCGTTAACCGCCCTACGTGGTTCGGCAAATACGTGTTGGTCTCAAACGGCGGAAACTTCACTTCCACAAACGCATACGGCGGCACCCCCTCTACCCCCGTCTGCGTCGGATCAATCGGATTACCATCCTCATCGATCAACCGTGCCCCATAACTCAAGTTATCCCAATGCGTATATCCCAACTCCAGCGCATCCTGATCAATGCACACCTGCCGATTGTACACAATCGTGTCGTTGATCACATCATTGGAAATCCGAAACCGCACCCGAAAATCTAATCCCTGCTCCTGATAATTTACCCCCGATGACCCCTGAATGTCATTGCTCAAATTCTGGAATATCCCTACCGGCTGTATCGCCCCTAACAATGGATCCCCTACCAACAACTCAAAATTGTTCGGATCTTCCACCTCCTTGGTAAACTGTCCCGTGTTCGGATCCCGCACAAAATACTTCATATCCACTACCCGCACCACATTCTTCCATTGCTTGAACTTGATCGCATAATTGGACCGCCCCAATAACGCATCAATGCTCCGCAAATTCCCCCCAACCACATACGGCGTCCCATTATGCGAATACATCGTGTACTGCGTGTACCGACTCCCATCCGGAAATCGCGCCTGCCCCCGCACCCCAATGGTCGAATTCATAAAGAAAAACCAGTTGCTGAACACTGGCCGCCATCCCACCGTCACTACCCCCTGGAAATTCTCATACACAAACGTGATCGAACTGTCCGCACTGTTCAAGATAATCTGCACATTCGCTGACACAAACGGATCATCTGTAAACGGCCGAATGTCCGCCGGAAAGTTCACCGGTATCCCAAATGGCGTTGCCTTCCAGCCCTTCGGCGTGATGTTCACAAAATAAATGATCAACTTGTCCCCCTGCGGCGACCGCTTGTAATACACCTTCGCAAAATCATCCGGCTGATTCAAATCCGGATTGAACACCGACAACTGCAAATCATCCCAAAACGGCGCAATAATCGCTGCATTCCAGTTGTTGAATAACCCGTTGTTAAACGGCACATTGTTCGGATTGCGTGCCCCCTGAGTCGCCGTCCCGTTCCCATTTGCCGTCCCCAATGCAATGTACTGATACCCGTAGTTGTCCGGTGTCGGATCATTTAACCCATCGCCACTGCGCGCTCGCGGGTCATCACTGTTCGGATCATACGCCGTTGTCTGCCCCTGCGGGATGTATCGATTCCCGTTGCGATCATAAAAATATCGCCGGTTGGTCAGCACGATAAATCCGTTGGTCGATACATAAAAACTGTCGTACCGTACCCCGTTGAAATAAAACGGTGTCGCTAATTTGATCGGTATCGGGCCAGCAAAGGCATTGTCGGTGGAATCATTCATATTGCTCGGATTGCGGAAATACGGCTTGCCCTCTGGATGATTCGTCCAGAACGACGATGGATACTGGTTCGGTCCCGATACAATTCGCCGCCACAGTTGCGGATCGCGGTCCAATGGCTCATACGCCGTTGCTGGATTCGGTCGCCACGGTGCCGGTGCAACGTCCACGCTGTTGACAACATAGTACCCCGTGGAAATTGCCGGCTGGTTGACCGGATTGGCGCCCGTCAGATTAAATGGCATCGGATACGATCCCTTGCCGCTTCGGTGCAAAATCTCCGCTTCCCCTCGCTTCTGCCCGCTGCCACTGATGACTGGAAAGGCTACCAACAAAAAGACGGACAATGATAGAAACAATCGACGCATGGCTCTCCACCCCTCTTTCATTGACACAAACTTTTCTTATGAGCTTTCCATTTTTTACAGAATTTTAAAGTTACGAAAAATCTGGAAACTAACAGGTGGCAGCACTGGCTTTGGTAGATTTCCAGTGCGGAAATTTCCTCTTTTCTGCAAAAAATCGCCAAATCGGCTCTGTCCGCAATGGTCCCAATTGCTTGAATCGAACCCATCACCTGAGCTACCAACCGCTTAGGCAAAGGAAGAAAAAAATTCCCTGCAAAACCTTTTTCCCAACACGCAGGTTAGTCATCTGGCTACAAAGCTAACGATGTGATGGATCAACGGTATACCCGATCAAAGTTCACCAACAGGGAAAACCGCATCGTGTTTGCCAGTGGATGATTTTCTTCCTGAGGAATCAGGAAGCTGAAGTCCATACCGAAAATGTCGTACCGAATGCCAGCACCGAATGAGAAAAATTTCCGATCACCCAAGCGCGTTGGTTCCGTAAAGTATCCAGCACGCAGTGCAACCAACTGTTCATACCAGTATTCCATTCCAATGGAAAATTCCACCCCGGGATTTTTCCACGCCGTAATGAATGATCGAGGAATTTTATCGGATCCTGTTTCATCCCGGTAAACCAGCAGTTTACTGATATCGAAAGCAAGACTTAACTGATTGAACTCATCCTGCAACACAATAGCAGAAGCGCCAAGGCGCAATGTTGTCGGAAGGGGATCTGCTTGTTGAGCATAGGTAATACTGGGACCAACGTGCTGCAAGTTAAATCCTGCGCTAATGCGATCGCCCCAGTCACTGCCAAACAACTGGAGATGGCGAGGGCGCCACAAAAGGCCGAAGTCAAAAGCCACGCTGCGGCCTACCCCACTTTCTCCCTGCACATCACTGGCAAGGTTCGACTGAATGTAGCGAAACTGAATACCACCTCCCAGATCCTCGGACAGCAGCGTTGCATACGCAAGGCTGACCGCAAACTCGAAAGAGCGAAAGCGTCCCAGAAAATTTCCCCGGGAGTCCGTCCGTTCGTACTCACCCAGATTCATCAGCAAAAAGCTACCGCCGACAGTCCCATCCAGTTGTTCCCAGAATTGCGTATAGGCACCATAGGCGTAAAACAAATCCGCCTGAAATTGTGGCAACCAGCGAGAATAGGACAGCGTTGCCTGGCGATCCGCCTGAAAAGCCAATCCTCCAGGATTCCAGAAGAGGGCACCAATATCATCCGCAATACCGGTGCCAACATCTCCCATTCCAGCCGACCGTGCGCCTGGAGGAATGGTCACAAATGGCACTGCCGCAGCTCCTGCTTGCGCCCACACCTTTGTGATTGACATCCCACTGATGAGAAGTACCACCATCACGCTGCGGATGATCACTTTCATTAATCCTATTTCCCGGCTGTGAAACAATCTGATCATTTTTATGGCTTGTAGACTATTGTTCCCCCAACGGATTGTGTCTGCTGTCCTGCCACAATTTGAATCCGATATCCGTAAACTCCCGCCATTGTCCCAGGATCTGGTTGCCAGCGAAAAGCTGCAACTCGCTCTGCCACTACTTGCGAGTCTTCCCAGATAACCCGTCCATACAAATCAAATACCTGAATAGTTGCCTTCACTGGTTCTGCTGAAAAATGTTGAAAAGGAATCGTGATACTTTCCTGAAAAGGCTGAGGATATGGAGCCAACCCTCTGACTAATCGACGCTGGAAATCCACTACCGTAAAACAAACAGTTTGATCCGAAACATTGCCGACAATATCCCACGCTCGAACTCTCAAGGAATGCTTCCCCGGAGGCAGCGGCGGCAGCAATGTCTCAATGCTTCCGCGGCGAACATCCTGGAGGGAAGGTTGATAGTAAGGGGTCAGCACCAGAGGGAGCGGATTTTCATCGATCCACGCCTGGATATCGTGTCCCACCCCAATTCCACTGGCATTGATCCCGGTGGAATCAAAGAGATCCACGATCAACAGCGGCTGCGCCGAAACGGAGTCACACGGCTGAAAATCGCGACTCTCAAGAAAAATTTCAATCTGCGGACCCTGAGTATCGGTAATGTTTCCCGAAGCAATTCCCTGAACCCGGCACTGTTGATTCACACCCTTAGCAAACCACCGGTGAAGCGTATCCACCGCATACAAAAGCAATCTGACAGGTTGTTTTGCGAAACTTACATCCCTGGGAACAACAAGTGTAACGGTAAAGCTGCCATCAGCAACTGTAGCAGCACCGACGTTCAGCAATCCACCAGGTTTCATAAACCGGTGCTTCGTTCCATCGACATCAATTGCTTCTTTCTGCACATCGGCATCGAACAGGAACGCCTGAACAATCCCCTGAAACGACTGCAACCATTGCTGAGCAAGATTTTCTATGCGTCCCTGCACTGTTACGGTGGAAAGGCTGGGAAGTATGATGGTTGCAGAATCCT
Source organism: Candidatus Kapaibacterium sp. (assembly GCA_027082775.1). Taxonomy (GTDB): domain Bacteria; phylum Bacteroidota; class Ignavibacteria; order Kapaibacteriales; family WFXC01; genus WFXC01. The sequence continues at coordinate 4,548 of JALWUI010000213.1, forward strand.
GTGTCACATCCACACCATTGATAGAGTCGATACGGACGTGCAGTGGAGGAATAATGACTCGCACCAGCGGATCACCCAGCAAATAAAACTTTTCATCATTTGTGCTGTTGAACTCGTGTTTAACCCGCAGCAAAACTTCTCCCAGGCGGGAATATCCCGATGGGGTAAGCGTAAACAATTCCTCATAAAATCGTTCATTCAGCCGGGCATTATCAAAGGCATAAACAGCACGGGCTGAGGAAAACACCGCAATGGCTCCTCCATTGGGATATATCAGCAATTCCTCTCCTCCACTCTGACGATTTGGGTCATCGAAACGAGCAAAGTCGCACGTTGCGGCTGTTAAAAAGAACAACCGCTGCCGGTTTTGCATTTGCGGGATGGTTTCGTCTTTGTTAAAAATCTCCTCGTGAGCCCATACCCGTGGATTTCCGTGCCCAATCCAGTTCAGAATTGCAGTTCCGGCGTTAATACTACTGAGCAAATCTGCTGTTACCTGTGGACGCCGCAACCGCCCTGGCTGCTTTTCTGCTGGATAATCGGGCAAATAAATTTTCCGAATCAACATATACGGCGGAATAAATTCTGATGCCAACCGTTCCGATTGACTGGTGTGCAATGTTCCATCGCCGCCACTACTGCCGGTTGGACTATCATCTGCAACCAATGTCACCCGTAATCGCCAGGGATCATCTGGTGCGTCATTTTCATATTGCTGAATTTTGGTGAGCACTACGTATCCCTGCTCATTGGACTGAATTGCCACTCTTCCAATCGCTAAATCATTTGCCCGATCATCACCAGCAACGCGAACAAAAAAATCTTCCGTCACCGTTGAATATACAGCATTCAGGTAGCCATCCTGATCATCCGGCGATTCCCACGGCGGAATAAAATTGATCTGGGAAGTGCGAAGTTGTCGATAATCATAATGTCCGTCGCCCCAGAGCACCACAAACTGCGGTGGTTTTGTCCACTGATGAAACGCCAAAGCAATAAAGTTTCGGATGGCAGTCGGATCCGGCATCCCGGCGGCAAATTCCAGGAAAATTGCTTCCGTTGTTACAACCATACATTGCAGAGAATCGTGCTGCTGGCGATAATCAGCGTAAGCTGTTGCTGAAGGAAGAAGCTGTGGATGCGTGATCACCAAGACCGTTGCCTGGTTATGAGAATCTCGCAATCCTGCCAGTTCAACGGGCACAATGGCAGGGGTTTGCAACTGTTGGGCTAATGCCAATCGATGCGGTTGCTTCCACTGGACATCTACCCGCACTTTGGATTCGTATCGTTGCAAAGCTATCGGCTGTGGCGCCGCAGGATCAGTAACGTCGAACCCCCAGACAGTGCCGTCTTGAAAGCCATCGACAATGTATGCAACTGGATCGGTCGCTTCTGGAAGGGTAAAAAAATCACACCAGCCGTTATGTGCCTGCAATTGCGCAGTGTACCAGATATCAATCCAATCCACGTATCCAGTTCCAGACGGATCGCTGGATTCATATTCAAACCGTAAGGCTGAGCGTGCCTCGCCCAGCACCGGCGCCTGCGTCTGCACCTCCATAGTGCGAAAATACGCAACGGAATACTGGTACACTGCAGGATCAACAGAGGCTAAGTTGACTGTTGCCAGCTCGGCATTGTGCTCATAGACACGGATTTCAGCAGCGGCTGAAGCGTAATGGGCAAGGCGGAAGCGGTAAAAGATCTGGCTTTCTGCTACCAAATCTGGCAATGCCAGCGTTAGTGTAGTAGGCACGTAACGGTCAAAAGGCATTCCCACCCAGCTTCGCCCGGAACCCGGATGCAGCAATTGCAATTGATCTTCTTCCCAGAAGACACATCGAATACCTCGCTGCTCATACTGCACTGCCTGCGGCACGCTATCGTTTGCAGCCGTCCACTGCTGCCGTGGTTCTCCCCCAACGGCAAGGAGATAGGTCACCGTTGTCGCGTAAGGATTCTGGTAGTGCCCAAACTGTCCATTGCGGTATTCCGGTGCACGGGTTGCAGCACCGTAGAAAACAAATCGCTGGAATGTACCATCTGGTGCATACTCCGCCAGTAGCGGCTGTTGCCGAACCCATTCCTCCCGTGCATCCTCGACGCCATCAGGAAGCGGTCGCCCCCCAATCCCGTAGAGCTTTACTGTTCCCAGCGTCGCTCCATCCAGCTCGATGCCCAGCGCCTGCAACTGCGAAGCGGTTATTTCATAGATCCCTTCCTGCTCAATTTCGATTTTCCACCACCGCTCCCCATCCAGGCGTGTGAGCGAAGACTGAGAGGAAGCATACCACCACAACGCAGCTTCCGGGTTGATCACATTACGAGGCAATACTGCCGCTGCCAGCGTTGCCAGAGCGCTGTTCTGCCGCAAACCTCTTTGCACCTCATAAGCCGAGGAAAATCCCAGCGTTATTTGAATACGCTTCACCCCTTTCGGGACGGTATCAGCAGGCACGAGTACCTCAGCAAGATGCCATCGAGCAACCTGACCGTAATACCGAAGATGAACCAGTTGTCGTAAATCTCCCGGAATTCCAGTGAGCGATTGTGCTGGTTCCGGAACGACGGCAAGATCCTCGAGCCAAAATGCATCTGGAGCCGGTACAACGGCAAAGAGTCGGATCGAATCATTCCGCAATACGCCCACATCCACCGAGATTTCCAGGCGATGGGGAGTACTATATTCAACAGCCCAACGCGATGCAGCAAAAGCACTATTCCAGAGCAGCAGCATACTGCCCACGATCCACCAGCGCCACATTGGAACTCCTCTGTTTTCAACCCGACCGGGTAGCTTATTGGTTCCGATGCTATCTCCCCTTTGTCGATTTTGCTCCTGTGGTAGAACGAAGCAATGCAGCCGTAAATGCAACAGGGAGCAAGTCTTCCAGAAGAAACCACTGCTGCTGCCGCCCATCTGTCACAATGACGACACTATCGGGACCAAAGTCATAGAGCATCTGGCGACAGGCACCACACGGCGGGGTTAAGCCCTGCTCGGTATAAACCACTGTTGCTACAATTTCTCGCTCCCCACTGGCAACGGCTGTTGTCAAAGCATTCCTTTCGGCACATAGCGTCAAACTATGACTGCTGCACTCTACATTGCATCCTGCCCAGATTTTCCCACTGCCACCAATCACTGCAGCGCCAACAGGAAAACGGGAAAAAGGCGCGTACGCTCGCCGCCACACCTGCTTTGCTTTCCGTACTGCCCGCCCTAACAAGGGCACAACCGCAGGATCCGGAGATTCAGGTGTCAGCGCGGTACGCAGGAAAGCTGCTGTTAAAACCTTTCCCTCTCGCTCTAACTGTGTGCAGCGCGTCTGGATGGAACGCTTCGAGCGTTTTTTGCTCATTTGACAATCAGGAAGGGATTACACTGACAAAACCGGGCAACAACTTTTTTCGCTCGCTCTGCCTGTTCTTTTGAACTGTAATCCCCGATTACCACCGCATAATGCGGTGCGCCTCCCATTACCTTGTTGCCGACTTCTGCACGCAAGCTCAACCGCTGGTACTTCATCAACTCTTTCGCTGCCGCCTCCCGAGACGTCTAAATTCCCACTTGCAACCCGTACCGGACTTGCTGAGCAGTATTTGTTTGCTGTGTTGATGGCTGCGGCGGGAAGTTCGGCACCTGCGCTGGCGGTTGATTATTGTGCCGGGGCGCCCGAATTACCGGAGGCGTCGCCATAGTGGTGTCCTGAACGGTGCGCTGCGGTCCAAGTCCCACCGTTTCTTTGACCAATAATCGAGCAAACAGGAGGTATTCAGAATCCGGATACTGTGCTTCAAACATGCTCAGCCAGCGTCGCGCCTGCGCCGTATCGCCCGCGACCGCATAAATCTGCACAATACGCCACAGCGCATCATCCGCCCATTGGCTTTGAGGATACTCCCGAACGATTTTTTCATACAACGGCAATGCTTTCATCGCATCATTTGCAGCAACGCCGTGCAGAAAAATCACTCCCGGATCATTGGGATACTCCAGCAATAAGTCTGGCAAAAGGCGTTTGACTTCCTCCACTTTCCCCTGGGCAATTTTGCGGAGCTGTTCATAAACCACCGCATCCGCACTTTGCGCCCAAAGAGCACTGTTTGTTTGGAGAAAGAGCCCAAGGATTCCAACCACAAGAACCCTCACGATCTGCCGTCTTTTCATTTTTTCTGATCCTGCTGTACAACTTGTGAAACTGCAAAGTTAGGAAGAAACGATCAGACAATCATCAACGGAAAATCCAGTCATAGCAGTCGCTGCTGGGGGTACCGGTGGACATCTTTTTCCCGCTCTTGCTGTTATTGAAGCACTCCAACAACGCCGAACCATCCGCCCTGTTTTCTTTGGCACTGCTCATCGCATCGAAAGCCGAATTATTCCCCAGACTGGTTTCCCCTTTGTCCCCCTCCCCATCCACTCTACATCCAGCATTTTCTCCACTCAAACCCTCCGATTACCATTTTCTCTACTCTCCTCACTGCTCAAAGCCATACACGCTCTCAAAGCCATTCAGCCAGCAGTCGTACTCTGTACCGGCGCTTATATTAGCTTGCCGGTTGGACTTGCTGCTTCAGCACTTTCGTTGCCACTGATATTGATGGAAGCAAACAGCTTTCCGGGACGAACGATCCGATGGTTAGCACCGATGGCGGACCGAATTTTTCTTTCTTTCCCCGACAGCTTCCAGTGGTTTTCCAGACGTCTGCAGCATCGTTGCATCTTAAGTGGCAATCCAATCCGGCCGTCTTTACTCCACAATCCTCCAGATCCAGCAGAAGCCAAACGCCGCTGGGGATTCGACCCTGCACGTCCACTTGTCCTCGTCCTGGGCGGCAGTCTGGGAGCACGCAGCATCAATGAAGCTATCACCAGCATCGCGCCACAATTGATTCAGCACAAAATTCAGGTATTGTGGCAAACAGGCAAACAGACAGTGGAGATTCCGCATCCTTCCCCGCTGATTGTTCCAACCGATTTTATCGACGATATGCAGGCGGCGTATCAAGCTGCGGATCTTGTGGTAAGCAGAGCAGGTGCTTCCGCCGTCGCAGAAATCGCTGCCTTCGGCAAGCCCGCAATTTTCGTCCCCTATCCTGCAGCCGTCCATCGCCACCAGCATCACAATGTTGCAGCACTTGTGCGTCATCAAGCAGCGCTCTTTCTGGAAGATCACCAGCTCAAAGAACAGCTTCTGCCTCTTATCCGCCAGGTTCTCCATCACGCACCCCTCCGGCGGCAGCTTGCTCAGAATATTCAGCGGTTTGCCCGACCAGATGCTGCAGAAGCCATTGCGCAGGAACTGGAAAAATTTTTACCATAATCCTTGATGGGCGCTCACTGCTCCCC
>JALWUI010000214.1:0-17103 GCA_027082775.1 Candidatus Kapaibacterium sp.
CCCCAATGGTGGTGGAGAAGGTCGCTCCAAATCCGGGGGAGGGCGGCAGCATCCGCGCTCTCCGTGGGGGCAATTAGCCAAGGGGTTGAAAACCCGAAAACGGAATAAACCGTCGGATAAATTCATTCTACGCCGACGGGCGAAGAAAAAGAAGTAAGTTGAACGGAGAAGCTGAAGGAGCGGTATGGCACGCTCGCTCAAAAAAGGACCGTATGTGTATTACAAGCTGCTGAAGAAGGTGCAGCAGCTCAATGAGCGCAATGAGAAGAAGGTGATTAAAACCTGGTCGCGAGCTTCCACCATCCTGCCCGAGTTTGTTGGGCATACGTTCGCTGTTCATAATGGGAACAAGTTTATTCCGGTGTACATTACGGAAAATATGGTGGGGCACAAGTTGGGAGAATTTGCCCCAACTCGAACGTATCGTGGCCACGCCGGACACCGGAAAGAGGATCGAGCAAAGAAGAAGTAAGTTGAGGGAGTCAGATGGAAGCACGGGCAATAAAACGGTATTTGCGAGTATCGCCCCGGAAGATGCGTCTTGCTGTCGATATGATCCGGGGTCGGAACGTCAAGGAAGCACTATCGTTATTGCAGCACAGCCCCAAGAGGGCAGCGCGGGAAACAGCGAAGGTTTTGTGGTCTGCGTACTCTAACTTGCAGCATAAGTATGATGATCGGTACATCGATCCAGAGCAGGTTCAAATTGTGAAAGCGTATGTCGATCCCGGTCCAATTTATAAGCGGATCCGTCCTGCGCCGATGGGACGTGCTTATCGAGTACGGAAGCGGACTTCGCACGTAACCATTGTCGTAGTGGCGCAATTGCCGGAAGAAGAGTTGGAAACTGTCGAACAATAAAGTGGAGGGGTACGTTTTGGGACAGAAAACGCATCCAATAGGGTTTCGGCTGGGCATTATCCGCCCGTGGTTTGCGAATTGGTTTGAAGAGCGGGATTTCTCTGAGAAATTAGGTGAGGATATTCGCTTGCGCTCTTACCTGGAAAAGCGCTTGAAAGGAGCAGGTGTGTCGCGGGTTTTTATTGATCGGACGGCAAAGCAGGTGCGACTGACCATCCGTACTTCGAGACCAGGGATGGTTATTGGTCGAGGTGGGCAGGAAATTGCAAAGCTGGAGGAAGAATTGCAACGGTTGACGGATAAAGAGGTCCGGATTTTAATTAGCGAAATTAAGCGCCCGGAGCTGGATGCGCAGTTGGTAGCAGATACCATTGCTCAACAGATTGAGGCGCGTATTTCGTACCGCCGTGCAATGAAGCAGGCGGTCAATGCGGCAATGCGGATGGGGGCAGAAGGGATTCGTATTCTCTGTGCTGGACGATTGGGCGGTGCTGAAATGGCACGCCGGGAGCAGTACCTGAAAGGGCGAGTGCCCCTGACAACATTACGCGCAGATATTGATTATGGACAGGCAACTGCCTTTACGATTTATGGAACTATCGGCGTAAAAGTCTGGATCTGTCTGGGCGAAGTGTACGGATTAACGGACGTATTTGAGTACAATCAGCGATATTCGCAACGATAAAAAGAAAGGATCGAAGCTATGTTGATGCCGCGAAGACCACGGTATCGCAAAGTGCAGCGGGGACGGATGAAAGGGAAGGCATATCGGGGAAGTCAGGTGACGTTTGGAACGTTTGGTCTGAAGGCGCTGGAACCGGCGTGGATTACGAATCGGCAGATCGAGGCGGCACGGGTCGCTATTACCCGTCACCTGAAACGGGGTGGAAAAGTGTGGATCCGCATTTTCCCCGATAAACCTGTGTCCAAAAAACCGGCAGAAACCCGGATGGGGGGAGGAAAAGGGAGCCCGGAAACCTGGGTTGCGGTAGTGAAACCGGGGCGGATTTTGTTTGAAGTTGGAGGGGTTGCAGATGCGGATGCACAGGAAGCTTTGCGGCTTGCTGCCCATAAATTGCCAATTAAGACCAAGATTGTGACACGGATAGGGTATCAGGGGCAATCATGAAAGCGAAGCTGGCGTCAGAATTGCGGCAATTGACCAACGCAGAATTAGAACGGCTGTTGCGCGATAATAAAGCCAAATTGATGCGACTCCGATTTCAAAAGGCGCTGGGTGAGTTGCAGGATACTTCGCAACTTAAAGCAACAAAGCGGGAAATTGCTCGCATTAAAACCATTTTGCGCGAGCGGGAATTAGCGCAGCAACAAGAAGTCAAGACAAAGAAGGGATAGAAAGCCAATGAGTGAGCAGGAGCGGAATTCCGTGGAAGTTTCGGAAGCAACGCAATCTGATCCGGCAGCCGAAGAGATGGCAACCGAAGAGACGGCAGCCGGTAACGTGGAAGCATCGAGCAGTGATGCGGAGCCGGAGACGGCTGCAGTACAGGAGCCATCATCGGTGGCAGCGGTACAAGAAGCGTCGGCAGAGGGTGCTGCACAGAGGCAGAAGCGACGGGGGCAGCGCCGACGGTTGGTCGGGGTGGTCGTCAGTGATAAAATGGACAAGACCATTGTGGTAATGGTGGAGCGGCGCAAGGCACATCCATTGTACAAGAAGTACTACACGCGCCGGAAGAAGTTTCTGGCTCACGATGAGCAGAATGAGTGTCGGGTAGGCGATGTTGTGCAAATTATGGAAACCCGCCCGTTGAGCCGGCGAAAGCGCTGGCGATTAGTGAAGATTCTGGAACGTGGGCAACAACGGGGAGGACAATAGATGATTCAGGTGGAAAGCTATCTGAATGTTGCGGATAACTCAGGCGCGCGCAAAGTTCGATGTATCGGCATTCTGGGAACCAGCAATCCGAAGTATGCAGGTATTGGTGATGTGGTCGTGGTCAGTGTTCGCGATGCTTTGCCAACCAGTCCCTTGAAAAAGGGAGATATTTCTCGGGCGGTTGTGGTCCGCACTCGCAAGGAAGTGCGGCGTCGGGATGGCTCTTACATCCGATTTGATGACAACGCTGTTGTGCTTTTGAATAATGCTGGTGATCCTCGGGGAACCCGGATCTTTGGTCCCGTGGCACGCGAGCTCCGGGAGCGAGGATATATGAAAATTATTTCTTTGGCGCCAGAAGTTGTATAAAAGGGCAGCAGGGGGATGGGAAAACGGAAGAAAAAGCAACAGAAGACGAAGCGTCCAAAACTGAAGATCAAAAAGGGCGATACGGTAATGGTGATTAGCGGACGGCATCAGGATAAGGGAAAAGTTGGCAAGGTGCTCAAGGTTATTCCACAAAAAATGCGGATTATCGTTGAAGGTGTGAACATTCGAAAACGCCATCGCCGTCCATCGCCCAGCTTTCCGGAAGGAGGCATTATCGAGCAGGAAATGCCCATTCATTATTCCAATGTGATGCTGGTCGATAGTGAAGGCAATCCGACGCGGGTGGGATATAAAATTGTTGAAACGGAAGACGGGAAGAAAAAGAAAGTGCGGATTGCAAAAACAACAGGCGAAGAAATTTAGCAGTGAGTTAGTTAGCAAAAAAGAGCAGGAATGGCAAAGAAGAAAAAGAAGAAGTACGAATTTGCTTTTGAAGGTCCGCGACAACCGGAAACGCCGGAGCCGGCACCACCACCGCGACTGCGGGAATACTATCACGAAGTTATTGTACCCAGCTTAATGAAGCAGTTTGGGTATAAATCGGTGATGCAGGTACCAAGGCTGGTGAAGATCGTACTGAATATGGGAGTGGGAGAAGCAACACAGGATGTTTCGGCGTTACAGGAAGCAATTAATGATCTGGAACTCATCGCAGGACAGCGTCCGGTGGTGCGATATGCCCGGATTTCCGTATCGAATTTCAAGCTGCGGGCAGGAATGCCGATTGGATGCTCTGTGACGCTGCGGCGAGCGCGAATGTATGAGTTTCTGGATCGCTTCATCAATATTGCGGTGCCCCGGATTCGTGATTTTCGGGGCTTTTCCGATAAATCCTTCGATGGCCACGGCAACTACAGTTGCGGCATTGAAGAGCAGATCATTTTTCCAGAGATTGATGTAGACCGGGTGCGGCGGATCCGAGGGCTGGATGTCACGATCGTCACGTCCGCAAAGACCGATGAAGAAGCCTATGCCTTGCTGAAAGAGTTTGGGTTTCCTTTTGTTCGACGGTAGCGACCAAGTTTCACAAAAGATAGATAGCGACTAATGGCAAAACAGAGTGTGATAGCACGCAATCGCAAGCGGCAGCAGTTGGTGGAAAAGTATGCGAAAAAGCGAGCAGAGCTGAAGGCGCGAGGTGATTGGGAAGGATTGCAACGGCTGCCACGGAATAGCTCGCCGGTGCGAGTGCGGAGTCGGTGTATGGTAACAGGACGGGGACGAGGGGTGCTTCGCAAGTTTGGTCTCTGTCGAAACGTTTTCCGTCAGTTGGCACTGGAAGGCAAAATTCCTGGCATCCGAAAGGCAAGCTGGTAACACAGGATTGTATCACGAAGAGGAGTGAAGAGGAACAGTCATGGCAGTAAGCGATCCAGTTGCGGATTTTTTGACGCGACTTCGCAATGCAGCCCGTGCCCATCATAAAGTGGTTCGGGCACCGGCATCCAGAATGCTGGTTGAAATCAGTCGCATTCTGAAAGAGCAGGGATACATCAAAGACTTTAAGCTGATCGAAGATAACAAGCAGGGGATCCTGGAAGTACAGTTAAAGTATTTCCGGGGCCAACCCGCATTTCGAGAACTCAAGCGTATCAGTAAACCGGGCCGTCGAGTGTATCGCGGGGTCAAAGCGTTGCCCCATGTGAAAAGCGGGCTGGGAATCCTGATCGTTTCGACCTCCAAGGGTGTGATGACTGATAAAGAAGCCCGCCGGTATAATGTCGGTGGGGAAGTGATTTGTAGTGTGTGGTAAACAACGGGGGAGAAAGAGCCGTGTCACGGATAGGTCGTAAACCAATAGAAGTACCCAAAGAGGTGGAAATTACAATTGCAGAAGATCGAACGATTACCGTTCGGGGTCCCAAAGGGGAGTTGCAGTGGAGTATTCCTGAGGGTATCCAGTGGGAATACGAAGAACAGTTGTTGCGGTTCCATCGGCAGAGTGATGAGCGCCATCAACGGGCATTGCACGGCTTGACCCGGGCACTGGTGGCGTCGATGGTAGAAGGAGTGACGAAGGGTTTCACCAAAACCCTGGAGATCGTGGGGGTCGGGTATCGAGCAGAGATGAAGGGCAAAAATCTGGTGCTCTATGTGGGGTATTCCCATCCTATTGTATTTATTCCACCGGAGGGGATCGAATTCGCAACGCCAGATCAAACCACGATTACCGTTAGTGGCATTGATAAACAGTTGGTAGGGGAGATAGCGGCAAAGATTCGGCAGATTCGTCCGCCAGAGCCCTACAAAGGCAAGGGGATTCGTTATCGGGGCGAATGGATTCGTCGAAAGGCTGGTAAAGCAGGTGCGAAGTAAAACAGTGTAGGTTTATATAGCGATGATTATCAACCGAAAAAATGAACGTCGACTGCGCCGGAAACGACGCATTCGAAACAAAATCATTCGCCATTCTGATCGCCTACGGCTGAACGTGTATCGGAGTCTGAAACACATCTATGCTCAGATCATCGATGATCGGAAAGGGCATACCCTTGTATCGGCATCAACAGTAGATCGAGAAATTCGGGAAATGGTCAAGGATGTGAAGGGCAAAGTAGAGCAAAGTCGTATTGTGGGAAAAGTTCTTGCACAACGGGCATTGGAAGCGGGTATTAAACAGGTTGCCTTTGATCGCAATGGCTATAAGTATCACGGTCGAGTGAAAGCCCTTGCCGATGGCGCTCGCGAGGGCGGGCTGGAGTTTTAGAGGTTTCAAAAACGAGAGATAGAGCACGATGGTACAACGGATTAATCCAACGCAGTTGGGTGAATTGAAAGAAAAGCTGGTGTTTATCAATCGAACGGCGAAGGTTGTCAAAGGGGGACGACGTTTCCGTTTTAGCGCAATCGTCGTCGTCGGGGATGGCAATGGACACGTGGGTTATGGATTGGGAAAGGCACGTGAAGTCGTCGATGCCATTGCCAAAGCAACAGATAATGCAAAGAAGAACATCGTCAAGGTACAGTTGCGAGGCAATACCATCCCGCACGATGTGGTTGCCAAGTATGGAGCAGCGAAGGTATTGCTGCGCCCCGCAGCACCGGGAACCGGTATCATTGCTGCTGGTGGGGTGCGGGCAGTGCTGGAAATGGTGGGCGTGCAGGATGTGTTGACCAAGAATCTGGGCTCTACCAATCCTCATAATGTTGTCAAAGCTACGATTAAAGCACTGCTGCAACTGGAAGATGTCCATAGCGTTGCGGCGCGTCGAGGGATCGATGTCCAAAAAGTAGTGCGAGGGTGAAAGTGATGGCGAAGAAGCTGAAAATTACCCAGGTTCGCAGCATTATTGGTGCGCTGGAGCCGCATAAGCGAACCATTAAGGCACTGGGGTTGGGACGACCGAACAAGACAGTAATCAAACCAAAGAATCCTCAAATTCTGGGAATGGTAGCGAAAGTACAGCATCTGGTGAAGGTCGAAGAAATTGAAGAGGAGTCATAGACCGATGAAGCACATCGGAAACTTACGACCGCCGGCACAATCGCGTAAAAACCCGAAGCGGATCGGACGTGGTCAGGGCTCTGGTCACGGTGGAACCTCGACACGGGGACACAAAGGGCAGAAATCCAGGCGGGGATTTAGTATGATGCCGGGATTTGAAGGGGGGCAAATGCCCTACCACCGGCGAATTCCCAAGCGAGGCTTTCGGAATCCTTTCCGTACGGAGTATCAGATTGTCAACGTTCGACAACTTCAGGAATGGGTGGACAAGGGAAAATTGGTTCCCGAAGAGCCGGTAACGCCGGAAGTTTTGCATCGCATCAAAGCGATTGACAAAAAGCACCAACCGGTCAAAGTGCTGGGCGATGGAGAGTTGAGCGTGGCGTTACGTGTGGTAGCCCATAAGTTTTCGAAATCTGCAAAGGAAAAAATAGAAGCGGCAGGCGGGGAGGCGCAGATCTATGGCGAGAATTCTTGAGACCTTCCGAAATATTGCAAAAGTTGAAGATCTGCGACAGCGGATCATTTTTACGGCACTGGTGCTTGTAGTTGTTCGGATCGGTGCTCATATTACGCTGCCCGGCGTGGACGTTGCGGCGTTGAAAGCAGCCGCCGGGACGGCAAGTTCCAACACGCTCTTTGGACTGTTCGACCTTTTCGTTGGCGGCGCTTTCTCCAATGCAGCCATTTTTGCGCTGGGTATTATGCCGTATATCACCGCTTCGATTATCCTCCAACTGGCGGGCGTAGTCTTCCCGCAGGTACAGAAACTGCAACGCGAAGGTGAAGAAGGACGGCGGAAGCTGAATCAGTGGACGCGGGTAGGAACCGTTTTTATCTCTGCTTTGCAAGCGTGGGGAGTCAGCATTAAAATTGCCAGTATGCAGGGACCGGGAGGGATTCCTGTCGTACCAGAACACGGGTTTCTGTTTACGGTGACAGCCGTAGTGTTGATGACGGCAGGAACGGTGCTCTTAATGTGGCTCGGTGAGCAAATTACCGAGCGCGGGATAGGAAATGGAATTTCGTTGATCATTTTCATCGGTATTATCGCTCGTTTTCCAATTGCTCTATTGCAGGAGTACCAGTTGATTCAGGCGGGATCGCGCTTGCTGATTGTTGATCTGATTTTGCTGGGGTTGTTGGTTGGGATTATTGCTGCTATCGTCTTGGTGACCCTGGGTGTTCGGAAGATTCCGGTCCAGTACGCAAAGCGGATCGTGGGACAAAAAGTGTACGGCGGCACAACGCAATACCTGCCGCTGCGGGTGAATACGGCAGGCGTGATGCCCATCATCTTTGCCCAGGCGATTATGTTCATTCCCAACACGATCATTACCTTTTTCCCAGAGGCTCCGTGGGCAAATTTTGTGGCGCAGATCTGGAGCGATCAATCGTTCTTTTATGGGTTTGCGTATGCGGTGATTGTGGTGCTCTTTACGTATTTCTATACCGCTATTGTCTTCAACCCACAGGAAGTTGCCGATACGCTTAAGCGCCAGGGAGGCTTTATTCCAGGAGTGCGCCCTGGACAGCAGACCGCCGAATATATTGATCGCATCCTGACGCGTATCACCTTCCCAGGATCCCTCTTCTTAGCTGTTGTTGCTATTCTTCCCGTCTTTGTGCGCAATGTGCTGGGCGTTTCTTCGTTATTTGCTTCTTTCTTTGGCGGGACCAGTTTGCTGATTATCGTCGGTGTGGCGCTGGATACCCTGCAACAGATTGAGTCGCATCTGGTGATGCGGCATTATGAGGGCTTTATGCGAAGCGGCAAATTGCGTGGACGTGTCGGCATAGGAGGCTTTTAACCAGGGAGCAATGGAAGCGGTAGCCGTGCATACGACAACGGAACTTCATTTGCTGGAAGCAGCCTGTCGAGTGGTGGCGGGTACCTTTGAGGTGGTTGCAAAGTATGTCGAGCCAGGGCGCGAAACCCGAGAGCTGGACCAAATCGCAGAAGACTATATCCGCTCGCAGGGAGCAGAACCAGCGTTCAAAGGCTATCGGGTTGGGAATCTGGTGTACCCCTATACATTGTGCATTTCGGTCAATGATGCGGTGGTGCACGGATTGCCCGGTCCGTATCGGTTGCAGGAGGGAGATATTGTTTCGATCGACTGCGGATGCAAAAAAGATGGATACTACGGAGATGCAGCTTATACGTTTGCGGTTGGCGAGATTTCTGAAGAAAAACAGCGGCTATTGGCGGTGACGGAAGCGGCTCTATGGAAAGGCATTGCACAGGCGGTGAGTCGAAACAAAGTGTATCACATTTCCCGTGCCATTCAGGAATATGTGGAAGCGAATGGATTTTCCGTTGTTCGGGAGTTGGTGGGACACGGGATTGGCCGGCGGTTGCACGATGATCCGCCGATTCCGAACTTTGTTCCGCCGCTACTCCATCGATCGCAATTTCCCAATGTGAAGTTGCGAGCCGGACAGGCACTGGCGATTGAGCCGATGGTGAACGCTGGTACACCGGATGTGAAAACCGATCCTGATGGATGGACGATACGGACGGTTGATGGGAAACCCTCAGCGCATTTTGAACATACGGTGGTCGTGCAGGATAAAAAGCCGCTGGTATTGACGTTGTGGACATAAGCATACACTATTTGGAATGCCAAAACAAGATTTAATCCGGGTTGATGGCGTTGTGGAAGAAACCCTGCCAAACGCACAATTTATTGTGCGGTTGGAAAATGGGCACAAGGTGTTAGCGCATTTATCGGGAAAAATGCGGATGCACTACATCAAAATTATCAAGGGAGACAAGGTGGCAGTTGAGTTGTCACCCTATGATTTAAGCAAAGGTCGAATAGTGTATCGGTACAAATAAACAGGATGCAGCAATGAAGGTTCGGGCATCAGTAAAGAAGCGGAGCGCTGATGATAAGATCGTTCGCCGCAAAGGGCGGTTGTACGTGATTAACAAGAAAAATCCAAAACATAAGCAACGACAGGGGTAAAACAATAGAGGAGCAGAGCCTTGGCACGGATAGCAGGAGTTGATCTGCCGAAAAACAAGCCCGTGTGGATCGGGTTAACGTATATCTACGGTATTGGCAAAAGCAGCGCCGTTGATATTCTGCAAAAAGCACAAGTCGAGCCGCAGAAGCGGGTGAAGGACTTAAACGAGCAGGAAATCGCGCGGATTCGTAACGTTATTCAGGAAGAGTATCGGGTCGAAGGGCAGTTGCGCAGTTTGGTCCAGATGAACATTAAGCGGCTCATCGATATTGGCTGCTACCGCGGCATTCGTCATCGAATGGGATTGCCGGTTCGAGGACAGCGGACGCGGACGAATGCCCGAACCCGTAAAGGAAAGCGGAAGACGGTAGCCGGGAAGAAGAAAGCGCCGGGTAAGAAGTAAAATTTGTGTCATAGAAATTTTGTCAGGAGTATGGCGAAGCAGCGAAAAAAGACAAAGAAAAAGGTCGTAACCGACATTTATGGAAAGGTACATATTCTGTCGACCTACAACAACACGCATGTTACGATCACAGATGTGTACGGCAATACCTTGACCTGGGCGACCGCAGGACGAGTGGGATTCCGGGGAACCAAGAAGAGCACGCCTTTTGCTGCTCAGTTAGCCGCAGAGCGTGCTGCGAAGGAGGCGTATGAAATGGGATTGCGGAAAGTGGAGGTGTACGTTAAAGGTCCAGGTCCGGGTAGAGAAGCCGCCATTCGGGCACTGGCACAGGCAGGACTCCAGATCACTGCCATTGTAGATCGTACGCCGATTCCTCACAATGGATGCCGTCCGCCGAAGCGACGACGCGTCTGATCCCGATAAGCAAATTGGGGATGTTTCACTAAAAAGAGCAGAACAGGAAAATGATGGTAGAAATGACGAAACCCGATAAACTGGTGATCGATCCAGAATCAACGTATGATCACGGTATCTTTGTGCTGGAACCGCTGGAGCAGGGCTACGGCGTAACGCTGGGAAATGCGATGCGCCGGGTGTTGCTCTCTTCTATTCCGGGAACTGCTATCATCGGCGTGCGTATTTCCGGGGTTCAGCACGAATTTCAAACAATCCCCGGTGTTGCGGAAGATGTGGTGGAAATTGTGTTAAATTTGAAGGGTGTCCGGCTTCGACTGATCGATCCGGAAATTCAGAAAGTTGCCTTTAAGCTCTGGGGACCACACGAATTTATTGCGCAGGACATTGAAAAAGTGACCCCGCTGGTGCGGGTGACCAATCCGAAGCATCATATCGCAACCTTAGCAGAAGATGCGAATTTTGAGATTGAACTTTACTTCGGAACGGGTCGGGGATACGTACCAGCGGAAGAGCAACAGGTTGAGGGACCTGACATCATTGCGATTGATGCCATTTTTTCGCCGATCACCCGTGTGAGTTACCGGGTAGAGCCAACCCGGGTAGGGCGCAAAACGGACTATGAGCGGTTGGTGTTAGAGGTCTTTACCGATGGAACGGTATCGGCGCAGGATGCGGTGGATCATGCGGCACAGTTGCTTCGGGAACACTTCCAGTATTTCCTGGTTGCAAAGCCACAGGAAGAATCAGTAGAGCCGCCGATAGACATTGAGAAAGAGAAAATACGGCGGATTCTGCTGACGCCGATCAGCGAAATTGAGCTGTCAACTCGGGCGGAGAATGCTTTGAAAGCAGCCCGGATTTATTATCTGGCAGACCTGGTACGCCGCGATCCGGCTGAGTTGCTGGAAGTGAAGAATTTCGGCAAGAAGACCTTGGAAGAATTGCAGATGGTACTGGAACAGTTCGGACTGACGTTTAAAATGGATGTTTCTCAGTACTTGACGCCAGACGATCTGCGGATGATTCAGGAAAAAAGTGCGGCGTTCAATCAGGCAGGGGTAGAGAAGTAAAACTGAAGGGCGGCAACCGATGCGACATCGAAAGAAAACAAAGAAATTAGGGCGAACAGCATCGCACCGAAAAGCTCTATTGTCGAATCTGGCGACGGAGTTGTTTGAGCATAAGCGGATCGTGACAACTCTGGCAAAGGCGAAAGCGCTCCGTCCCTTTGCTGAACGGCTGATTACGAAGGCAAAGAAGGGATACATTCGCGAACGGGATGGGCTGCTTCCAGAAAACCACAAGGTGGATCTGGTGGCGCGTCGCTATGTCGCCCGGTTTATTCGCCGGAAAGCGGTGGTGCAGGAGCTGTTTGAATCCATCGCTCCTGTGGTGGTTGATCGTCCGGGCGGCTATACCCGCATCGTGAAGCTCAGTCGTCGCCGGGGCGATGGTGCCCGAATGGCAGTGATCGAGTTGGTGGATTGGTCCGCTCCGCAAGACGGTCAGATTTATCTGCGACGGCAGACAACCGTCACTGAAGAGACAGAATTTGAAGTTGTTGGTGCCGAACCGGAAGAAACTGCAGAAGTGGAAGCTGAAGCTACACGGGAAGAAGGAGAAGCGGCACAGGAGGAATCGCAGCAGGCAGCAGCGTCTGAGCCCGGTGCTGAAGCAGCAGAAGCTGCTGTGGCAGAAAGCGAAGCTACGGAAGAATCAACGCAGCAGGCAGAAGTTGCTGAACAGCCGCAGGCTTCAGCGCCGGCGGAAGAAAGCGCAACGACAGAAGCCTCTCCATCCGGAGAGTCCGATGCTTCCGAACCCTCGGAGTCTGATGCAAAAGATAAAGAAGGCTGAGCTTTTGTAGTCAATAGCAAAGTGCTGGAAGTTTCAAACGCCGAGTCCAATCTCGGCGTTTTTTCTTTTGTAGCGGGATGGAGATAGTGACGATGAAACCAGTACAGGTGGAGCTCATCGGCTGCGGACCTTCCCCCGAACACGTTGCCATTGCGCGTTTTTATCCTGAAATTGCTTTTGCTGGACGTTCCAATGTGGGAAAGTCTTCGTTGCTCAATACGCTGGTACGGCGGAAGAAACTGGCAGCAATCAGTTCGAAACCGGGAAAAACGCGGCTGATGTGTTTCTATCTGGTCGATAATCGCTTTGTGTTCGTCGATTTGCCGGGGTTCGGCTATGCAAAGGTGTCGAAAGAAACCCGATGGCTCTGGAGCCGCCGAATCGAGCAGTATCTGCTCCATCGATCCCGCCTGCGGTTGGTCTGTTACCTGGTGGATAGCCGGCACGATCCTACCCGCATTGACCTTGGAATGCTGGAATGGCTGGAGCTCCACCAAAAACCGTTCGTGGTCGTACTGACCAAAGTGGATAAGTTGTCCGCACAGCATCGGGCAGAACGGCAACAGCAAATCGAACACCTTGTCCAGCACTGTCAGTTTGTTCGCGGCATCGTGCTGTATTCTTCAAAGACCGGAGAGGGGCGACAGATGTTATGGCGCATTATACAGGAGCAAGCACAAAATGGAGAACACAATGAGTGAACAGCGGGGAACTCCACTTGTTGGCATTGTGATGGGGAGCGATTCAGATTTACCAACGATGCGGGGAGCGATTGCGATCTGCGAAGAGTTTGGAGTTCCGTATGAAGTTCGGATTGTTTCAGCCCATCGAACGCCGGAAGATATGGCGGAATATGGGCGGACGGCGCATCAGCGAGGGTTGAAAGTCATTATTGCCGGCGCCGGTGGTGCTGCGCATCTACCGGGTATGATCGCTGCGCATACCACGCTGCCCGTTATTGGAGTGCCGGTGCCCAGTAAACATTTGCAGGGATTGGATTCTCTGCTGTCCATCGTTCAGATGCCGCCCGGCGTTCCAGTTGCAACCGTTGCCATTGGTGGCGCACGCAACGCTGGACTGCTGGCAGTACAAATCCTGGCAACGAGTGATGCGCAACTGCACCAGAAACTCCAGCAGTACAAAGCGGAGATGGCAGAAATGTCGCGAAAAAAGAACGTGGTCTTTGAAAGTTCGGAAGAAGAATGACCCTAATTCGATCGGTTTCCGGTGTTCGTGGGATCGTTGGCGAAGGATTAACCCCGGAAGTCGTGACCAGCTATCTCAGTGCCTTTGCAGATATGCTACCGGAAGGAGGATGGGTTGCGGTTGGTCGGGACGGGCGGCGTGGAGGAGAGTGGATCGAGCGGATCGCTGTAGGAACGCTGCAAGCAAAGGGACGCTCAGTCGCAAACTTGCAGCAGGTGCCAACGCCGACGGTGCAACTTTTTGTTGAGCGATTCCCCGATGTTGTCGGCGGGGTTGTCATTACCGCATCCCATAACCCTGCACAATGGAATGGGTTGAAGTTCCTCAACGCCGATGGTGTGTTTCTTTCGCAATCGGAAAATCAGCGGTTGTGGGAGTTGCTGGAAAAGGCAGATGCCTATCGACCGTGGAATCAAATTGGCACGGAGCGAATCGTGGACGATGCCATCCAGCGTCATATCGAGGCAGTGCTGGCAGTGCCAGTGATTGCAGAACGGCGGGAGCGTATTGCCGAGCAAAACTGGACGGTGATCGTCGATGCCGTCAATGCGGCTGGATCCGCTGCTGTTCCGGCGTTGCTGCAGCGATTGGGATGTCAGGTGATTCCTCTGTACTGCGATGGCACAGGAAATTTTCCCCATACTCCAGAGCCGCTTCCCCAGCATCTTACTGCTTTGCAGCAAGCGGTTGTAGCCCATCAGGCAGATTTCGGCGTTGCTGTGGATCCCGACGCCGATCGGCTGGTGTTGGTGGATAATACCGGCAGTCCGGTGTGGGAAGAGTATACCGTTGTTCTTGCAGCTCTGGCGGTGATGCAGTTGAAACAACCGGTCTCGCCATATCAGCCGGTCGTTGTTGTCAATCAGTCGACAACGCAGGCAGTCGACGATGTGGCGGCACAATATGGATGGCGGGTGGAGCGATCGCCGGTCGGCGAAATCAACGTTGTGCAGAAAATGAAACACACCGGCGCAGCCGTTGGCGGTGAAGGGAGTGGGGGGGTGATTCTACCGGATTGTCACTACGGCAGGGATTCATTGGTCGGCATAGCATTGATTCTGACGTTGCTTGCTGATCAGCAGGTGGACTTAGCAGGGATGGTGCAGCAGTTGCCACACTATGTAATGCGGAAGCTGAAAGTGCCGGCGCAGGGCGAATTCCAGCACGTTGCAGAGCGATTGCAAACGGTGTTCCGGGATGCGGCAACGGATTTTGCCGATGGTGTGAAGTTTCGGTGGGAGGATCGGTGGATACACCTCCGTCCATCGAATACAGAGCCAATTTGGCGCATCATTGCCGAAGCGCCAGATGAGCAGACAGTAACCCAACTGGTTGCGCAAGTGCAGCAGGCGTTAGGAGTGGCAGTGTGATTCCCGGACAGTGGACACGGACCGATATTCTTGCCTTGACCCTGCTGTCCGGTATTCGTGGGCAGCGGATTCGACAGATAGTCGAAGAATATCCTTCGGCGACGGCGTTCCTGGATGCAGCACCCGATGGGAAGTGGTTTCGCTCCGAAACGTTGTTTGGTATGCAGCAGTGGGAAGAAGCGAGAGCGAAAGCGGAACAGCAGCAGGAACGCGCCAGCCGCTTTGGAGCGCAGATCGTAACTTTCTGGGATGAAGATTATCCTGCATTGCTTCGGGAAATTTATTACCCGCCGGTAGTGCTCTACGTGTGGGGATCGCTCCAGCCAGCCGATAGCGTTGCTGTTGCGATCGTTGGAACGCGGCGAGCAACGCAATATGGACGATTAGTTGCGGAGCACTTTGCTGAAACCTTAGCCCGTGCTGGTTTGATTATTGTCAGTGGACTGGCGTATGGTATTGACAGCATTGCCCATCGGGCAACCCTGCAGGTTGGCGGGGTGACGTATGCGGTCATTGCCGCTGGCCTGGATAAACTCTCCCCCTCAACGGCGGTAAAACTGGCGCAACAGATTGTTGATAAAGGAGGAGCAGTCATCACGGAATATCCATTTGGAGTAAAGGCGATCCCCAGTTACTTTCCGATGCGGAATCGGATCATTAGCGGTATTGCCCATACCGTGGTGGTCGTCGAAAGCGGGGAAAAAGGGGGCGCTTTGATTACCGCCCGCTTTGCCCTAGATCAGAATCGCGAACTCTTTGCAGTTCCCGGCAATATCACCTCAGAGAAAAGCAAAGGATGTAATTTGCTAATCCAGCGATCCCAGGCGATGCCAGCATTATCGCCGGACGATATTCTCCGGACCTTCGGTGTAGAACCGAAGTCGGAGCAGAAGCTGACCGTGTCGCTGACACCGGAGGAAGAACAACTCTACGAGGCTCTCAGTATGGAACCACAACACATTGATGAAATAGCCGAGCAGTTGGAAATACCCGTCAATCAGGCGATGGTGCTATTGCTCCAACTGGAATTCAAAGGCGTTGCCCGCCAGTTGCCCGGTAAGCTGTTTGTTCGGGGGTGAAAACGCTGCCTGCTTTCGCCGCTATACGCAACAGGATTATCCGACAGCGTTTTCTCCGTTGATCATTCCCGGAGTCGTTCACCGTGTTTTAGTGATCAGGAGTATCCGGAGAAGCTTTTCAGAACCTGTGGAGGCTCTGTACTTTCTGACAGATGATGGATCAGGAGTATCCGGAGAAACTCTTCAGAACCTGTGAACATTTCCCTCGGAACGTTTTCCATCAAGTCACACTGTGTCCAGAGAAGCTCTTTGGATCCTACCGAGGCAGAAAAAAGCGGGCACAGCTACTGTCAAAAGTATTGTTCCGATCGCATTTTAACAAATTGAGAGACATAAAAAAGGCTGTCCCCACCCGAAAGTGTGGAGACAGCCAGCAAAGGGCGCGCTCTTTGTGTTGCCTATTTGCGAATAGTGATCAGAGACTGGGCAGTCTGTTGCCCATTACTAAGAGTCAAAACATACGTCCCGCTGCTCAGGGCTTTGGTCGGGATGAAGAAAGTCTGTATCGCGTGATCGGAAGCCGGGTTGATTGGGATGCTTAGCACTAAACGACCACTGAGCGTGCGAAGCTCGGCACTTATTGGTAGGATATCCTCGTATGCTGCATACCGTACCGTTATTCCATCGCTGGAGGCGGGTTGCGGAGAAAGAGAAAGAATCCGAATCGATTGAGTGTTGTGAGCGATGCTCTCTGTTGCTGCACCTCCCGGCTGTGATGATCCAACCTGTCCACGAAGCGTGACCGTGGGATACGGCGAGACGCCGGGGATCACAGCCAACAACGTTCCAGACCGTAACCCATTCGTTCCGCTATTGGCATCAAACGCCACAACTACGTCCACCGTGCTCCCCGCTGCCAGCGTGTAATTCGACGGTCCATTGACAATAGAAAAGTTCGATGAACCCAACGTCAACACCGAAGACACCGTCACCGCACTATTTCCATCGTTGTGCAGCGTGAAAGTATACTGCCCACTCTGATTGCCAAAGTTGTATTGCGACGGTGTGAAGTACACCACCGGTGCCCCCGTTCCATAAAACGCCGTTCCTCGGACATTGAAGTAGAATGGTCCTGTTGTGTTGTAAACGACGATTTGTGCTTCTTTCACTGCTGGATTGGTATTGGTCGGGATAAACTGCAACGTAAAGCTGCGGCTACTGTGGGGCGGAACCAGTAGCGGCAGGGAAGCAACGACGTTGAACTGGGTTGGGTTGCTGCCGCCGCGGCTGATCTGGCTGATGGTAATAGGAGCGGGACT
>JALWUI010000214.1:17113-33158 GCA_027082775.1 Candidatus Kapaibacterium sp.
TTGTTTTCGATCACCATTGTTTTGGTCCCGATTTGTCCGACAGGGACCTGTCCAAAATCGACCCAGCCACCTGCGTTGACCTGGGTACCATCGACACTGAAGATAATTTGATCTGCCCGAGCGGCTAACCCATTACCACTGAGCAGTACCGTTGCGTTAATGACCCCAGAGATGGTAATCTGTCCTGTATAGGAACCCGCAGCAGAGGGAGCGAAGAAGACAGGGAGGACAACGGGGCTTTTGTCAGCAGGCAGTGAGAGTGTCCGAGTTTGCAATCCGTTGTCAAAGTAGAAATCGCTTCCCACGATAGTGAGAACGGTGGTTCCGGCAGTACCACTTTGATTGCGTAAAGTGAGATTCTTGCGGAAGCTTAATCCCACGGGAACAGTGCCGAAGTCGAGCTGGAGGGGATAAGCAGCAAAAGCAGTGGGGTCGTTGACCACTTCTCCGATAATGGTTACGGTTAAGGTATTCTGCGCATTGGAGATACCGGTTCCAGATCCGTCAGCCAGGAGAAATTCCGCGCTGTAGGTTCCAGTCGGAGTCTGGAGTGCTGGCGGTTTGAGGCGAACGTACAAAAGCCAGGGTTGCTGCTCACGAACGACAATAGGATTGTTAACAGATGGGTTTGCCCAGATGGCAGGGTCATTCAGATTCCCGTCGGGCACCACTTGACCATTTGCATCGTACTTTCCACGAACAAAGTATTTGCCCTGATTGGTGACGAATTCGAATTTGCTGGCGCCGGCGCCATACAACACCGGTATCTGGTAAATCTCAACGTCGACATACTCGCCGCGGGTCAGAGGAATTGCGACGCTGTTGTCGGTGAACGACGTATACGTCTGCCCTAATGCTGCTGGTGGGGTTAGCACCACAGTTGGTGCCACTAAAATCGGTACCCCAATCCATCCCCGGAGTCGAATAACACTAACCGGACCATTGGCACCACTGTGTACGATGTGCAATTCTGCTTCCTTCTTGCCCGGATCGATATTCTCCACCAGCATTTCAATCGTGATGAAAAGATCACCACTGAGCGTTGATGGGATTGTGGAAGTAATGCGGAACAGACCAGCGTCAGGACCTGTAAAATAAGCGTCGGTAATTTCAATGGGTTCGTCCATTGGTGTTCTGTCTGGAAAGAGCTGAATGGTGCGGAGGAGCGGCTGATCGGAGCCCAGGGAACGTTGACCCATATCTAAAACAACCGCAGGATTCAGAAGATCAGCATTGCTGATGGGATCTATCGCCTGTAAGGAGGCATAATACCCTGTGAGTTGTGCCGTATAGTCTCCTTGTGGTGCAGTGTTGTAAAACGTGGCGGTAATTGAATGCTGCCCTGCAGCAGTGATGCCTTGCATACCAAAGGTAACTTCGATATCTTGAGAACTTCCAGCAGGAAGCGTGAACATTGAAGGAACCGGGTCCGAAGAACCTGCAAGATGGATGGCGAAACTGCTAAGATCGCCACTCCAGGCTGTATGGGTTACCGTAACATCTTCCTTTGCGGAAGTGTTCCACAATGTAAACGTTCGAGTGGTCTCGCGTCCGACCGTGCCCAAGTTTTTCGGTCCACTGAGATACAGAGAAGGCGGGGAAATAAAAGCACCACAGTCGGGAAACTGCATATGCCGGGGATCTCCATTGAAATCGGTCGATACTTCACTGAGTGGAGTTGCCGTAAATTTCGCGGCTGGAGAGTTCCACGGAATATGGTAATCATTGTCCAGCAGGGGATCAGTAGCGACGGAATGGATATCAAATCCGGTGGCTGCTTGATAAGATGGGAGATCTGTGTACCGGTTTAGTTCAAAATGGGCTAAGATGTTGTTGCCCGGTGTTCCACTGATGTACAGGACGTTATGATCACTCATCAAGGTTCCCATCGTTGGATCCTGGGAATACCGCAAGCCAGTTTTTGTTCCAGCCTGGTTCCCCGTGACGGATACAATGTTGTTTTTGATCGCGGTGTAACCGGTCATACTGGATTCGTACGCGTAAATGCCCATAGCATCCGCCGTAGGAGCAACGCCCTGGACAATAGCAATAGTATTGTGATAAACTTTGGCGATGCCGCTGCCCGAATTGAAGGAAGAAATCCCCTCAGCATAGGCAGAAGCCCACCCAGGGGCAGAATTGGGCAGGTTGGGATCTAAGTTGTGAATGAGATTGTTCGCAATAAGGGTCGAACCGCTGGATGAGAAGCTTTGAATGCCACGGATCGCGCCGCCATAGAGGTTGCGCGTTGAAAGATGATGAACGTGGTTCTGGAGAATTTGAACCATTTGACAATTGTTGCTTTGTATTCCGATAATGGTGCTGAAATTGGACATTCGGTTCAGGTGGAAAATCTCATTGCGCCGAATGAGCACATTTTCTGCGCCTTGCAAGAAAATACCCATCTCTGCAAAGTCATAGATTGTGTTGTCTGCAAGGATGATATTCCGCACTGTTCCCGAAAAAGCGTCAAGGTGAATTCCTCTTCTTCCGCCAATAATTTCATTTTCCCTCAGAGACAAGTTTTCTACTCTCGCTTGGGTCGCTCTGATAACTTGTACCGAAGTATAGCCTTGCGTTAAGCCGGCGTTTAAGATACATCCGGAGATCGTAATGTTCTGGTTATTGCCCACGAAGCCGAGAATTCGATAGGGCAAGGAAGACCTGATGTAGCGAACCGTAAGGTTTGCAAGATGCCAGTTGTGCGCATTGAGAAAGCGGATCACGGGAAAGTTCGCTGGAAGCGAAGATGGTTCGATCACCACATCCACGGGATCTCCAGTTGCTGACTGCAACGTTACCGTATAGCTGGGATCTGTGCTGGCGAATGATCGAAGTTCCAAGTACTGAGTATACGTTCCCGGTTCAAGATCGAACCATACGTTCCCCGCAATGCCACCCGCATCTAACGCAGTCAGTGCGTCGTCGATTGTTGGGAAATCAGCAGTAGCTGTTCCGACGGAATAGTGCCCGCTGAGGGCAGGGCGGAGGTATTGTTGATCACTGTTGTTTCCAGTAACGTCATCTGTCTGTCCATTGACTTCGATAATGGTCACGGTAAAGGTGACCGGTAATCGGAGGTTGTATGGAGTTGCAAAGTTCAGCGTAGTCGTTTCATCCGTTGCGAGAGCAAGTCCGGAGAAGGTTTCCTGGACCGTAGTGGTCCCGTCACTGTAGCGGAGTTTCACCGAAGAAATAGTCATTGTGCGCACGTTTCCAATCTGAACGGTCACGGTATGATTTCCTGTAGCCGCCGGTTTCGTCGGCGATAGGAGTCTGATTCGTGCATCCAATCCCGTAGGGGTAAATTCATCAGCTCCAATATCCGGGATTGTAGTGCTACGATCTTCTCCATCGATGTCCAGATCAATTCCTACATACGTGCCAGATCCATTGAGGAGATCCTGAGAAATATGAAGATCAGTTTGTGAGGTAAATAAAGGATCCACGTCGAAGGAGCGCAGATCCCAGCCAGTAGCATTTTGCCAGTCGGCCAAAGAGGAAAGATAGATGTTATTGTAAATGCAGTAACGCCACGAAGAAGCAGTATACAGATCGTTAAAGTCCATCGTCCCAATACCGCTTCCAGAGCCTCGAACGGCATATCCATAGCCGGTGTTTGCAAGAACGTTGTTGACAATGTTCAGATTTGTTCCAGATGCGAAAAAGTACAGTGCATACCCATAGCCGGAAGCACTGGCGCAGTTGATGGTGTTGTGATAGAAATTCAGATGAGAACAGTTGAAGATATACGCCCCATAAGCCGAATAACCAGCCAAGCGATCTCCGATTTGAATAAAGTTGTTTGCTACTAAAGCAGGATTGCCCGCTGTACCGCTTACTTGATCCAGATAGAGTCCGTATCCTCCTCGGGAGCCAGCAACCGTGTTCTTCGTGTACGTAAAGCCGTTAACGTACCTGAAAGAATGTACATACATAAAGGAATAGGTCGAGTTCGTTTGTGAGCTGTTTCCGGATACTGTTACGTCATCCATAAAAGCGCAGGAAATGCTCTGGTAATAAAAATTGGCAAAAGTATTGTTCAGAATCTGGAGTCCTGTTCCGTGTGTGCTTGAGCTTCCAGTCCAGTAAATGCCAGAACTACCGTTGTTAAAGGTGTTGTTCCGAATAATGTTGTTGTTGTTTTGAGCCGTGGAAGATGCATTGGCGTAAATGATGATCCCATAATAGGAAGCATTGCCACTAACGCCTTCGAAAACATTTCCATCCAGAATATTGTGATTTGCTCCATTGTGAAACTCCACACACCGGGCATAATACGTGCTCAGTGGCTGAATCGTCGTATTCTTCCACATCACATAGTCTGCACCATCGAACCGAACTACCCAGTTATCTGATGATCCAGTGCTGTTATATTGGATAACCACATCGGCAGGATTACCTGATTGGGAGTGGAAGGTGACGCGGGCATTAGGTCCTGCGCCCGGAATTTCCGGAATGGTTACCTGCTCTGTATACGTTCCACTTTTAATATTGAAGATCACATTGCAGCGTACTCCTGACGAGGCGATCCGATCGACTGCTTCCTGAATCGTTGTGAAGTCCGAAGGTGGAGTTCCAATGGTATAAGTACCGCAGAATGCAGCGCCAAAGGTTCGGCTATGCTGGTCATTGTTGGGATTTTCATCCGTGGCGTTGTTGGGATTTTCGGTCCAGATGACAAACTCATACCATGTGCGATTTGCAAATGTCCAGTTCCCCAACGTTACCTCTGTCGTCTGTCCGCTTGCTAAGGATCCAGTCCATTGAATGCTGCCCTGCTGTGTGCCATTGACAGACCATTTGATGGTGATGCTTTGTAAGGTCGCCCATCCAAAATTTCGTAATTGAACTTTGATCTGATGGGTGCCCGGAGCAAAAGGAGGGGAGGGGGCAGTGATAGCGGTAATTCCACCGTCATTCTGGGGAAGATACCATCGATAGATCGTTCCGGAGGCAGGGTAAAGAGTTGTCCTTACTACACATCCCCCATACGCTGAGGAGCTTTCTTGTGGGTTAGACCAGGGATAATTCTGATTGACGATGAGATTGCGAAATTCAGATCGGATTTCACCGCGGATTCCCACCTGGTAGGAATAAGACGCGTATGAGACATTGATAGTGAAGGTGCCATAGTGGATTTCAATTTTTTGTGTTGTTTCGTAAAGCCGTATCTGGAAGTTATAGGTAGTTTGCGGCGAACTCCACCACCACTGAGACCAGTTTTTCCACTGGATGACGCAAACCCGATTGGGAGCTGATCCGAGGGTTTGGACCCGAATTTCGCCATTTGTTTGCCCTTTAAGGTTTCCCCCTAATGCTGATACAACACCTGATCCCGAATACGATTGGTAATCGGTGATTGGGTACCAAGTGTTCCCAAATCCAGAAGCGCCAAACCAGATGAAACCCTCGGTACTCACGACAATGTTGGAGTACGTCTGTCCATTAAAGCTAAAAGGAAAGCCAATGGATGCGGTATAAGTGCCAGCGTCCTGAGCACCGGTAGTTAGCACGGTTCCCCCGGTGATTTCCTGGTAAGTTCCTGTCGCGGCTTCAAACAAATAGTCGTTCAGATCAGCTTTGAGATGTGCGAGACTTCCCAGTAAAACGAACAGGATGCTGAAGAAACGCAAAGGAGAGAAATGCGGGCGCATTTGCGTGCGCATTGTTGCGCTCCTTGGTTTGTTCAACATACACCGTTAGTGGGTATTTCTATTTGCCGCAAAAATAAGAAATCCTCCAACGAAGTCCAAATTTTGTCAAGGTTTGAGAAGGTTGTTGTACATTTTGAGAAGGTTGTTTTTGCTGGTGAAGTTCATCGATGGAAGGAAACCGGGAGCGTCAGCAAAGATGCTGAGTAGTAACAGATCCTCAGGGAAGGGCTGTAATCAGAGGAATAAAAAAGGCGACTCCTCTACCGGGAGCCGCCTCAGCATTTGCAGGGTATTTGAGAGGTTTATTGCACAATCAAGCGCTGGGTTTTTGTATACCGTCCGGACTTCATCCGGCAGAAGTATGTTCCAGCCGGGAGAAGTTCGCGCTGGAGCTGGATCTGATATTGTCCTGGCTGGAGTTTTTGGTCTACCAGCACCTGGACGAGTTCTCCTTCGCTGTTGTAGAGTCCGATCCAGACATGGTCTTCAAAGGGGATGCTGAAGTCTATGTGAGCGGTGCGCTCCATCGGATTTGGCTGGGGTGGCAGGAGCGCATAGCTGCCCGGCGCAAGGCGGACGGTACGGAGATTGAGGATACACACCTCGCCAATTTCCTGCGTGTAGCTTGCTGGCGTAATGTCGACGCACTCGTTGCCCACGGCTACTGCAGTGGCGGAAATCGGGGATTTCGTTGCTCCGGAGAGCAACGTCTGGAATTGGATCGTGGCTAAGTCGCCTGCGTCGATCTGTCCGGCGGATGGGAAGCGAATATCGAAGCGCAGACGCCCGGATTTCCCAACGTCTCGCTGGATGTTTTCGATTGTAGTGCCGGCGCGCACCGCAGTGATCTGATCCACCAGCGGTTCAAAGAGTGTCCCATCATACTGAAGCTCAATCGTAATTTGATCGACCTGTGCTAAGGCATCAATCGGCGTGCTGAGCCCAATGGTCACCGTGAAATGCTCAGAGGGAATTGGCCGTTGCTTGTTGCTCTGGATCGTCAATGCTGAACTAAACAGCTCTGCGGTGCCCTGAACGTCGACCGTTGCTTCAGGATTGTCTAAGGTTGTGTTGAAGATCGTCAACGTTGCCTGGCGAGTTCCGGTCTGCTGAGGATCAAATACAACCGTAAGAATTACGCTGCCATGCGCTGGAACCGTGACCGGAAATTGCTGAGATGCTGGGACATAGAAGTCTGTGACATCGCCGCCGGTTACCTGGACGTCGGTAATATCGAACGGTGCGTTGCCGGTGTTTTCGACCGGAATGAGAATGTGTGCTGTGTCTGTTTCGCAAATTCGAGGTTCATTCGGTTGTCCTACGCTGATTTCTCCAGCGGCAATTCCTTCACCACGCCAGTTGGAGATGACGGGTGTTTCTTGAAGATTGTCATCGTACACAGGATACAGGGTAACCACTTCCACCTGAGCAGTGCGAATGCCTGGTTGTTTGGCGTCAAAGAAGCACTCATCTAAGGTGACAACATCCCCGGGTTGAAGGGTGAACGGTAGCGTCACAGGGACACCGTTCCGTCGGAAGACAGGATTATAGCTGAACTCATCTGTTTCCGCCTGAAGAAGTTGCAAATTAAATGCTGTAACAACAACCGAGTCGTTGTACTCGCCTTTTGGTGCCCGAATTTCCATTTGCCGCTGTACGCTGGGATTTCCTAAATACATTTGCCCAAAGTCTACATCTTCGGTGGTCAGCCGTGGAACAATCCCGATTCCGGTCAGCCGCGAGGTTTCCGTTGCTGGCTGCCCTGCCTTGTTGTACGTAAACTCGACTGCGACTTCCTGTGGTCCTTCAGCCGTCGGAGCAAACTCCACAGGGATCGTCTTGGTTTCACCGGGTTTGAGCTGGAGCGGGAGCAACTGAGCAAAATCCGGCAGATTAAACTGATCAATGTCTCCGCCTGCGACGGGCGTAATTTGAGTAATCAAAACATCTGCTGTTCCGGTATTCTCCAGCACGATTTCACCAGCATACGGGCCGGTAAAGACTCGCTTCCGTCCCCAGTCGTAATTTTGCACCAGTAGCCCCGGTTCGATTCCTTCACCGACCAAAACCGCAATGCTGTCGATTTCCTGCGCATCATTGCTGAAAATGATCTGGTCCGAATACGTCCGGGTGGCAGTAGGTGAGAATTCGACCTGGAAAGTGTAGCGATGCTTCGGTGCTAAGGTCATTGGAAAGTCATCGGGGGACAGTAGCGGCGTAAACACGGGATTGTTGGGTCCCGTGTAGCCATAAATGACCACCGGTGCGTCGCTGTTATTGGAAATTGTAACGTCGCGGCGGGCAACGTCATTGACAACAACTTTTCCAAAATCCGCATCGCTGACCTCGATTCGCGGTGCATTGACCACAGCCTCTAAGAGTTGGTCATATCCAAAGACACAGTCGTTGCCGTGTCCAACCGAGTCTTCATATTTTCCTGGAGCAGAAGCGGTAAATCGGATTTCAACCGGGATCGAGTCACCGGGTTGGAGCGTTACCGGAAGCGGCATATTCGTGACAAATTCGAATCCTTGCGATCCCTGTTGAAGCTCCAGCCGGGTGATGGTGACCGAAGATTCCTGGGAAAGATTGACCAACCATCCTGTCAATGTTTTTTGTTCGCCTTTCTTCAGCACGCCAAAGTCCAGTTGGGGTGGATGGAGCGCAACTAAATAGGGACGGTAGTGGAATTCGATGGTCGTGTCATTGCCTGCACGGTCGGTAAAGATAACGACAGCGTGGGCAGGCTTGTCTAAGGTGTCGACCTTCAGTGACCAACTGGTTTTGAAGGATTCTCCAGGAACAAACCGTTTGTAGGTGAGGGTATAGTTGTAGCTCTGGAGAGGATCCAGAACAATTTTGGCTAAGTTGCTGCGGACTGCTGGATTGTCCGGCAGATCTTCTACTTCACCGGAGATTTCAGAAGTATCGCAGTTGATGGTAAAGGTCGGATTGGGAGCGACTGTGTCAGGCACAGTGAGATCTGCTAAAGCAACGCTGGTGGGGAAGCCGTAAGAATCGTAATCGCTAAATCCATACGCATAGGCGGCAAAGGGTTTCGAGCAACGGATGCGGTAAACGCCATCGCCCGGCAGTTCCAGCGTTTTTGCAGCGAATTTTTTACCATTGATTTCAAATGGAAAAATGTCGCCAGGGAAGGGACCGAAAAGCTCTTTAACTTTCCGCCATTGGAATTGACCGTTGTTCACGACGGCAAACTCTAAGTCATCCGGAATAACATCGCCGGAATCCAGTTGGTATACCAGATTTACGTAGTTGCGGGTAAAGCCACGGTTGGTTCCCCGAATGCCGGGAGTGTTGAAGACAATCTCCGTCTGGAATTGCTCTAAGGGGGTCAGCACTAACTGGAAAGGATCGGAAGGAACCCAGTCGTCTTCCTGACCTGTGTTGTATTGTACAACGTAGATGGGTTTATCGGCGTGAACTAAGAATGCTCCGGGCTCTTCTTCTGAAACCCGCTGGTGTAAGAATGCCTCTCCTTCCATTCCCCACGCTTTGCGGATCAGTCCAACTGGTTGACCGTTGATGTAAACCGTAGTGTTGGGTTCCTTGGCGAAGACCTTGATGTAAGAATTCTTTTTGCGTCCGGCAATTCGGGTAACGTGGTAGACAGTTCCCCACGTGTGAGTTGGCAGTTCCATTTCGGAAATATAATCGCACCATCGGATGTAGGTGGGAATATTTGCACACTGGTTCCCTGAAACCACAGCGATCGGTTTGGTTGCAATCACACGGCTTCCTGACAGATCCCCTTCTTTGGTCTTGGTCGATACTACTAATACGTCACCCGCTTGCAAATTAAAGACTTTCCGATCGCCCGGCTTCCATCCGGAGGCGGTTCGAGTCATAATGTTGCCTCCAACTTCAAAGACGACGGTCGTCCCGTCGAATGCGGCAGTAATCGTGGTTTCGCTGGGTAGTTCGTAGCCGGGGTACATCGCACTCATATCAGCGTAGGAAGCGATGCGATATTCTCGTCCCAAGGCAGAAACCGGGATTGCTAAAAATCCATCGCTGGTCCACCGAAAGCGGGTCACTCCATACACGATGATGGGGTCTTCCGCTGTAACGTGCACAGCGGCGCCGTGGTATATTTGATCTGGTGGAGCAGGGTCTCGAGGATTTTTTTGATACGGCTGTCCCAGAGCGGGCGGAATTTCAAAGTCAATAATGTCGTTGGGGATCGTGTACTTCTGTTTGAAGTACCCAGTGCCTTCAACTTCAACGGTGACTAAGGTGCGGACGCCAGACGAAATATAGAGCCGTACGCTGTTACCGGCCATCGGTACTTCGTAGCACGGCGGAAACGAGAAATAGAATTCTGTTCCGGCATTGGTGTTCCCCAGTAGAAGCGAGGGAAGCATAGAGCGGAATTTTGCGCGGGCTGGATCTTCCGGACCTTGCTGTGCCAGCAGCGCTATAACGCTACTCCAGAAAAATGCGACGATGACAAATGTTGTGAACCGCTGATTCATTGCTTGCCCCTGTTTGTTTGACCACGATATAAACATTTTAAAACTTCCGTAAGTTACAAACTATTCGGGAAATATCCAATGACTTTGAAGATTTTGCTCCAGATTACGGTGGACAGAGAAACAGGAAAATGTAACCGGATTGCTGTCTCGTTTGTTTTAGACTTCATCTGGCAATTGGGGAAAATTTCGTAACTTAGAAATTCTTGAAAAAGAGTAACAGTGTAAACTGTAGGGGAATGTTTCATTAAACCAGGGGTATATTCTCATGAACAAGCGGTACAGTTCTTTTGCCCTTGCCCTTGTTGTAGTCTTTGGTATCACTCTCATTACCGCACGGGCGGATCTTTCCAGCTATGCATTTTCGGTTGTCAGCGGGACCTATCAGGAAATCAGTGGCGGGACTGTGTTAGCGACAGGAGGTGCCGATGATGTAACGTACACTGGGCAGTCTATTGGATTTACCTTTACATTTAATGGGCAGAATTACACGACGATATCGGTCAACACCAATGGCTTTATCTGGTTTGGTTCCAACAGCTTTGGTTCGTACGTTCCAAATCCTATTTCTCGAAGTTCAACTTATACGGGATCCGGGGTTGTCTCGGCGCTGGGCGATGACCTGAAAGGGAGTAACTCCAATGGAGAACTCCGAATCCAGACCATTGGATCAGCACCAAACCGTGTCTGCGTGATCCAGTGGAAGAACTGGCGGCGCTACTATCAGAACAATCTTTACAATTTCCAGATTCGGCTGTATGAAACCTCCAATAAGATTGAAATTCATTATGGTTCCTTTACAGGCACAACGTCTTCCTGGTATTCCAAGGAAGTTGGACTTCGGGGAGCAACCCGCACGGATTTCAATAATGTTCGAGTCAACATCGGTGGCAGTTGGTCCAGTCCGCAGCAGGGGACATCGTATAACGACCAGTGTTACCTGAATAATTCACAGTATCCGGCGTCCGGGACAATTTATCGATGGCAATTGCCACAGAACGACGCGGGCATTACTGCAATTACCGCTCCGGTTTCTCCCTTTTCGCCGGGGACGTATCAGGTGAAGGCAGAGTTGAAGAATTTTGGTGCGGCAACCCTGACCAGTGTAACGATCAAATGGTCGGTCGATGGGACACAACAGGGAACAATTAATTGGACAGGTTCCTTAGGAACTGGGCAGACTGCTGAAGTTGTACTGGGGAATTGGACCTTTGCCAGTGGTTCATTGTATAATTTCTCCGTGTGGACGGAAAATCCCAACAATACAACGGATGACAATCCCAGCAATGACCAGTATGATGCCGTGATGGCATCGGCACTCTGTGGCACGTATACTATTGGACCTGCCCCGTCGGATTTTGCAACGATTCAGGAAGCAGTCAATCTGGTTGCTTCGGCAGGGGTAAGCTGTAACGTTACCTTTAACATTAAGTCAGGCACGTATACAGAGCAGATAACCATTCCGGAAATTCCGGGCGCAGGACCCAATGCCCGCGTCACCTTCCAGTCCCAATCAGGTAATCCTGCCGATGTGGTTATCCAATATAACAGCACTGGATCATCAGATAACTGGGTAGTTCGGTTCGACGGCGCAGACTATGTGACGTGGAAGAATACGACGATTCAGCCACTGAGCACGTATTATGCCCGGTGCGTGGAGTTTTACAATGGGGCAAATCACAATATTCTGGATGGAAATGTTTTCGAAGGCGTTGGTGGTAGTAGTTCCTATTATCGAGCAATCATCTATTCCTATGCATCTTCTACACCTCAAAACAACAACAACATTATTCGCAACAACACTTTTAACAACGGTAGTTATGGTATTTACTGGTATGGAAGCTGGGGTACGCACGGGTCGGGACTCCAGATTCTAAACAATACCTTTACCAACTACTACTACCGGAGCATTTATTGCTACTACGTGGATGATGTCACGGTATCCGGGAACAGCGCGCAAACGAATTCGACCTATTCCTTTATGTACGTGCACTATTTCGGATACGTTAACGGCTTTACGTACACGAAGAACACGGTTGCTGGTTCCCGAGGGGGATATGGGCTCTATCTCTATCGCGTCAGCGGGACAGATGCTAATCCTGCGTTAGTAGCAAACAACTTTATCCAGATAGGCGATCCTTCCTATAGCTATTCTGCCTACGGAGCGTACGTTTATTACTGCTCTCACCTGAATTTCTATCACAACAACATCAATTGTGCCAGTGCTTCCAGCTATGGACGAGCGTTGTACTTCGGTGCTTATGGGACGAATGTCAACTTTGTCAACAATGTTTTTGCGAATACTGGCAATGGATATGCGATTTATGGCTTTGGCAATGGCATTGGGATGATGGATTACAATGATATCTACACGGCATCCTCGTCCCGGTACTGTTACTACAATGGTAATCGCAACTCGCTCAGCGCCTGGCAAAATGGAACAGGATGGGATACACATTCGCTGGATGTGGACCCAGGGTTTACATCAACGACCGACCTGCACGTGAGCGAACCCTTGCTCAACGGGGCTGGAACCTATGTGGGAATTGATGAGGATATTGACGGTAACGTTCGGAATACGGTTGCTCCCGATATTGGTGCTGATGAATTTACACCGACTGGATTGGATGCGACGATTGTACTGATGTCGCCAGTTAAGCCAGCGCCGCCGGGCAACAACACAGTGACTGTCAAGATAGTCAATATCCGCACAACGCCGATCACCTCGGTGCGGTTGCAGTACAGTGACGGTACAACCACCGTTCAGCAGGTCTTTACTGGGCTCAATATTCCCAGCGAAGGATCGGCGACGTTGAGCTTTTCTACCCCTTACAATTTGCAAAGTCTAGTAACCTTAGTGGTGACGATTCTGGAAGTCAATGGTGGCGCTGATGACGTTGCATCGAACAATACTGATCAAGAAACGCTGCGTCCAGCGCTGATTGGTCATTATTCGGTTGGAACTTCCAGCTCTGATTTCCCCACCCTTGGAGATGCACTGACCGCTCTGGATCAAGGTGGGATTGTAGGGAATGTCTGGTTCGATATGGCATCCGGGACCTATACTGATGTGATGGAACTGGGTCCCTTTGTCAGTTCCGATCCCGATTATACTGTAACGTTGCAGTCAGCAACGGGCAATCCGGCAGATGTTGTGTTTCAACCGAGCAGCTTTTCTTATCCGAATTATCAGATCGTGCTATTCCGAAATGCCAGTAACTGGATACTCAATGCAATTACTTTGCGATATACAGGAGGCGGTTCATATCGGATTATAGACTTCGAGGGAAGTAATAGCAACATCGTGGTCCAGAATTGTATCCTGGATGCTGGTATGACCAATACCAGTTGGAGTACGCGGGTAATCGAGGTATACAATGCTGGTTTAAACAACGCAGTGTTTGCAAACAATGAAATAATTGGAGGAGGATATTACGCCATCTACCTGTATAACTTCAGTGGTGGCATTGCGAATGTGACGTTTATGAACAACATTATTCACGACTTTTACTATTACGGAATGTACTTTAGCTACGCCCAGAACATCGCATGTGTAGCTAATGAGCTCCATCGAGCAAATCGGTCGATGCTGAGTTCCTTCTATGGCATTTATCTCAATAACTGTAATGATGCACAGATTCTGCGCAATCGGATACACACGGTTGGACCATCGGCAAGCTCTTACTATACGAACGCTTTGTACATCTACAATGGATCACAGGTCAATGGAACTACGCTGATCGCCAACAATTTGTTTTATGACCTGAATACTACTGGCTACCTGTATACTATTTATGTGTACAATTCCGGGGCTTCGGGTACAACGAAAATTTACCATAATACCTTGGCCTTAACGGATCCTACAGCTACAAGCGCTTACAGCGTTGGGATTCGAGTTACGGAGTGGAACGCTGGTGGAGCAATGACCGATGTTCAAAATAATATCGTGGCGATTACCCGCGGCGGCACAGGCTATAATATGTGCGTATGGTATTCCCCCAGTGGTGGAGCGCTGAATAGTGATCACAATGTGTTGTATGCCAACGGCAGCAGTGGATTTAACTTTCCTGGGGCGTATATATGGACTGCTTATGGAGATTTAGCCTCCTATCAAGCTGCCAGTGGGCAGGATGCAAATTCTGTGGCAGCAGATCCGCTGCTGGACAACGACTATCGCATTCCGTGGAATTCACCGGCGGCGAAGTTTACGGCAACGCCGCTCAGCGAAGTGACAACGGATATCAATGGCGATCCACGGAGTATGCAGTTTCCCGATTGTGGTGCTTTTATCTCGCCGCCATCGCTGTATTTGATTGGTGACAAGGATTTCGGAACGATTGGACGCCAGACGACAAAGACCCTGACCTTATGGAATACGTCGGCGAAGGATCCTATTAGTGTGAGTAACGTCCAATGGGGTGGTGATGTAGGGAGTTTCCAGACCTATCTGTCAGGAACTACCACACCTGTTCCGTCGAGCTTTACGCTGCCTGCAGGAGCATCGCAGGATGTTGATGTGGTGTTTGGTATTCAAGGGGTGAGCCAGCCAGGGCAGCAAACGCTCACAGCAACCTTCTATAACGATGCACCGCAGGGCGCTTATACGGATCAGGTTACTGGATACTATGCATCGCTGACGGCGGTTGATCCGGATAATGGTAATCTGGACCTGCTGGATCCGAACAATGTGCTGGATATGGGACAGCGAGAAGCGGGCGAAACGCAGCCTTTGATTCGCACGATTATGATCAGTGCGGATCAGTTGCCGCTGGATGAGCCAATTGAAATTTCAAATGTTTCCTTTGCGGGTCCCGACGCAGCTTTATTCCGGATTACGTCTACGGTTCCAGCGACATTATCCGGTGATGTCTTTGTTACCATCGAGATGACCGTCGCAGGAGTTGCTCCGGGCAAGAAGGAAGCGGAACTTCATATTCAGCATAGTGCTGCCAATGGTCCAGTCAGTGTCATTCGGATCGAAGGGCGCATTGGATCGCCAATTCTGGTTGCACCTACCTTAGTGCAAACGCCGCCAGCCGCTATTGGGCAAACTTACGCAAGCTTCGATGAAAACAGCGTCGGCATTCCGCTGACCCGCGGCAGCGTCGTCGATGTCGAAATTTATCAGGTCCCAACACTATCCGGTGCTGGTGCGGGAATGTTTGAATTTGTCAGTAATCAGGGGAAATACTTCGTTCGTGGTACGTATGATGCAAATGGTCAGGTCGTGCCCGATGGCAATCTCAGCGATCCTTCCATTTGGGCAAATCCGTCAGCCAACAATCCGATCGTGGTTAGTGATGTACAACCGTGGTTGTTGTACGTACGGCTCAAGCAGCCGGCATTAAATACCCAGCCGGGAACATACAATGCGGAATTTCAGTTGTCCGATGGATCTGGTACGGGGGTTTCGAATGCACGGCGTGCTTTGACTGTTACTGTGGTTGGTGAAGTGCTTAATGATCCGACAGCGTTGCCAGTGTATCCGACACAGTTGAACTTTGGGACTGTCCCGGTCGGATTGACCTTCAGCAAGAATCTGATTTTGCGGAATCAAAGTGGCGTGGCGGGTAATGCAGTGCTGACCATTACCGGCAATGATTTCCACTTTGCCAGTGGGGTGAAAACAGTGACCGTTCCAATGCCAGCAAGTAACAGTGCTGTTATTGTTCAGGTTTTCTTCAGTCCATCAGCAGCAGGCTTGCAAACCGGTCAACTGAATATTACCGGCGTGATCAATGAGATTGTCCCTCTGAGTGGCAATGGCTTAGCTGCCAGCGCGGAGCAGATTGTATTCAGCGTGGATGGTACGCAGGTCAATGCCGGAGACTGGGTCGATTTTGGACAGGTCCCCGTTGGGCAGATCGGCACCAAAACGATGGTGGTCGAAAACAA
>JALWUI010000215.1:0-9551 GCA_027082775.1 Candidatus Kapaibacterium sp.
ATGTTGTACCAATATTTTCTGCGCCGGTTTCTGCTGACCATCCCGACTTTTTTAGGAGCGACCATTGTGGTGTTTTTTATTGTGCAGTTAGCGCCGGGCGGTCCGCTGGAGCAACGCATAATGCAGTTGCAACAGGCAGCCGCCACTGAAGGAGGAGGAGGTGATGTGTTTGGAACGACAGAGATTCCTCCAGAAGCTATCGAGGAGCTAAAGCGTTTTTATGGATTCGACAAACCAATTTATCTGCGGTATCTCATCTGGCTGGGGGTCTATCCCAGAGAAACCGATTATCAGTATCTCCGCCCCGGTAAGCCAAAGCCAGTCGGCGAGGGAGTACGCCTGATGGTGGTCAAAGAAAATGGCCAGTATAAGCTGGTCAATGCAGACGATCCATCGAAGCCGGTTGAAGGATGGTATATCGGAAAAGAACGGGAGCGGTTTGGAGAGACGGTGGTAGAAATCTATCGCAAAGAGTTTAGCGGTATTCTGACCGGGAATTTTGGGAAATCGTTTGTGTATCAGGAGCCAGTGTTGAATCTTATCAAAGAACGCATTCGTATTTCTTTGCAGTTTGGGTTGATTGCTCTCATCTTGAGCTACGTGATTTGTACGTATCTGGGCATTCAAAAGGCGCTGGAACACGGTACACCGTTTGATCTGGTGACCAGCATCCTGGTGTTTATTGGGTACTCCATCCCCGGCTGGGCGCTGGGTGCGGTGATGTTGATCCTGTTTGGTGGTGGCAGTTTCTGGGATGTTTTTCCACTTGGAGGATTCCAATCGCCGGACTACGAATCGCTTTCGTTTTTTGAAAAAATCTGGGATCGGGCGTATCACGCCATCTTGCCGACGTTGTCCTACACCATTTCCAGCTTTGCAACCCTGACAGTGCTGATGAAAAATTCTTTGCTGGAAAATCTGAGCCAGGATTATATCCGCACCGCCTTTGCTAAGGGACTGAGTGAAAAGCGGGTCATCTGGCTCCACGCCTTGCGGAACTCTGTTATTCCCATCGCTGCAAATATCGGATTTATCATTGGGGTGTTTGTGACAGGCTCGTACTTTATTGAGCTGGTGTTCAACATTGATGGATTTGGCAAACTCTCGTTTGAGGCAATCTTAACGCGGGATTACCCCATTGTGTTTTCTTTTGCAGTGATTGCTGTGTTGATCAAGCTATTCGGAGCGATTTTCTCCGATATGGTGCTGGCAATGGTCGATCCGAGAATACGGTTCCAGTAGGAAGAGTGTGAATGAATCGGACGGAACAACAACAAAAAGCACAGCCGCCGAAGTCCCTGACGGTGATGCAGCGGCGGTGGCGGAAGTTTAAACGCTTGAAGCGGGGATACTACTCTTTCCTCATCCTGCTGGGAGCGTATATTCTGTCCTTTTTCCTCCCACTGCTGGTGAATAACCGCGCTATTGCGGTTCGGTATAATGGCGAGTGGTATTTCCCCGCTGTGAAGCAGATGTTGGTAGAAAATTTTCTCATCGGTAAACTTTTCGGGATGAATTATTTTTACAGCGGGAAGTTCTTTGGTCAGGAGGACAATCCCGGTGAATGTAATTACCGACGACTGAAGGAAGAGTGGGAGGCAGAAGGCAGCGATAACATTGTCATTATGCCGCCGTATCCGTACGGTCCTATTGAGGATATCGGGGTTGAGGGGAATGAGCCGTTTATGGCGCCGTTCGAGACCAAAAATGGCTCGGCACCGCGTCTGTTTGGTACCGATGATCGTGGTCGCGATGTTTTTGCCCGAATGGCGTACGGATTCTTTGTGTCTATCTCCTTTGCCTTGATTCTGGCATTCTTTGAATACGCCATCGGCGTCCCATTGGGCGGTATGCTGGGATACTTTGGCGGAAAGTTTGATATTTATATGCAGCGGCTCATTGAAATCTGGTCTTCCCTTCCCACGCTGTTTCTGATCATTATTGTTGCCTCGATCGTTCGCCCGAATTTTATTCTGCTGATTATTTTGCTTTCTCTGGTGCGCTGGGTGGGGATTACAACCTTAATGCGGGCAGAGTTTTATCGGGAAAAAGCCAAGGATTACGTTGCCGCTGCGGTCTCTATTGGAGTGCCAACGCATAAAATTATGTTGAAGCATATTTTGCCGAACTCTCTGGTCCCGATCATTACGTATTTCCCCTTCTCGATCGTTGCCGGTATCGCTGCGCTGGTAGGATTGGATTTTCTGGGATTCGGTTTGCCACCGCCAACGCCGAGTTGGGGACAGATGATGAGTGTAGGATTGCAGCATTTGACCAAGTGGTGGCTTGTGATCGTTCCGCTGTCTGCAATGTTTTTGACCTTGCTGCTGGTCGTGTTCATTGGCGAAGCGATTCGCGAAGCCTTCGATCCAAAAGTCTTTTCACGGTTGCGGTAACAAAGGAACGGAGCAAGTGGCAGAAGCATTGGTTCAAATACGGGATTTGCGAACATACTTCGATATCGAGGGAGCAACGGCAAAAGCCGTCGATGGTGTCAGCTTCGATATTCTCAAAGGGGAAGTGCTGGGATTGGTAGGAGAATCAGGCTCCGGAAAGTCTGTGACTTCTTTGTCGATTATGAAGTTGATACCGCAGCCACCGGGCTTTATTGCGGGCGGCGAAATCTGGTATAAAGGGCGGGATTTGCTCAAGCTCAGCTATGAAGAGATGTACAAGGTGCGGGGCTATGAGATCGCAATGATCTTTCAGGAGCCGATGACCTCGCTCAATCCGGTGTATACCATAGGCATGCAGCTTATTGAGACAGTGTTAGCACACGAAGACGTGAGCGAGGAAGAAGCGCGTCAGCGGGCTATTGAAATGCTGCGCGCCGTTGGCATACCGGATCCTGCAAAGCGGCTCAAAGATTACCCGCACCAGTTCTCCGGGGGAATGCGGCAACGGGTTATGATTGCTATGGCACTGATTTGTAATCCCGCCCTTTTAATTGCAGATGAACCGACAACGGCGCTGGATGTGACTATCCAGGCGCAGATCCTGGATTTGATGCTGGAGCTGAAAGAAAAGCGGCAGGAAGCAGCTATTCTGCTCATTACCCACGACCTTGCAGTGGTTGCTGAAACCTGCGATCGGGTCGTGGTGATGTATGGCGGAAAGGTTCAAGAGATTGCGGAGATCCACGAGTTGTTTACCAATCCGCTCCATCCCTATACGCAAGGGTTGCTGGAGTCCATTCCGTTGCCAGAGAAACAGCAGCGCAAAGCACGATTGAAAGCCATTCCCGGCAACGTTCCCAGCATCTTAGAGCTGCCGCAGGGATGTAAGTTTTGTACCCGGTGTCCGGTGAAAATTGATATTTGTGATACGGTCGAG
The DNA here is from genome assembly GCA_027082775.1 of Candidatus Kapaibacterium sp. Lineage (GTDB taxonomy): Bacteria > Bacteroidota > Ignavibacteria > Kapaibacteriales > WFXC01 > WFXC01. Next base: position 3,334 of record JALWUI010000215.1, read on the forward strand.
CCTGATCTGGTTGAAGTTCGCCCCGGTCATTTTGTTCGCTGCCACCTGGTTCAGCCGGAAATATCCACAAATGAGCAAAAGTCTGATGGCAGCTCCCAACAGTGATCAAAAAGACATTTTGCTGGAAGTTGAAGGGTTAAAGGTTTATTTCCCCGTTTACGGTGGTGTGCTACAGCGCAAAGTTGCAGAGGTCAAAGCTGTCGATGGTGTTAGCTTTACCGTTCACCGGGGAGAAACACTGGGTCTCGTTGGCGAATCAGGGTGCGGTAAGACAACGGTGGGTCGAGCTGTTGTGAATATTCTCCGCCATATCGCCCCCGATGTCTACCTCGATGGGCACGTGCATTTCTACGTGAATGGCAAAGCCGTTGACTTCTTGCGACTTTCCAAAAAAGAAATGAAACCGTATCGCCGCTATGTGCAGATGATTTTCCAGGATCCTTATGCATCGCTCAACCAGCGGCTGACGGTGGAGCAGATTATCGCCGAGCCGATGGAGTTGCACCATCCGGAAATGGGGGAGAAAGAAATTAAGGAAAAGGTTGCCTGGTTACTGGAAAAGGTTGGCTTGCAGCCAGAATACGCGATGCGGTTTCCGCACGAATTCTCCGGTGGACAGCGGCAACGGATTGGTATTGCCCGCGCGCTGGCAACCAATCCCGATCTCATCGTCTGCGATGAGCCGGTATCCGCCCTGGATGTTTCCGTACAGGCGCAGGTGATCAATTTGATGGAAGATTTGCAGGAAGAGTTTGGACTGGCGTATATTTTTATTGCACACGATTTGTCAGTGGTGGAGCATATTAGTGACCGTATTGCCGTGATGTATCTGGGACATATCGTGGAGATTGGAGATTCAGAGGAGGTCTATTTCCATCCGAAGCATCCGTATTCCAGAGCACTTCTTTCTGCTGTACCGCACCCTGATCCATCGCGCCGAGGAAAGAAACGCATTGTGTTAGAAGGCGATGTGCCCACGCCGTTAGCGAAACCCAGCGGTTGTCCCTTCCGTACTCGTTGCCCCATTGCACGTCCAGAATGCGCTGAAGCAGTGCCGCCACTCATCGAGAAATCACCGGGACATTGGGTTGCCTGTCCGTATGTGGAGTAGCACTGCCTGAGTCGGTAGCAGGTGGAAGAATCCACGCTGGAGTGTACGCTCTTGATGGATGCACGCCTGAGAACGTGTGCTTCTGATGAGCTGGGAGCGCTGGCTGTCGCCGGCAAAGAAGATGCATCCTAAGGTGCGCACTCCCGGTAGAGCAAGATGCCTACGGCTGGGAAGAGCAGGTTGGTGAAGGAGGAGAAAGTCATCTGAAGAAGGGAGCAGCGCTGCAGTCAGCACGAAACTATTTTGAGAATTGACTTTGCAGGATCGGAGTATCAGGAGAATCCAGCTTGAGAAATCCTGTGCCTATAGGGATGCCGCGATAGCGCACGATGACAACCCCCGCTTCTGTGCACTGAATGCAGTCATCCATCGAGAGTGGGAAACGGGCGACCGCAAGGTAAGACTGGAGTGCTGAGCGATCCGGAAGCTCTACCACGTGTTTCGTTGCCGCCGTTCCGAAAAAGCGGGCAGCAGCAGAAGTAATTTTGGGAATTTTACCGCCCAGCTTCAGTGCTGGGATGCCGATTGCCATCGGCTCCGGCTTCTGTGGTGGTTGGTGCGCAGGGTGCGTGAGTGCAAGCGTCTTGAGATTTTGTTGTAACCACTGATACTGCTGCAGGAGGTCGAGGGGAAGATCAAAACGGCGATGCAAATACTGCAGCAGCGGAGCAAGAATGTCCGGAGGACACGGTTGCCATCGTTGAAATTGTTCGGGCCGGAATTTCATTGGCGTTTTCGGAGTAGTGCAACATAGAAGCCACCAGTGTCATTCTGGTGAGGATACACGCGCAGCGTGTGGCGAAGGTTGCGGTTCAGTTCGTGTCCCTGCCACGCAGTTAATCCGGGGGAAAAAGTGAAATTGGGAAGGGTAATTGGGAGGATTTCCAGTTGTTCAGGAAAAAGCTGGAGAACCTGGTCCACAACCATTTCGTTTTCTTCAGGGGCATACGTGCACGTAGAGTAAGCGATGATGCCACCGGGACGACATACTTCCACTGCTCGCTTGAGCAGAAGCAGTTGCCGCTTTGCTAAGCGCTGAGAGAAGTGGAGGGAGCATTGGGCTAAGACCGTCGGTGTTTTTCGGGACGTTCCTTCACAACTGCACGGAACATCGACCAGCACGCGGTCGAACGTTCCATTACGGGGTGAGAAAGAAGTGCCATCGCTGACCAGAATACTCACGTTGATGAGACCAAGTCGATCGACCACAGCCCGGATAGCGCCGACCCGGTGACGGTTATGGTCGTTTGCGACCACTGTCCCGGTATTTCCCATCATCACTGCTATTTGCGCCGTTTTGTTGCCCGGTGCAGCACACAGATCCAGAATCCGTTCGTTGGGTTTCGGTTGTAAGAGATAAGGGGGAAGCAGGGAGACTTCTTCCTGGATATGGAAAAGTCCTGCAAAGTACGCCCACGTTGTTCCGGGACTGGGATGTTCGGACTGGACACGGAAAGCGCCGGGATACCAGGGCAGCGGCGTTACAGCAATGCCTTCTTCGCGCAAAATTGCCACTAACTCCTCCGGTGTGATGCGCAGCGTGTTAGTCCAGAGAACTGTGGGCAGCGGATGCTGGAGACTTTCCAGAAAAGCTTCCCACTCTGGAATAATAGCTCGATATCGTTCTAAGTGTTCAGTGGCGAGCTCCATAGAATTTTGTCCTCTGGTAGAGTGAATGTTTGGACTTTGCCGGTTTCAGGATCGCGAAACGAAAGATGAACGGCTGTGAGGTGGAGCCAGCCAGTTGGCGACGGAATTCCTCCGTAGGTGCGATCGCCGATGATGGGAAATCCGGCAGCGGCTAAGTGCCGGCGAATCTGGTGCAATCGTCCAGTTTGCGGTGTTAGGGTCAGCAGAGAAATGTCCCGTTCGGCATCGTACTGATCCACGGTATAAAAGGTTCGGGCAGGTTTTCCATCGATGGGAGTGTCGAAATAGCCAGTTGCCGGGAGTTGCGCTGTAACATTTCCAGAGACTTCTGCACGATACACTTTTTGCACCCGGTGTTCTCGAAATAGCGCTGACAGAGCAGCCGCTGCCGTACGAGTGTGCGCCAGCAGGAGTAATCCCGAAGCCGCTCGATCCAATCGGTGGATCAGGAAAGCTGGTCGCTGCAATGATTGGGTAGCGTAGCGGAGAAGAGAAGCGTGATCCCCAAATTTTGTTCCCTGAGAAAGCACCCCCGGTGGCTTGTACCAGACCGTAAATCGTTGATGGTCTGCCAGAAGCTCTGGAGTGGGAAGTTGAAGCTTTTCTAAGGCTGGATCGTAGTAGACTTCAAGAAAGTCACCGGGGCGTACCCAGGCTTTTGCCCGGCGGATTCGGCGGAGCCGGCGATTGGAACGCCGGATCCATACTGCTCCACGGTTGAGAATTTTTTTGATATGGGTCTTGGAGAAAGGAAGATGATCCGCTAAGACGTTGAGCAGCCATCCGGCTTCCTGGACACGAAATCGGTAGATGTGCCGCTGCGCAGGGGTTTGCAGATCCTTCATCGCTCTCCGTTTGTTTGCTTGTGGTATTAAGACACTTAAAACATCCTGTTGGTGTGGAAAAGCCATGTTGGATCTGAGCGGGAGCGGCGACTTCAGTCGGCAATTGCTGGAAGTGCCGATTTCCGTCAGCGAAAGAGATAAAAGCTGCATACAGCAGTGCGCTTCCAGCCACCGAAAGGAGCTGATTTCCATCAGCACAATCCGAAAGTCAGCAGGCTATTGGGCAAAAAGCAGGCAACGGTACCATCGATGTGTCGTTTGGATCATCAGAATCACCGGACCGGGAGTTGCAAGTGGAAGACGCCGATGGAAATCTGGCGTCAGGCTGGTAGCTTGCAGGAATCGTTGCCCGTTGAGTGTATACAGATGGACAGTAAATGGTGGAGGAACGGCAGAAAGCTTCAGGGTAAAGTTCCGGATGGCGGCGGTAAATGGCAGAGATGGTTGGCTGATGAGCACGCTGTTGACAATGACTTCAACTTCTTCCGAAAAAGCGGAACACCCGGTTGAATCCGTAATTCGTACTTTGTAGCGTCCGTTTTGTGTCACAACGTAGCGCTGCTGCGTTGCGCCGGCAATGGGAGTGTTATTGCGATACCATTGATAGCTGTCCGCTGCTGAAGCGATAAGCGTATCGCCACGTTGGGTAATCTGTGGCGGCGGTGGTGAAGGGCGAACGGTGACGATCACCGTGTCGGTATTCGCACATCCGTACTCATTGATCCCTCGAACGATGTATGTTGTGGTTTCCGTGGGGAAGGCAATGGGAGTGGGTGAGGTCGGATCGTTTAAACTCTCTGTCGGTTCCCATAGGTACTGTGTTCCACCAGTGACGGAAAGGAATGCCGGTTCTCCCTGACAGATGGAAGTGTCTGCCGAAGCGCGAATCTGAGGGCGAGGGTAAGCGGTTACCGTAAAACGGCGCGTTGTACTGCATCCGCTCGAATCAGTAACGGTGACAGCGTACGTTCCTCCGTCGGTGATCGGAATGGCTGCTGTCGTGTCGCCGGTCGACCACTGATAGCGTGCAAATGGTTCTCTCACGCGCAGCCATATTGTATCCCCCTGACAAAAGGCGGAGTCACCGTCGATGGTGGGCAATGGCATTGTGTTGCGGAGTGTGTCCGAAAGCGTTCCAACAGCCGGATCGGTGGCAAGAACCCGGAGGAAAAAGAAAGGGTTTTCCAGAAGGTCTGCCAGGGGAAAGAGGAAAGATACGGAACAGTGGGCTGTGAGACGATTCAGGGTATCGCTGCGAGTGGGCTGTTCCAGAATAAAGACGAACTGGTTGTTGGGCGCAAATTGCCCGCGCGTTGTGAGCGTTCCCTGCAAAACAGGATTATGGCAATCGATAATGGTAGAATCGATGGTAAGCATCAACGCCGCTGATGGTTGAAACAGCACCAGCCCACGATTGGTCCCGATCCAGATGCGGTCGGCAGCAGGAGTGCACAGAGAGCGAACGAAAAAGTCGGGAAGCGGAGAGTTCGTTGGTTGCCAGCTTTCCCAGCCGAAACCATCGGTCATTGCCAATCCGCCTGCACGAGTTCCAATCCAGACAGCGCCACACGGATCTGCTGTGATCATTTTGATCCAGTCGTGCGGTAACGGAGACGTTGCGGCGGTGTAGAATGACCAGGAAGAATCGGGCAGGGAGAGTTTGACCAATCCATTGCCCCAGGTAGCAATCCAGATAGCATCCGTTGCGGCATAGAGTGCCAGGACGATATTGGAAGGCAAAGGAGAATTGTCCATTGCGTATCGTTTCCACTGCTGTTGGTGGAGTACGGCAACACCCGCATTTTCCGTCCCAATCCACACATCTCCAGAAGGAGCTATAGTGATTGCCTGAATGTTGTTCGAGGGAATACCAGAATTTTGCGTTGTGTAGCCAGTCCATTGCTGAAGATACCATCGGAAAACGCCGCCAGCCGTAGCAAACCACACACTCCCATCGGGTGCTGCTGCTATGGCACGGATTTTGTCATTGCCCAGTCCTGAATTCTGCGTCGTGTACTGATACCAGCGTGACTGATCCAGCATTGCAACGCCAGAGCGGGTACCAACCCAGAGACGTCCTTGCGCGTCAATAGCCAGAGCGGTAATCACACTGTCAGGAAGAGCGGAATTCGAAGGCGTAAACCGTGTCCATAGTTGCCCGGCATATCTCAAAAGTCCTCGTGGAGTGCCAACCCACACAACGCCGGTCACGCTTTCACAGACTGCCGTGATCGTATCAGTTGGGAGCTGCGAGTTCTGCGTGTTCCAGATTATCCACTGGTCCGCCTTGAGCAGAGGAGGAAGCAGCCATCCTATCACCAGCAGAAGGAAACGTGCCATTGCTAATTGGGCAAGGCTGCCAGGCGTTTTTTGAGCTCTTGAATAATGGGAACTGGCGATGGATCAACATTGTTCATCAGCGCCAGCCAGTAGCTGACCCAGTCGCCAAGGTAGATGAGCGATATAAGGCGGGTGAGAAATTTTGTTCCCTGACCTTCCAGCGTAAAAACTTCCTGGGTGTATTGCCGCAGAATATCGGCAGAAATGGCTACCCGTGCCTGGATGCGTGGATGATCGAGGGGATCGTGGAAAAAGACTGGCACAAAAGCAGA
>JALWUI010000215.1:9561-9853 GCA_027082775.1 Candidatus Kapaibacterium sp.
AGCCAGTTGTTTTGCATTTTCCTGAATTTGTGCTCGCCATCGAGCATTGACCGCTGCAAGATGATCGGTGGAGGAGTAAAAAACGGGGATCTTGCCGTAAAAATGCGCTGCCAGTTGTAAAGCCGGGTTATCAGGGATCAGAACGCTATAGTGAGAGCTCAACTGTTCCAGCAACAGTCGAGTCTCTTCAATGCTTTGATTGAATTGCTGCTCGGCTCGACCTGGAAACACCTTGTAGCGAAGCAGGAGTCGCAGGAGAGTAAAAAACAGGAAACCGAAAGCACACCAGGGT